>JAZJZV010000039.1:13395-20669 GCA_040389485.1 Chlamydiota bacterium
GTTTGCAAGAAAATGGATCGAATCGGGGGCTGACATCTTTCGCGTCGCCAAACCCGCCACCCCCGATCCCCATTTGGTCGTCTACTTTCTCTTAGTGGACCCAGAACACAACAAGACGCTTCTCGTCAGGCACAAGAAAGCCAATCTGTGGCTCCCCTCAGGAGGCCATGTCGAACCGGGAGAACTTCCCATCGAAACAGTCACAAGGGAACTTGGAGAAGAATTGGGAGTACAGGCAGATTTTTTGTGTGAAGAGCCTCTTTTTTTGACGGTGACACAGACCGTCGGCCAGGAAAAACCACACACGGACATCACTCTCTGGTACGTACTCAAGGGCAGCGATACTACACTCTACTCTTACGATGAGAGCGAATTCCACTCCATTCAGTGGTTTTCGTTTGCAGAGATCCCCTTTGATGAAAGCGACCCTCACATGCGCCGGATGATTCAAAAGTTTAAATGCTTTACAGAGGATAAGCATGCGTAAAATTTTCGTTCTATTTCTTCTTTGCGTAGCTTCGTTAATCCACGCAAAGGACCTTTCCCCGATCACCCAATATGCAGCCGAGATGGCGAGCGCCCATCGGCTAGCACCCGCAAGTCCTCCTCCTATCCTTGGGATCGGTGGGTGCGCGGGTGTGGGGAAAACGCATTTTTCCCTCAACTTAAAGAGCCTTCTGCAAGAGGCAGGCGTGCGATGCATCGTTCTCCACTTGGACCACTTCAATCTTTCCGTGGAGGAAAGAAGAAAAGTGGGCACAGAATGGGACCCCAGCCATCTGCGCGTTGACGAGGTGCACCGCACTCTCCGTGCAATTGCCTCAGGTTCAAAACGGATCGAGAAGCCTTTTCACAACCAAATCACTGCAGAAAGTGGAATGGAAGTGATCGATCTTACAGATGTTGACCTCATTCTCTTCGATGGAATTTACACTTTGAGCAATGCGGCGCCGCTTGATTTTTTCCAATACTGTGCGGGAGGCATTTACCTAGAATCTGAAGAAGACAACATCACCGCATGGAAGTGGGAGCGCGAGCAGAAAAAAACCCACAAGCGTACTCCAGAGCAGTTTGCGCATCACATGGAAGCGATTCTACTCGATTTCCATGAGAATATCATGTCCTCCAAACAGCAAGCGCGCTTGATCCTCACCGTGGATAGCGACCACCACATGACAATCACACAAAACGCACACGCGTCAAAGCCAGGTCCTGTCGTACTCATCACAGGCGCCTCGCGCGGCATCGGCCTTGCGACGGCAGAGCTTTTAGCCCAAAACGGCTACCGCGTTTATGCCACCATCCGAGGTAATGCCCCCCTCTCTTCCCATCCTCATATGCACTTTATCCCATTAGATGTGACTAAGAGAGCGAGCATCCAGCGTGCAGTAGAAGAAATCCTCGCGCAAGAGGGACGCATCGATATCCTGATCAATAACGCCGGGTATGCGCTTGGAGGCCCCGTAGAATGTCTCAGCATCGATGAGATCCAAGAAGAAATGGATGTGAATTTTTACGGCGTGATCCGCATGTGCCAGGAAGTGCTCCCCCATATGCGTGCACAAAAAAAGGGGCATATCATCAATATCAGCAGCGAGCAGGGCGTGTACGGCCAACCCTATGGCAGCGCTTACACAGCGAGCAAGGCGGCGCTGGAGTCACTCTCAGAAGCGCTGAGCATTGAGGTTCTGCCTTGGAATATCCCCGTCTCCATCGTCGAGCCGGGGCATGTGGAGACCGATTTTACTATCAAAACGGGATCGCGTGCGCTTGAGGAGAACCCTTACCAAAAAGTCTGCGACTTTCTTAGTGCAATCGCTCGTGGAAAAAGACCCATACCCGAGCACGGGCAGACAGCTGAAGAGGTCGCCCTCGCGATCAAAAATGTCGTGGAAGATCCCCATCCTAAACTGCGCTACCAAACGAGCGCAAATGCCGAGAAGACCGTTGCGCAATACATCACTGACATTTCAGGAGAGGACTACACTGAGCGCATGCGCCCGCTTGCCAGCGATTTTTCTATCGATCAATAAACTTCAATTGCATTGAGTTATAGCGCTCTCCCGTGGCAAATCCCGGGGGAAGAGCCTCACTCAACTCTTTCAGTTCAGACGCTGTGAGCACGAGCGCGGCTGCGGCGATGTTTTCCTCGAGATAACTTCTGCGCTTAGTGCCGGGGATGGGCACAATATCTTCTCCCTGGTGCAGAACCCATGCAAGGGCGAGCTGGGAAGGAGTGGCTCCCTTGCGCTCTGCCATCTTGCGCACGGTGGCAACGGCCCGCATATTGGCATCGTAGTTTGCGCCTTGCAGGCGGGGATCTGTGCGGCGGAAGTCGCCTTCGGGATATTCTTCAGCGCGTTTCACTGTTCCCGTTAAAAATCCGCGACCCAGAGGAGCGAAAGGAACGAGGCCAATGCCAAGTTCGCGCAGAAGAGGAATGATGCGCGGCTCCAAATTGCGTTCCCACAGAGAATACTCGCTTTGCACGGCGGAAATGGGATGAGTTTTGTGTGCGCGGCGGATGGTCTCCTCGCCTGCTTCAGAAAGTCCCAAATAGCGCACCTTGCCCGCTTGGACAAATTCCGCCATCACGCCTACCACTTCTTCAATGGGAACGAGGGGATCGACGCGGTGTTGATAGAGAAGGTCAATGTAGTCCACTCCGAGTCTTTTAAGCGACTCATTGACAACCTTACGGATATGATCGGGATGGCTGGTGATCCCCTCCATTTTACCATTTACGAGCTTGTAGCCAAATTTTGTTGCGATGACTACCTTTTCGCGCTTGCCCTTGAGAGCTTTGCCGAGCAGCTCCTCGTTGGTGTAGGGGCCATACATCTCCGCTGTGTCAAACAGTGTAACGCCAAGCTCGATCGCGCGGTGAATCGTCGCCATCGACTCTGCATCATCAGGCGTTCCATAGGACTGGCTCATCCCCATACATCCGAGCCCCAGCTCTGATACTTCAAGACCCTGCTTGCCTAGTTTTCTTTTTTTCAACATATTTGAAGCTCTTGTTAATCAATATCCGTACCATCGATGGTAACTTGATGACGAAAAAAGAGAGAAGTGCAAATTCCACGCTCTAGACTTTTTTGGCAATGACCATCAGATTGCCTGTGGAGAGCAGCAACCTTCCTCCATCGCTAAAAAACTCCACCTTGTACCCTTTTTCACGCAGTAGCGCATCGACAATAGCAGGCTCGGTGTGCCAGGCACTCACTCCAGGGGAGGACAGAGGAAGCAAGGGAGCTCTGGCGAAACTGGCGACGATCCTCCCTCCAGGACGCAGGGCTTCGTGGGCCCTATTCCAGACCGTGAGCATTTTTGCTGGATTGCAGTAAGAGAGGGAGTGCATGGCGATCACGAGATCGACATCGGAAGGAAAAATGCAGTTTTCCATCGGAGATTGGATGGGAGTGAGCTTGCCCATTTGCAAGGGCCTGTCAGATTGATAGCAAGCCCGCCTGAGGTCTTGCACACGCTTCTCGAGGATTGCCAGAGCGGTTTTATTGGAATCGATCGCCGTCACATCCCAACGGCGGGAGAGCAAATCGAGTGTGTGAATTCCACTGCCGCATCCCAGGTCGATGGCGCTTCCAATTTGGACCCCTTCTAAGTCAAACTCAGCGAGCAGCCGAGTAACAAGGAGCCCGGGCGGATGTTTCATCCTAGCGTGGACGGCCCAGTGGACCTCTGCTCGCGGGTCGGGCTTCCACGTGTACGCTTTCTCTGCGATGCGCTGCTCTGCCTCTTGAAACGCCATTCTCCGCATAGGAAGACGGATGTTTTGCAAGAATGATATAATGCCCATTTCAACCTCTTAAGCTTTTTTGCCAATTGCTAACATCATTGTGGGGGAAAATACACCCCTGCCGGAATACCTAAAGTACTCTTCCACATACCCTTTTCTGCGCAGTAGTGCATGAAAAGCGATGGGATCGGTATACCAAGAGGGTGCTACCATGTTAGCGAAGGTCGTCGTGAAAGGAAAAAGAGGAGCTCTTGGAAGACTACATAAGATGCGCCCGCCGGTTTTTAACGCCTCGTGAGCCCTATTCCAAATGCGGAGCATTTCTGCGGGGTGGCAATAGTTGAGAGAATCAAGGGCCAACACGATTTCCACTTTTCCGCTTGGAAATGTGTAAGACTCGATGGGAGAGCGTACAGTCTTGAGGGTTCCCATTTTAATCTGATCCCCCGGATGATTACGATGATGTCGGGAGAGAGCTTTTTTAAGTTCCTTTACCTTAGATTTGAGGATGTCGAGTGCTCCTTGACTGCTATCAACGGCAATGACATTCCATCCAGCCGCAAACAATTCCAATGCATCTAGTCCACTGCCGCACCCCAAATCCACTACAGTTCCTTTTGCGATACCCTCTCTTTTAAACTCGTTCAAAAGATACTTGGCAAATATCCTGGGGTTTTGCTCAACACCTGCCCAAATGGTCCAAAAGGCTTCATTTCGCACATCATTGCCTCGCCACGCATCGATTTGCGGCTGCAAACGCTCTTGCACCTCTTCGAGCGAGATCTCCCCTTCCGTGGGATCAAAGTACTCTCGCACGGGTCGCGGGAGGCCTCGGCAGCAATCTATTGCACTCATTGCGGGACACCTTTTATTGTTTTAAAGCGGGAATGTTTTAATTGATCAACTTTCAAAAGTCAACGCACAAAACCTATCAAAACTTTTCAAAATTCTCATACTTCTTTATGGTTGGAAAATATACCGAACGTGGAGACGATTGTGGAAAAGAAGACGATTTTAATTACAGGTGCATCGAAAGGAATTGGACTGGCGACGAGCCATCACCTGGCACGTGAAGGTTTCCACGTCGTAGGAATTGCGCGGCATCACCCTGAAGGAAAATTCCCAGGAACGTTTTTTCCCTGTGATCTGAGTAGCGCTGCTGAAACGGAAGGGGTGCTCACTGAAATCGCTCAATTGCATGCAATCGATGGAATCGTCAACAACGTCGGGATCGCGCTTCCGCAGCCGCTGGGATCGATTGACTTGGAATCGCTAGAGGCTGTGTACGACTTGAATGTGCGCACAGCCATACAAGTCGTCCAAAGTTTTGTCCATCAGATGAAGGAGAAGAAGTGGGGGAGGATCATCAACATCTCTTCGCGCGCCATTTTTGGAATTGCGGGGCGCACGAGCTACGCCGCAGCTAAATGCGCGCTCATTGGATGCACGCGCACATGGGCTCTTGAGCTCGCTCCTTTCAGAATCACCGTCAACGCAATTGCCCCTGGCCCCATTGATACTGAGCTCTTTCGCACATCGCGTCCTGTGGGCAGTCCTGAAGAGAAGGAGGTCCTCGCTTCCATCCCCCTCGGCAGAGTGGGCAAGCCTGAGGAAATCGCAGCCTCGATTGCATTTTTGCTATCAGAGGGCGCTGCGTTCATCACGGGGCATACGCTCTGCGTCGATGGCGGGGCTAGTACAGTTTAACAAAAGTTATCGGAAAAAACGCAAAGACCCCAAGTCGCAAAAATTCGTCTTTCTCTTTTTTCCTTTGCGTCCCTGTGACGTTGCGGCTTTGCGTTTAAATGTTGTTCGTCTGCACACTCAGCTTCTTAAGAGGCTTTGGCGCAACCAAAATTCGATTCTTGAGTCGCGTTTTGGTGTAAAATTTTTAGTTTGCTTTTTTGTTTTCGACACTTTAGATCTAGGGGTATTGGGCTCTTTTGCTCGTACCTCTAGAGATTTAAGATGAAAACAAAATACAAGTTCCTTCTGGCAGGACTGCTGCTTCTCGCAGTGGTTGCAATCAGCTTCCTCTACATCAGCAACAACAACATCGCTGTTCTCGAACCCAAGGGGATGATTGGAGAGAAGGAACGGGATCTGATTGTAACCTCTTCGTTGCTCATGTTGATCGTCGTGATTCCCGTCTTCATCCTGACTTTAGTCTTTGCCTGCAAATACCGGGCAGACAACGAGAAGGCAAGACACGATCCCGATTGGGAGCACAACTACATCGCTGAGTACTGCTGGTGGGGGGTTCCCCTTGTGATCGTGGTCGTCCTCGGTATTATCACCTGGAAATCGAGCCACGAACTCAATCCTTTTAAGCCGATTGAAAACGGAAAAACTCCGGTGAAAATCCAGGTCGTCGCCCTTCAGTGGAAATGGCTTTTCATCTACCCCGAATACAATATTGCGACCATCAACTTCATTCAGTTCCCAGAAAAAACGCCGATTGCTTTTGAAATCACCTCAGATGCACCGATGAACTCCTTCTGGATTCCGCAGCTGGGCGGGCAGATATACGCGATGCCTGCGATGCGCTCCAAGCTTCATCTGATTGCCAACGAGCCGGGTTCCTATCGGGGCGTATCTGCCAATATCAGCGGAGATGGTTTTGCGGGGATGACCTTCACTGCAAAATCGAGCACTGATGAAGAATTTAATGCTTGGGTTGCTTCGGTGAAACAGTCGAGCAAAACGCTTGGAATGACCGAATACAATCAGTTAGTGGCCCCCACCTCCTACGATCCAGTTTCGACCTATGTGCTGGGACAGGGGGATCTGTTCGACAAAGTTCTGATGAAATACATGATGCCTGCTCAATGAGGAAATGCGATGCTTGGAAGACTTAACTTAAATGCTTTTATTCACGATTGGATTGAGGTCGCGGCGGGAGTGTCGATGGTGATCGGAGCGATCTTCTTTATCGTTCTTCTCACTTATTTGAAGAAGTGGAAATGGCTGTGGACGGAGTGGATCACCTCGGTGGACCACAAGAAAATCGGGATCATGTACATCATCGTCTCCTTCGTCATGCTGTTCAAAGGACTGTTCGATGCCCTAATGATGCGGGCGCAGCAAGCCACAGCAGTGGGCGAATCGATGGGCTATTTGACGGCGTCTCACTTTCAGCAGCTCGCAACAGCCCATGGCGTAACGATGATCTTCTTCGTGGGGATGGGAGTGATGTTTGGGCTCATCAACCTGGTGCTACCGATTCAGATTGGCGCAAGAGATGTGGCCTTTCCCTTCTTAAACAACTTGAGTTTTTGGCTCTTTACTTTCGGAGGGATGTTCATCTTCGTCTCTCTTGTCGTCGGCGAGTATGCGGGAACGGGCTGGTCGGCCTATCCTCCTCTTGCAGGCATCAAATACAACCCGGGAGTGGGCGTCGACTACTGGCTGTGGAGCGTGACCGTTTCTGGGGCGGGGAGCTTGCTCTCTGGAATCAACTTCTTAGTGACGATCCTGAAGATGCGCTGCCCTGGGATGACGCTGATGCGCATGCCGA
>JAZJZV010000039.1:20679-21867 GCA_040389485.1 Chlamydiota bacterium
TTTTCGTATGGGCATGCCTTGTCACGATGGTGCTCGAGGTCTTTGCCTTCCCCATTCTCACGGCAACAACGACGCTACTCACGACAGATCGCCTTCTGGATACTAAGATCTTTACGCCTGATTTTGGTGGAAATCCGATGATGTACATCAACCTCTTCTGGGCATGGGGCCACCCCGAGGTCTACATCCTCATTCTGCCTGCCTTTGGGATCTTTTCCGAAGTCGTACCCGTCTTCTCTCAAAAAAGACTCTTCGGCTATGTGTCGATGGTTTGGGCTCTCGTCGCAATCGCCTTCCTCTCTTTCATCGTGTGGCTGCACCACTTCTTCACGATGGGAGCGGGCGCAAATGTCAACGCCTTCTTCGGTATCATGACGATGATCATTGCGATTCCAACGGGGGTCAAGGTGTTCAACTGGCTCTTCACGATGTTCCGGGGACGCATTTTGTTTACGCCGCCGATGTACTGGTTCTTGGGATTCATCACGACCTTTACCCTCGGTGGAGTGGCAGGGGTTCTCATGTCGATCCCGGGAGCTGACTTCCAGGTGCACAACAGTCTCTTTTTGATCGCGCACTTTCACTTTGTGATCATTGGAGGAGTGGTCTTTGGCTTTTTCGCTGGCTACGAGTACTGGTTCCCCAAATTCCTGGGCTTCAAGCTCCACCGCAAACTGGGCATTGCTGCCTTTTGGTGCTGGCTGTCGGGATTCCTCATCGCATTCTCACCGCTCTACCTGCTTGGCTTTATGGGCGCAACGCGCAGATTGAACAACTACAACGTCCCCGAATGGCAGCCGCTGTTTATCGTGGCGGGTATTGGCGCTCTGATCGTGGTAACGGGCTTTAGCTTACAGATCTTGCAGCTGATCGTGAGTATCAAGCAGCGCAAAGAAAACCTCGACACGACGGGCGATCCGTGGAACGGCCGGACGCTCGAGTGGTCAACGGCATCTCCTCCGCCGCACTACAACTTCGCGATCACTCCCGAAGTACATACGCGTGATCCTTTCTGGGTGACCAAGCATGCAAAAACGGCGCCTGCGCCCAAGAAGTACAAAGAGATCCATATGCCGAAGAACACCGGCGTTGGTTTTTGGATTGGAGTATGCAGCTTCCTCTTCAGTTTTGGGCTGATCTGGTGGATGTTCTGGCTCGCATGGGTAAGCTTAGCGGGCATCGTTGTCG
>JAZJZV010000039.1:21877-22293 GCA_040389485.1 Chlamydiota bacterium
TGTCCACCTGTCTGAAAAGCATCCCGAGTATTCCATCTCGGCAAAAGAGGTGGAGAAACACGAAAGCAGGAAACAACACGCATGAAAAAATCAACCCCCGTCATACACGAGAGCTATCCGGACGCGCATCACGACACCTACTCGAGAACCGTCTTTGGGTTTTGGATGTTTCTTTTGTCGGACTTCATCTTGTTTGGCGCCATGTTTGCCACTTATGCGGTTCTGCGCCATAGCACCTTCGGAGGACCATCAGCAAGTGATATCCTTCATCTTCCGCGCGCTCTGCTTCAGACTCTGATTTTCCTCTTCAGCAGCTTCACCATCGGAATGGGAGGCGCTTGCGCGCATCGCAAAGATAAAAAGTGGACGCTCGCCTTTTTTGCCATCACCTTTGTACTCGGATGTATATTCCTCGG
>JAZJZV010000040.1:0-4130 GCA_040389485.1 Chlamydiota bacterium
CCGCATGGCTCAAGAATGGGCGATGCGCTACAAACTCATCGATGGTCAAGGTAACTTTGGTTCAGTCGACGGCGACCCACCAGCTGCGATGCGATACACCGAAGCACGCCTCACTCACGCTTCGATGGCGCTCATGGAAGATCTCGAGAAAGAGACCGTCGATCTCGTGCCCAACTACGATGAAACGCGCACGGAACCCACTGTATTTCCTGCAAAGTTTCCCAACCTCCTAGCTAACGGCTCCTCCGGGATCGCCGTCGGTATGGCCACTAACATTCCTCCGCACAACTTGGGCGAGTTGATCACTGCGACAACTCTTGTCGTCGAAAATCCCAATGCGACGATCGATCAGATCATGGAAGTGATGCCCGCACCCGACTTCCCCACAGGCGGGGTGATTTGCGGCTACCGCGGAATCAAAGAGGCCTATTATACCGGACGCGGCAAAATCACTCTGCGCGGCGTCATTCGCGTGGAAGAGATGGGCGATACTGATCGCCAGCGCCTCGTCATCGATGAGATTCCCTACAACGTCAGTAAGTCTGAACTCATCTTGAAGATCGCTAACCTCGTTAACGAGAAGACGGTTCCAGGCATTTCCGATATTCGCGATGAATCGGACAAAGACGGTATGCGCGTCGTAGTTGAGCTCAAGAAAGGGGAGATCCCCGATGTGACGATCAACCAGCTCTATAAATTCACTGACTTGCAAGTGACCTTCGGGTGCAACATGCTGGCTTTGGATAGGGGCTTGCCACGCGTCATGAACATCAAGCACTTTCTCTCTTGCTGGATTGAGCACCGTATCGAGGTGATCCGCCGCAGGACCCGCTTCGAGCTGTCAAAAGCAGAAGCCAGAGCCCACATTTTGGAAGGCTACCTCAAAGCCCTCGAGCATCTCGATGCTATCGTTAGACTGATCCGCGCTGCAGAAAACCGCGATGCAGCGAAATCTGAATTGATGGCCAATTACGAGTTCACCGATCGTCAGGCAAATGCTGTTCTCGATCTGCGCCTCTACCAGCTCACTGGCCTCGAAAGAGAAAAAGTGGAGTCAGAGTACAACGACCTCGTCGCTAAAATCGCTCACCTCCGCGCGATTCTCTCTTCAGAAGATCTGGTGCGCGGCATCATTAAGGACGAGCTGCAGGAACTGAAGAGACACCATGGTTCTGACCGCAAAACCAAGATCATTGCTGCAGAAGGGGAGTTTAACATTGAAGACCTCATCCCAGACATCCCTGTCTTCATCACGATTTCAGAAGATGACTACGTCAAGCGCATGCCGATCGACACTTTCCGCGAGCAGCGTCGCGGCGGTCAGGGAGTGATAGGCGTAGAGATGAAAAAAGAAACAGATGTTCTGAAAGACATCTATGTCGCCTCGACTCATGATTACCTCCTCATCTTCACTAACTTCGGCAGATGCTACTGGCTCAAAGCGTGGGAGATCCCCGAGGGCGGACGCCGCTCTAAGGGCAAGCCGCTCGTCAACCTCTTGGAAGACATGCGCCCCAGCGAGAAGATCGCAAAAGTGCTCTGCGTCAAGAATTTTGAAGACAGTGCCTATATCTTGCTGGCGACCCGTCAAGGTGTTGTCAAGAAGACAGAACTCTCTGCATTTGGATCGCCGAGACGCAAAGGGGTCTATGCAATCAATATCGATGAAGGGGATGAAGTGATCGCCGCTCGCTTGACGCGAGAAGGGGAATTCGTCATGCTCTTTACGAAAAATGGAATGGCAGTCCGCTTCGATCAGGCACAAGTCAGACCGGTGGGCAGAGTGGCACGCGGTGTTAAGGGTGCTACATTGCGCAATGGAAGGGACGCTGTCATCTCCTGCGAGGTCGTCAAAGGACATGAAAGCCTGCTCGTCGTTTGCTCCCGAGGCTATGGAAAGCGTTCACTCGTCGAAGAGTTCCGCTTGACCAATCGCGGCGGTATCGGTGTTCGCTCGATCATCTGCAACGATCGCAACGGCGATGTTGTCGGCGCGACCCCCGTCAGCGACAAAGATAGCGTGGTCATGATGTCTAACACAGGACAAGCGCTGCGCATCAACATGAATGGTGTTAGAGTCATGGGACGCTCGACGCAAGGCGTACGCCTCGTCAACCTCCACGATGGGGACCATCTCGTTGCCATCCAAAAAATCGAGAACATCGAAACTGCTGCAGAAGAAAGCTCTCTCGAAGAAACTCCTGCCGAGCCAGTCGCCGCTGTGCAAGAACCTTTGCACGAAGCTTCGCTAGAACCCTCTGCTGAAGAACCCAGCGAATAGTACACATCTCCGTTCCTCTTTTGAGGGGAACGGGGAAACCCTTTACTTGGGCGACAAAAGATGAATCACAAAGGCGTCTTCATCACCTTCGAAGGTGGGGATGGAGCGGGCAAGACCACACTCATTGAAAAGCTCTTCGCTGACTTGAATGAGCGCTCCCTTGACGTCATGAAGACGCGTGCACCCGGAGGGACGCCTCTTGGGCAAGAGGTCCGCTCGCTTCTCTTGGAAAAAAGGGAAATTCCCCTTTCCAAGCGTGCGGAGCTGCTCCTTTTCCTATCTGATAGAGCCCAGCATGTCGATGAGGTCATTAGTCCTGCGTTAGAGTCGCAAAAGATCGTTCTCTGTGACAGGTTCAACGACTCGACGATTGCCTACCAGGGCGGTGCCCGCGGCTTTGGCGAGGAAATTGTCCGCTCGTTCTGTCGGTTTGCCAGCAATGCGCTCGTTCCCGACCTCACGCTTTATCTCGACCTAGACCCTTCAATCGGCTTTGAGAGGACCAAGAACTCGCGCTCTTCGCAAGACCGGATTGAATCAGAGGCTCTGCACTTTCACAACCAGATCCGCAGCGCCTTCCATCACATTGCCAAAACCGAGCCTAAGCGCTTTATCCTCCTCGACGCCTCCTTGCCCCCCGAAGAGGTCTTCCGCAACGCCAAAGAGAAAATCGATGCTCTACTTGATCGGAAATGAACAGTGCTCTAACGCTTTGGCGCGCATGGTTAATAAAAAGTGCGTCCCCAATACCTTGCTCTTTTATGGGCCCGATGGTGTCGGCAAAAGTCTTTTTGCGCTCCAACTCGCAGAGCTCTTAATGGGCGAGGAACACGGCCCTAAAATTGCCTCGAACAATCACCCTGACATCCACATCTATCATCCCGAGGGCAAAAGCGGTCTTCATCCCATCGACAGCATGCGCAAGCTCATCCAAGAAGTCGCCCTGCCTCCTTTTGAAGCTCCTGTGAAAGTATTCATCATCCACGATGCGCATCAAATGCTCCCCTATAGCAGCAACGCCCTTCTCAAAACACTCGAAGAGCCCCCGCTCGACACCTATCTCATTTTGCTCACCTCAGCTCTCGATGCAATACTGCCCACCATCTGCTCTCGCTGCCGCAAAATCCCTTTCTTTCCCATCCCCCAGCAGCAGATCGAGACCTTTGTTAAGGAGCAGTGGGAAACGAAAGAGGACGCCGCCCGCCGCATTGCCTTTTTATCCCATGGCTCTCTTGCCAAGGCGAAGAGATTAGCAGACGCTAACCCCATCGCCTATCGTACGCCCCTGATGGAGATCCTCAGCCTCAAATTTCCCGGGGAATACCCCCACTTTCTCAAACTCGCGGCAGCTCTCGAAGAGAGTTTGTCTCAAGAATCTGAGGAGGGGGAAGATGAAGAAGAGGGGGGAATGAACGCGCTTCAACAGGCGGATTTGCTCTTTGAGGAAATCATCGCCTGGCACCGCGACCTGCACCTTGTCAAGGAGGGAGGCGCCTTTGAATTTCTCTATCATCTAGACCAAATGGACAGGCTCAAGGAATCTGCTGCGCGCCCTCTCGAGCCACTCGAGCGCACCCTCGAGAGGGTCGCCGAATGTCGTCTGGCGCTTCAGAGACACGTCAAGCTGAAGACTGTCCTCGAGCACTTTTTTCTTCACACGGCATAAGAAACATCTAAAGCGGCAGCGAGTAGGCCAATGTTCTGTTTGGTGGGCATCTCTTTGTGCTGCAGGAGCGCGGTAATAGCGGAAGAACCAGACACCTCCAGCGACTACAGCAAGCAGGATTATGACCGCGACAACCCATCCAGCGGCACCTCCGCCGTCGCTATTGGGTGTATTAACAATTGT
>JAZJZV010000041.1:0-5100 GCA_040389485.1 Chlamydiota bacterium
GGATCATCTCCATAGGGCCGGGACGGTAGAGGGCGCCAACCGCAATGATCTCCTCAAACTTATCGATCTGCAGCTGCTTCGCGAGATCTTGCATGCCTCCCGACTCGAGCTGGAATACGCCGGTTGTTTTTCCCTGGTTGAGCAGATCGAACGTGGGCTTGTCGTTCAGGGGGAGGTTGATCCAATCGATCTCGATGCCGCGATTGGCTCTGATTGCATTGACGGCATGCTGGATCGAAGTGAGTGTTTTCAAACCGAGAAAGTCAATCTTGAGCATTCCCACTGATTCGACGGGCTTCATCGAGAACTGCGTCACCGCCATCTCAGAGTCTTTGGCGAGGCAGAGGGGAATCCTTTCGATCAGAGGATCTCCACTAATGATGATTCCCGCAGCGTGAATGCCCGTGTTGCGCACTGAGCCTTCGAGTTTTTTGGCCAGGTCAATCAGCCTTGCCACTTCAGGATCCTGCTCGTAGAGTTGTTTGAGTTCGGGGTCGATCTCCAAAGCGCGGTCAAGAGTCATCGTCGGATCTTCGGGAACTAGTTTCGCGATTTCGTTGACGCGTGCAAGGGGCACGCTAAGCACCCTGCCGACGTCTTTGATGGCCATTTTGGCTTTCATCGTTCCAAATGTGATGATCTGCGCAACTTTTTCTTTTCCGTACTTCTTCAGCGTGTAGTCGATTACATCCGCACGTCTGTCCATGCAAATATCGACGTCGATATCGGGATAGGAAATCCTTTCGGGGTTGATGAAGCGCTCGAAGAACAAGTTAAACCGCAAGGGTTCGATATCGGTGATTTCAATGAGATAGAGGACGATTGATCCTGCCCCGGATCCCCTTCCAGGTCCCATGGGGATTCCGCTCCGCTTAGCCCAATTGATAAAGTCCCAAACGATAAGCAGGTAATCACCCATGCCTTTAGGGATAATCACGCTGAGCTCATAGCTGAGTCGGTCCCGCACTACGTCCATCGGATCCTTGTCGGGATAAATTTCCTTTACGTGAGCGAGAGCCTCTTGTGTGTACCGTTTTGCAATCCCCTGTTCACAAAGATCCCTCAAGAATTTCTCGGCAGCTTCTAGACGCTCCTGTTTGGAGCACTCGACGTTTTCCATATGGGGCGGAATGAATGTGGGATAATATCTCGTCTTGAAATCGAATTCAAACTGGCAGGCTTCCGCAATCTCGAGAGTCGTCTCCAGCGCCTCGGGAACATCGGCAAATAGCGCCGCCATCTGCTCCGGAGATTTGAAATAAAACTCATGGGAGTAGAGCACTTCCCTTTTGGGATTGCGCACGCGGACTTTGGGATTTCCAAAGGAGTCCTTTTCCCAAATTTCGCACGGCTCTCCCGACTGGATATTCATCAGAATTTCGTGCGCCTTCCAGTCATCTCTTTCGATGTAGCGGGAATCATTTGCCGCAACGCAACGGATCCCCAGCTCCTTTCCCAACTCAATTAAGCGCTGATTAACTTTTTTTTGCTGCTCAATTGCCTCTTGATAGGCCTGCTGAAGCCAGCTTTCCTGATCCATTTCATCTTGCCGGATCTGCGCATCACTCATCTCGTGGCGCAGCAGCTCAAAGTAGTAGTCTCCCTTGAATAGCTCCTGATACCAGAGGATCTCCGCTCTTAAATTCTCTTCTTTCTGCTCGCGCATCCAGTGCGCGAGGATACTCCGCGTCGGACCTGAAAGACAGATCAACCCTTCTGCATGCAACGCCAATAGCTCTTTGTCAATCCGCGGGGTGTAGTAAAAGCCTTCGAGGTGCGCAAGTGAGCTTAAGGCGCACAAGTTCTGATACCCGCTGAGATTTTTTGCGAGGAGCACAATGGGAAAACCGCTCGGCATCCCGGGGATTCGCTTTTTCTCATGACGCGATTGCGGAGCAACATAGAGCTCGCAACCAATGATCGGACGAACTCCATTTGCCTTGCAGGCCTTGTAGAACTCGACCGCCCCATACATATTCCCCTGATCGGTCAATGCAACGGACGAAATCCCGAGCTCTTTTGCCTTCTCTGCGATATCTTCAGCAGAGGCGGAGGAATTGAGGATCGAATATTGAGAATGTACGTGGAGAGGAACCCATTTCATTGGCGGCAGCTCAGTTAAATTAGGGAAGAGTGACTCTTCCCATCATAATGAAATGAACGATTTAAGAGCGATAAACTATGTACTAGCTTCAGCTGGCTGTTCTGGCTCAACAGCTGCTTTGCTGTAGCCGCTTTTGACATTCCAGAGAGGAAGCAATAACATCACAGAAGCTACGCCGCAGATTCCGAGGGCAACGAAGAATCCATGCCAGCCCCACGTTTCGGCGACCTTACTGATGGGATAACCTGCAGTGGCAGCGCCCAAATAGGCCACCCAACCGGTGAAACCGGTGGCAGTTCCCGCTGCTTTTTTATGTGATAACTCAGCAGCTGCCATTCCAATGAGCATCTGGGGACCAAAGATGAGGAACCCAACGATAAACATCAGAAGATAATCGAGCATTAACATCCCCGCGGGGACGAGGTAAAGTCCAGCAATCGCAAAGATCACTCCCAAGCTAAATAGGACGTTGATTGGACCTCTGCGTCCTTTGAAGATGACATCGGAAGCCCAGCCTGCTGCCAAGCTGCCGCAAATTCCGCCCGCTTCAAACCAGAAAACGCTTCCACTGGCGGTCAGGATATCATAGCCTTTTGTCTTCATCAGAAAGAGCGCACCAAAGTCGTTCACTGCCTGGCGGATGATGTAAACGAAGAAATAGGAGATCGCCAGGATCCAGATGTACTTATTGTTCAAGACGTGCTTAAAGAGGATCTCTTTCACAGAGATCTCTCTCTCATCCCGCACCTTCTCAGCAGGATAATCATTTTTATACTTTTCAATGGGTGGTAGCCCCAATGACTGAGGAGTGTCGCGCAAGCGGTTGATCAAAAAGAGTCCAATCCCGATGCAAGTCACCCCAGGAATATACATGGCGCAACGCCAGCCCCAGATGGATGCGCAGAACGCAGCCAGCAAGGGGATTAACGCGCCGCCGACGCTATGAGATGTGTTCCAGAATCCCCACCATCTGCCGCGCTCTTTTTGAGAGTACCAATGCGTGAGCAGTCTCGCACAGGGGGGCCATCCCCACCCCTGGAACCAGCCATTGAGTCCCCAGAATAAAGCGAAAAGGACGATGGAAGAAGACATTCCAAAACAGATATTGAATACGCCCGTCAAGATGAGTCCCGCCCCCATGAAAAAGCGCGGATTCGAACGGTCGGAGAGAACCCCACTCAAAAATTTGCTCAACCCATAAGAAATGGACAGGATACTACTTAAGATCCCTAAATCGCTGATCTGCAATCCCAAATCATCCATGAGAGCGGGCATGATAAAGGTAAAGCTCTTGCGCGTGAAATAATAAAAAATATAGCCGACGTACATGCCGTAGAAGATACGGAAGCGCCAATACTTATAGCGTTGCTTCACGACCTCAGCGTCTTCAATTTCAGGAGCATAAGGTGCTGGCTTAAACATTTCTCGTACGCTCACAAAAATCCTCCATTAGGGCTGCGTCGCTAGGATGGGCCTTGCTCGTCTCTTCGGCCGAAATTATGGCAGAAGATGCAGGCAGAGTCCAAAAGGGTAAAACGTTAAGAAAAACGACGTCCTTTCGTCAACCTCTTTTTACCAGAAAAGCATTATTTTCCAATCCAGAACTTATCCAGGCGGTTTCAAAAATTGCTTTTAAAATGCACGTAATGCATTACAAGTAAATAGATAGGGGCGTGAAAAATGAGTGATTATAATAAATTTGTGGGAGGAAGCGACCCCGCCCCCTACCAAAAAATCATTGTCAATCCCCTCGAACAAGATAAAAAAAACAAAGATCAATCGTTCAACGAGCAAAAAAACGCTCCCTCGCCTCAGATCATTGCGCTTTTATTCACCTATGTCAAAAAAATGCTCAACGCCTTTTCATCCCGAGAAAAGGATCTGGGCGAACTGGGCCCCATGGTGGGAAACATTGCAGCCTTCCGCAGGATGCTCTTCACTCTTGCCCAGCAAGACCTCAGCCACAACCCCGAATTTGCCCAGCACCTCTCGGAACTCTGGCATGAAATCCAGGATGCCTCGGCTACTATCGCCTTCTCCAAACCAAGCGCATCCTCTGCGCTCCTTCCCCACATCGCCTTCTTCCTTTCCCAGGTCAAGAATTACCCCATCGGCGCAGAATACACACTCAGCTACTATTTCAATGAGTACGCCGGCAAAGAATGGATTCCTTTTCCCTTCATGGAGCTGTTACAGAACCTCCATAGAAACTACCAAGACTCTCCAGAAACAAGCACCTTGTACCACTGGATCTCCCTTCTCGATGAGATCCTAGCTGACCTATAATGCCTCTCGCAGCTTCTCAATGCGCGCCCGGTTGATGCCTCCATCCCCATATCCCACTCGGGAAGCAGACCTCACGCAAATTTCCTTCTTTTCATCATCGACAAAAAACTCGAGATCATCTTTGAACCGGCAAAGATCAGTTGTCACCACCACATGCATGTAGACGGATGTTTTTGTCACGACCTCGGCGAGGTAGTTCTCTTCTAAAAACTGTGCAATAAAATCCAGAGATTTGCCCGGCACCAAAGGCAGTGGAGCGATCGCGTGCCTGGGATCTGTGTTTTGACAGCTGACGCAATTGGGGCTTTGGGGACAAGGCTGCAACTTGCCATCGATGAGCCCTGTCGTCGAGGGAATCGTCATATTCTTCCATAAAAACCATCCCACGAGGATGAGGACAATAAGTAGTGCTATGCGCATGAAACGGTAGCCTCCTTTGATAGCCTTTCCTTAACATATTTGATAAAGGAATATAATTGAGCGTACTGGTATTTGTCGTGGATGCCAAATTTCGTGCGGTATTTGAGCGCTTCCGATGCAATTTCAAATGGCATGATCTCTGCCTCGGGATTTTCCTTAAGCCTCTGGTAGATTCTTAGCGAATTGGCGAATTGCCCCGACCGCCCCACTCCTGCGCTACAATGGATGAGCATTTTTGCGTCACGCCCTTGTTTCTGCATGAGGTCATCGACAAGCTGCACCAATTCAAA
>JAZJZV010000041.1:5110-5871 GCA_040389485.1 Chlamydiota bacterium
CCCCCGCCTCGGTCCCATCGGGCCAATCACTCACATGGATTTGTTCAAAGTGGTATTGTTCTGCAATTCTTTCGTAATAGGACTTCAGCTCCACTTCGCCATCTGACGAATTCAAAGATGGATTTTCGGGTTGTTGTTTTTTTTCATACAAGTCGACCTCGAGTGAGCGCTGCGCCATTTTCCAACTTCCCGCCGGAGTCAAGTGGGACTGGCTACAAGCCACGGATCCTCCAAAAATGGACAACCTTTCACCAGCAGAATCAGGAGTGTAGCGCGGCGCTTTCCTCTCATCGTATCCCACTAAATTGACAATGAGTTTGACGTCCGCAGCACCAATTTTTTTAAAAAAATGGTGCAATTTGTGCGCATGCGGGGCTGAAGCAGCGATCATGCCTCCTGGAAGAACGCTACCAAATCCATTCAGCTGATTCACTTCATAAGGAATAATATTCGAATAGCGATGCAAGTAAGTCTTGCATCGGATCATACGGCCGCAGGTCGGGCTACCCTCTGCTGAATACTGAGCGTTGAGTTGCAGCAGATCCACTATCTCACCCGATACTATTGCGGGAGTGGTTTTTGCATACGCAAACGCCTCTAATTGACTTTCAGTAAATGTTAAAGATGCTCCAGATGCCATCAATCACCTCTATTTTGCAGGAAACTATAGGCTTTTGAGAATTTTCTTCGATAGCTTCAAGAAACTTCAAGCACTATTTTCCCACAACTCTGACCAGACTCCAATAACTGGTGCGCTTCAC
>JAZJZV010000042.1:0-1717 GCA_040389485.1 Chlamydiota bacterium
GGCGGGAACGACCACCCCGCACCGAGTCTGGACGGAGAAGGAAAGCGTCAGGGAAGAGCCCTTGCCCTCTTTTTTCTTTTCCCTAAACAGGCATTCGGCTGGAACCCCTGCCCTTTCTGCAGCTTCCAGGATCTCCCCCTCCCCTATCCCCTCTTTGAGGGCAATCGCGCGGAAACGGCTCTCGCGCCGCACCACCGCATCGGCATCGGCATGTCCCGGCATCTGAGAGTCTTTTGCCGCTCTGCGCAAGGCTGCAATGATCTCGCTATCGCTCAAGGAAAGGTAGCCTTCAAGATCACCCAAGTAATTGCCGCCTGCATAAAAGCTCACCATAAATCGGCTCAGGTGGAACTTGTAGGTTTTCACTGACGAGTACTGATAGACCCTCTGGTGCATAAAGTGGCGCGCCAAGAGAAGCGCCTCGCACGATTCAATTCCATTTTCTTCAATCCCCAACTCCCACTCTCCGCCTACAGGAATGATGCAGAGCATCTCGATGAGTTGGTGATAGTCGAAAAGGCCATAAGAAACGCCCGTGCACTGGGCATCGCGCAGAAGATAGTCGATCCGATCCGCACCAAAAAAGTCTCCTGTGATCACCTGGCAGAGCACCTTTTCCATGGGAGAGAAGACAAAGGGCATCCCCATTTCCGCAAGTTTTTTCTCGCCAACTGCCATCTTGATCACATCGGAGACAATCTCTTGTCCTGGAAAATGCTCCGCGGCCATTTCCCAAACGGGTTTCAGAAATGCGCTCTGGATCGCCTGAAGCGTCCAGCGCTCGTGTCCCCCGCTGCCGAGCAGCTGCTGTTCCGCATCATGGGAAAAGGGAAGGTGTCCCAAATCGTGGCAAAGAGCTGCCAATCGGATCACTTGGAGCCAGTATTCCTCATTTTCAAGAGGAGCAGCTTTGGCGGCAATTCTTTCGAAGATCCGCGTCGCTAGTTCCATCGTTCCCAGGGAATGTTCAAAACGGGTGTGCGTCGCCCCGGGATAGACGATGTAAGCAATGCCGAGCTGATGCAAGTGATGCAGCCTCTGAAAAGGCTCAGAATCGATCAGCTTGCGCTCAATCGCGTTAAAGCGAATAAAACCGTGTACAGCATCATAGATCTTTTGCCCTCGCTGCAACTTTGCAGGGGCCTCTACGCAAGTCGATATCATCATTCAGGAGCCTCGCAAGTACATGTTTTATAAATCTTGTGGCTCAGAGTATCCCAGTCATAGATCACAAAGGAGCGCCCGTCTTGGTGGTGCGAAACCAAAAATCCATGGCGGAAAGGCCCTGTCGGACACGAAGTGGCATCGATCCCATCGGTATGGCTCGAGCCCTTTTTGTAGATAGTGCCCAGGAACTTGTTGTCGCCTTCTCGCTCGTACACCTTGAGTTGGCCATTGCCCTGGCTCGACACGAAGAGATACCCCGTGCCATCTGGACAGTTGTAAAGCGCAATTCCCTCGCGATCCCCTTCGATCCCATCATCTGTCGCAAAGCGGTGCACAAGCGCATCTCCCTTTTCGGCATCTGCGTAGTACTTGAGAACAGATTCCCTCTCAGAGCAAGCATAGAGCCAGCCCGCAGCATCATCGGTTCGAGCCCGGCTTCCGCATCAAGATGCGGGACTCCGAGGCCAAGCCCACCGCGGCGGACAAGAAGTTCGCCAAGAGCATGGAGCGCATGATCATGTCCTCGGGCGTCGAGTCGCCGGACATGTTC
>JAZJZV010000042.1:1727-5027 GCA_040389485.1 Chlamydiota bacterium
TCCACCGTTCCCCCAAACTTCCGCACAATCGTCCCTTTGACTTTCCCGTTCCCATCATCTTCGAGAAGGATCTGATGGATCATGGTCCCCTTTGTCTTTTCAGAAACAAAGACGTAGTACTTCCCTTCTCCTTTTTGGCGGTAGAGAGTCAGCCCGTAAATGTCATTATCAAAGCCCGTTGGAATCCCGCCGTCTTTGGTGATATCGATGAGCTCGCGGCTCTTCGGGTCGATTTTGAAGATGCGGACATTTCTCGAAATCCTCTCTCCCACCGCCAAAATGTTGACGGATTCGCCACCAACCGGCATTCCATGGCGCACGTCGAGATTAATCGGCCGCACCATCGGCACAAATGAGAGCAATTTCCCGGATAAGTCCCACACATAGAGCCCGCCGGCAAACGTCTTGTCATTACCCACCACCACGCTTCTGCTGCCATCTTGGGGATCGACCCAGATCGCGCAATCATCTGCATCGCCAGGCACAGGACCCAGCTCTACCTGCGGATACAGGTACTTATCGTTCTCAGATGAACAAGAAGCTAAAAGTAGAAGTAAAGAGGGAATTGCAAATCTCGCTTTCGAGCTCAAATTCGATGATTTTGGCTTTGCCTCAGTTTCTTTCAAATCGACATATCCTTTTGGACATAGGCGATTTGTGAGAAACTGGGTCAAGGCCAAAAGCGCGGATTTGAGCCGAAATTGGAGTTTTGCAATTTCCTCTAAAGAGAGAGCAATTTTACCCATTACATTTCCCTGGTCTTGGAGCACTTTCTTTCATGTACGTTTGCGTGACTTCAATGAATTCCGCTTTTCTCTGGAGCTCTTTAATGCTGCGAGCGCCCCCATAGGTGAGTCCGCTGCGCACGCCGCCGAGCAAAGTATCGAGCAGTTCTTTCGCGCTGCCGCTCACGGGTCCCCAGAAATCGACCCCTTCAGCCACTGTTTTGTCTTTGAGTCCGCCGTAGAAATCGTTTTGGAAGTCCTCGCTCGCCTGGCCGCGGAATTTCGCTTCTAGCCCTGTCGGAGAGGATTCCGATTTGCGCTTCAGTGCCGCACTCTCTTTGGTCATGGCAAAGAGCCCCCCAATCATCACTGTGCTAGCTCCCGCTGCTAGAGCCAAGACGACGTCGCGGCTATTGCGGATGCCGCCATCGGCAATCAGAGGTACGCGCAGCTTTTCTGCAATTTTAGCGCAATCGTAGATCGCTGTGAGCTGAGGCACACCAAATCCCGTCACCATACGCGTTGTGCATGCAGAGCCAGGGCCAACGCCCACCTTCACAGCATCTGCTCCTGCATTGACGAGATCGTGGTAGGCCATCGCCGTACACACGTTGCCCGCAATCACCTCTTTTTCAGGGTGTGTGCGCTTGAGTTCCTGAATGAATTTGAACATCCGATCGGAGTGGCCGTGCGCCACATCGATGCACACCCCCGCAGCTCCTAAGTCGAGCAACTTGCGCGTGTCATCTACTTTCAATATTCCGCAGGAGATGAATGTCTTTTCTTTGTATTTCTTAACCCAGTGCTCTTGGACGTCCATGCTCGTAAAGCGGTGGAAAATCGGGATGGAGCCATCTGTAATGAGAATTTCAGCCAAATCTTCGCTAATTGCCGTATCCATATTGGAGCAAATGAGAGGAATCTGCACCTTGAGATTTTTCGTCAGCCAGCTCTCTAAATTCGGTTCTGTACGCGATGGAACGTTGTTGAATTGCGGCACCAATGCCACATCGTCGAAGGTATACCCTTTTCTAAAAGACATTTTGACTTCCTACTTAGTTTGAGAGGTTGGAGTCTAGCACAGAAACCTTAAATTTGCTACCCTCTCCAAACATGATCACAGTGACTATTCTGACTAAAAATTGTCAAGACACACTTCTCTCAACACTTGAGTCGCTCAGGGCGTTTCCTGAGGTCCTCATTTTCGATACGGGATCCACCGACAAAACCCTCGCCATCGCTTCCTCATTCCCCAACGTGAAAATCCTTCCCGGCACCTTCCAGGGTTTTGGTCCCGCGCACAATGCCGTCTCTGCCCAGGCCGCCCACGATTGGATCCTCTCCATCGATAGCGACGAGATTCTTCCTCCCGAACTCTCCCAAGAAATCCTAGCTCTCCCTCTCGACTCACATACTGTCTACCAGATTGACAGGCACAACTACCTCAACGGCAAGTGGATCCGCTGGTGCGGCGGCTGGTATCCCGATCCCGTCCTGCGCCTCTACCACCGCAAACACACCCGCTTTAGCGACGATGCCGTCCACGAAAAAATCCTCACCCCCTCACCCCTGAAAATTGCACGGCTCGCCCATCCCCTGCACCATACACCCTACCGCACTATGGGCGATTTCCTTTCAAAAATGCAGCACTACTCCACCCTCTTTGCTCAGCAGCACAGAGGCAAAAAGCGCTCCTCTCTTGCCAAAGCCATCTGCCACGGCAGCTTCGCCTTCATTAAAAGCTATTTTTTGAAAAAAGGCTTTTTAGGTGGAAAAGAGGGTTTCATTATCTCCATCTACAATGGACACACGGCATTCTACAAGTATCTGAAACTTCTCGAAGAAAATAAAAAAATCTCTTCAATATAAAATTAAATTAATCACAACTACCCATCTCATCTCGCCATTGACTTTATTACAATAACTGGTAGACTATACCCCGAAAAACAATTAACAAAAGGTATTATTATGCCAGCAATTCGCAATCTGCACGAAGCTTATGTCTTCACTCAAACAATGAATCAATCTCCCCAGATGAAAGTAAATTTCACTGATGGCTATGAAATTGTCAGAGAAGACGGTTCAACAGAGTGCAAAGCCCGCTTCACCGCAAGCAAAGCCATGAATCACAACGATCACCTATTTGACCTCAATACAGAATCTCGCATGAAAACGCGCAATATCACACTCTGGAATAAGCTCGATTGCATCGAAGGCAAGTTTCAAAGGGTCGCATTCAAAGCATTCCTCATTTTTCTCTGCATCCTCCACCCGACACTCGCGCTGCTACCTCTTATCGACTGGACCATTGGTCATCTTCGCAACGACCAGGAGATCGTTAGCTTTCACAAATACACTGCTAACCCTTCTGCAAAACAACCCTCTCCTATCACACATTATGCATCAAGCAGTCACACACCATCCACGCAGCTCGCTCATTAATGATGTCATCTCCCCCTTGCTTCTCAAGGGGGAATCTTAGAGTATGTCCACGAACTAAGGGTTCGTCGATTTTCGAGATTATTTTGGCCGATTTTCGTGTCAAAATTGGGGGGCAATATACCTGTTGTCGATA
>JAZJZV010000042.1:5037-10034 GCA_040389485.1 Chlamydiota bacterium
CCCCCGAACTTTGACACGAAAATCGGCTCAAAAGAACCCGAAAATCGACAGAACCTTAGTTTGTGGACATACTCTTAGAGGTTTTCATGGCCAGTGGGATTTTTGAAACGTCTCTCCCGACGCTCTACGACTACTTAAAACACAACCATTTTGACAATATTTCCACTGACGATCCCAAACTCGTCAAACTCATTGAAGCACACGGCATCGATGCCGTTTGCGTCGCCATCTGCCAAGTGAGCAAAAGATTCAGGCACGTGCTCAAACCCAGCGAGAACATCGGAAGTGGCGTCAAACTGATCAAAGATTATCTTCGGTATGGAACCCTCTTTGATGGACTTCCCGTTATAGACTCTCTCTCCATCAGTAAAACCACTGGCCAATTGATTCCGCTTCTGCGCTGGGAACCACGGGAAAATGTCAATCGCCTCTGCCCTCTACGGGATTCCGGTTTTTACTGCAAAAATGCGGAGATATTAAACGCCCTAGAGCAGGCTCCTGAACGAGGACAATTTTCCTCTCTCGACGAAATTCAGGAAATCTTCTCCTATTTGAAGAAAATCATTCCGAGCAAGTATGTGGATGATGGCTGCGTATTTCGTTGCTTCTTTGTAGACGTCTATTTGAAACACATTTTAAAGATCCCTTGCAGAAATCAATGCGTTAATACCAGTAGCGGCAAGCAACTTTCTCTTGGCCCCTCCTATCCCCAGGAGCTCCATCATCAATGGATGCTCCACGTCGTCCCCTCCGTCCTCATTAAAGAGAGCAAATACATCCTAGATATGGCCCTACAGGCGCCCCTCCTCGAGGAAGAATGGAACGCGGGAGTGCACAATGACCGTGGAGATCTGAATACCATTCCAATTAGCAAGTGGAACAAGGTCATTATCGACTCCGAAATGGCAGCCACCTCACAGATCCGCATGTACTATTTCCAGGTGATCTTAAGAGCCATGTATCTCTTTGAAAAAGTCGATAATAACGACAAACAATGCGATAGAAGTATCCAGACTTGGAAAGAAGTCGTAAATAACTGACAGCAAGCGTGATACGTAACATTAAGAACAGAGGGCACAATTCCGAATCATATTGAAATAAAAAGCAAAAACCTATATAATATAAGTAATTACTTTAAAGAGAGATGAATTATGGCAGCCCGCGTAGTACCCTACACTCAGGTGCGTTCCCTCGACGCCCTGAAATCCCTTGTTAGAGAACTAGGCGACCCCACTCCCCGAACGGATGATGAATACCACCGCATTCGGAGTCAAATTTTTGCTCAACTAGAACATCTGAGCACTCCCTTCCTCTCACAACAGATCGAATGCCTCTCCAATGACCAGCTCCTCACGCATGCCGAGAACGTCGGCTCTCCTAAGAAGATTTTTCCCAACCACCCCGCTGCGCATGAACGATTAGATGGGCTAGCTCGCCGCTACATTCAGTCCTTCGAACATTTACAAATACGCGTGGCTTCCTCGGGGACCTTCCCCAGAGAAGAGGCAAAACAATTCATCAACAACCATAACGCCTTTAGAGATGCGTATGTGACTGAATACAAAAGCGCCTACCCTGCTCAGCCCACGGTCGTTAAATACACCCGCTTAGAAGACATCATCTTTCTCAAACGCGCCATCAATTCCTTTATGGATCAGATGGACTTCTGTGATAGGGTCATCTTCCTTGAAAAAATGAAAGATCTTAGTCCTGAGATTCTTCTCCTTATCCCTAAGATTGCCTTTTTAGCGGCAGTGAAGTCTCAGGACCCCCTGCCGCAGCTCTTTGAATGCTCTGAAAATCAAATCCAAGAGCTAAGAGGACAATACCAGAGCCTAACCTCAATGCAACAAGACAATCTCCTCCTTGCGCTCCAAGGGAAAAGCTCGCGCGATTTTACTTCGATTCCCCTATTAGAAGCCATCGAACGTCTCGCCACTATATCCACCCGATGCGAAATGGACGGTTCCATTCTTAAGAACGTCATAGAAAACTATTAAAAATAACACACCCTGAAATGCAAAAGGGGCCTCATTTCTGAGGCCCCTTTCCGTTCACTTACATTAGAATTGGGTTATCTTTACCAGGTCCAGGAGGTAGGAGAACTTGCCTGTGGAGGAGATCCTATCACTTTCAGAACCTGCCTGTTCGACATAAAACCAACCGGATAGCCCCCTCTGCTCTTCGAACGAGGTACAGCCACTTTGCTTGTTTTCTGTGCGGAATTTTCGAATGAAAAAGAATCATCCTTTTTCCCGACAACAAACGTTTCAGGCTGCGGGTGCGGGAGCGCGACAATAGCCGTCGCTTCAGGCGTTACGGGTCTTTCTGGAGCTGGTTTGGTTCTACGTCCAAGGAACCTATCAAAGTTACTAAGGCGAGCCGCATCTTCTCTTTCCATTCTTTCGCGTCCAGTGCCCACCTTTTCAACTGTTCCTTTAGTGGTTACTGGGCTATTATTTGCTGTGCTGGCTATATATGAGGGAATTGGCTTGTTCACGAATCGCATCCCCCCGATCTTCCATTGACCGTTCTCATCCAATGTGAAATCAACTCTCACCTTGATTCTGACATTTCCCGATTGTGCAAAAGCACCGCGATTCGCTTCTACACCTTCCTCAAAGGCAAATTGACCAGAGCTGTAAGATACAACACCATCCAATTCGACGGATGCACCATCAAAAGTGAAATCAATATTGACCGCATCTGGAACAAATTTCGGCAGGTAGTTCGCATCTTCGTCGGTCTTCATATGTTGGGCGACTAGTGTTTGATTGATAAGATTTGGCAAACCCTGCGTAAAACAAAAACAAACGAGCTCTTGTGCTTTTTCAGTTAAATTGGATGCGATAAATCCTCTGTACTTCGCAAAAGCAAACGACTGTTTCTTAGGTGAAGGATTTGCTTGCTTTTTGACTTGAAGGACATTTCTTTCAATAGATGTACTTACAGTAAATGATGTATCCAAAAAGTGAACGGATTCTCTATCGATGATCCCAAGTTTCTCTGGAGCAACTCGATCATAAACATCTTGTTTCAACGTCACACAATTAACATGTGGATTATCTCTTTGATCCTTTTCTATTGCACTCGTAAGGGTTTCAACAGTTTGTTCCAAATTAACATTGGTAATTTCGCCTACTGGAGCATACTGAGTTTGACGAGCTGGCAATGGAGCAGTAGCTGGCGGAGTATTAGTACGCGAAAAAACACTTACCACACGGTTTCCAAACGTCGCAAGCCCATCGCGAATCCCGCGGCCCAGTCTTCCAAGTAACGTAAAAGGATTAAGCGTGCAGCCAATAGTCCTTTGCTCTGGTGATCCGGCGCGGTGTTGAGCAGGAGCATGACCATCTATGTTGGTAGTATTTGTTCTGGTATGATCTACAGGAGGTAATCGTCCTGACATAAGCTTCTCCTTGTTATAATTATATAATTAACCTTGTCTTTATTATATCTTAACATTAATTACTAAACAAGGTAAAAAATAGGCAAATACAGCATTTACATACAAATTAAACCGTTGAAGCAAAAGCACTTGCGGATTTAAAATAAGATATAATATATTTTATTAACGAATATGCCTAAGCACGTTTATAATCAACAACTTAAGCATGCAATGGGAAATGAGAGTGAAGTGAAATGGCTCAAAACCCGAGATGGGTCCATTTGAGCCTAATCAGAGGGATCTTTCTAGGCCATAGCCGCTGCGCACTCACCCCTCACCCTATACTCAAGGGCGGATTTGAGGCGGGCTGTGAAAGGAGGATGGTTGAGATCTGCGCGGTTGTTCCCTAAGGGTGTGATTTTGTCTTGAGCCTCAGAGACTTTTTTAGCATTCCAATGTCTAATATGGCGGGGCTTGAGCCGAGCTAAAAACTCATCATATGTCGCATTTTTCAACGTCTTCATACTCTGTATCCTCTCCTCAAAGAACCGAACTGCTCCCACATTGGACCCTAGTATTTGCATCGCTCTCTGATCGGCGTTATATTCCTGACCTTGGAAAAGGGCATAATGCCGAGCGACGTTGCAGAGCGGTTCCACAATGATGAGCGATAAAGGGGAAATCAGGAAACAGAAA
Source organism: Chlamydiota bacterium (assembly GCA_040389485.1). Taxonomy (GTDB): domain Bacteria; phylum Chlamydiota; class Chlamydiia; order Chlamydiales; family Rhabdochlamydiaceae; genus JAZJZV01. The sequence goes on from JAZJZV010000042.1 coordinate 9,122, forward strand.
AGCACTTCAGTTAGAATGGTCGCAGCCTCAAAGGCAACGTCTTGAAGGCAATCGTTGTGGTAAATATGGGCAATCTCATGGCCCATCACGAAATCGATCTCTTCCAGGGATAAATGGAAAATCTCCGCATCGATGAAAATATTGGCCGGTTTGGATATGAATGCTGACCCAAATGCTCCCGTGGGAAGTCTTTCAGGGCCAGTATAGAGATGGATTTCCTGCTTTAGACCCATTTTTTTTGCAATCCCCTCTACCCGATCGAGAACGTACAGCAACCGCGCAGAAGAGGGATTCTGCACATTCTGTTGTGTTGGGTTATTGCCCACCTTAGAGAAAATGGTTCCAGATTGGATACTTTCCCGAGTGATTTGGGTGATCGATTTTTTCTGGAAGTTTTTCACGAATAAATCGGGATTGAGTACATTCTTCAAATGCATCAAAAAATGAAGAGGTCTTGATAAGGGTCCTCTCAGAGACTCTTTCAAGATCTGGATCAAAGGGTATTTGAGGTCTAATAACCATTCCCTATCTAAAATCTCCGTTTTTTTCTCTGCTGGGAGGAATGAAGGTCCAAATAGAGACCCACTCCGCACTGCATTCAAGGAAATAGTTGACATCACGTCCCCTTATAGCTAAATTTGCCGAAGATTATAATGGGCCATGTGATTCAGGGCAATGAAGTATAAAACTCGCTTTAAATGCATTTGAGCTAGCTTCTTACACCCGATAGATGAAGACGTGGGAGTCTTGAGGCACCAGATCAAATAAGTTCACGACAGAATCGGGATGCATGCGCACGCAACCCGCTGAGGCAGGCCGTCCCAGGCTCGCGATATCATTCGTTCCATGGATGTAAATGTATCTGTTGAAGGAATCCACGCTCGTCCCCTCCGCATTCACTCCCTGATTGATT
>JAZJZV010000042.1:10044-10658 GCA_040389485.1 Chlamydiota bacterium
AGCGATCTCCCCTGTCGCCACGCGCGATTTGAATACGGCAAAGGGATCAGCGCCATCGCCATACTTCTCTATGACTGTGTGCAGACCTAGCGGAGTCATTCCGCTTCCCTCAATTGAGCCTTCCCCTTTTTTCGATGTGGACACGGTAAAGGAGCAATGAAACTTCTGTCTAACAACAAGATGCAATGTTTGCGCGCTTGTATTGACAAGCGTAAGAGCATCAGTTGCGTCCTCGCGCACCTCTTCACAGATCTCTTTGTATTGCTGGAGTTGTTCTTTATCGGATACTTCCCATTTTCTGGAAGCTTCGAGAGTCATAGCAGCTGCAGTCATATCACCTCACATGCGCTCGCGGTTACTGCAGCATTTGATCTCAATGCTGCAGACCGCAACTTTTTGTCTTTGATGATAGGGATTCTGCTTCTTCTGGACAACACTATTTGGACGAGAAACCATCGCGCAACCATCTGTAACCAACAGGAAAATACCGCGTTGAAGCCGCTATTCCAAAAATAGTAAAAGTGACGAATGCTAATGCGCCTACCAAGCCAGCAAAAAATCTCATGCTCTTAGATGGTACGAGGTATACTGCGTCAGAAAATAGGTGATCAAGA
>JAZJZV010000043.1:0-7657 GCA_040389485.1 Chlamydiota bacterium
CAAGGCTATAGCGCGCGTCGCGCACGCCATTGGGACGCCCCAAGTGGCTCATCAGGATGACACTACCGCCACTGCTCAAGATCTTTTGTATGGTAGGGAGGGATTCGACAATGCGCGAGGGGTCTGCGATCGTGCCGTCCTTGTTCATCGGGACGTTGAAGTCGACTCTCACGAGAACTTTTTTATTCTTGAGATCGAGATCTTGGATGTTGAGCTTGGCCATCGGTTCCTCTAGAAAAATGTGAAAGAGTCTGTTGTCGGTCTCCCAAGCTTTCGGATCGAAAAAGCGGGCGAGCCCTTAGTTTGTAGACAGCTTTTGAGTGCAAGATACGCCTTGAATTTCCTGTTTGAGGGGAATTTATTCAAGTGATTTTCTACCGTAAACCATCTCATTATTTAACAAATTGGTTTTTTTGAGCCCCGCGTATCGCTCAACTGCAAAGCCAGTGAAGACGTGACTCGTCCCATTACTCCGATCTACTCGATAGAAACATACACAATCAAAAAGAGAGGGACTGTACGCTATTAGGTCTTTCGTAGCGGATTACAGATCAGCGAAGGGGTTTGCGGATTGTCCGAAGCGGGAACCCTGTTTCCTTTTCTTGAGCTCTGTTTTCAGCGAAAAGAGGAGGTCCTGGTCGAAGTTCTGGTGCGATGCCCAACGGATGTATTCGATGGGGAGCTCAGAAAAGGGGCGGCCTTTGTGCTTGCCAAGGGGCATTGCCCTGAGCAAAATAGGACTTTTGAGCCGATCAATCATTTGTTCAGTTGTCTTAAACTTCTTAGCGAGCTGTTTGAAGACCTCGATGTTCACGACGACATCATTCATGGCGCGATGTGCGCCTTCTTCTGCGATGTTAAAGTGCTGTCGCAACCGTTGCAGAGAGTTGGTGGGGCTCTCGCCATAGAGGCGGGCCAGGCGCAGAGTGTCGATGTAGGTGCGCGCGTTGATGGAATTGGGAACGCTGTGTTGCTTTGCGGCGTTGTCTAAGAAGGAGATGTCGGTGGTGATGCCGTGACCGACGATGATATGCGTTCCGACGAATTGAAAGATTTTCGGCAGAAGTTCTTTGATAGTGGGCTTGCCTTTGACCATCTGGTTGGTGATGTGATGGATGGCGATGGAGGTTTCGGGAATTTCAATCTGTGGATCGATCAGCGTTTCATAGGTATCGACGATGCCGTCGAAATTAAATCTGGCGATCGCGATCTCGATGATTTGGTCTTTATCTGGTTCCAGACCGGTCGTTTCGCAGTCCAGGCAGACAAAATAGTCTTTATTGATGAGTCCCATGATTTTGTAATAATCCGTTGATTTTATCGATAAGTTCCATGCGCGCGCGCGGGTTTTTGATCGAGTAGTGAATGAATTGTACAGGGGTGGTGTGGAGTGAGTTGCCGAGCGTTTGCAGTGAGTTGAGTGTTTTGTCCTTTTTCTCTTGCTCTGAGAGCTTGTCGGCCTTGGTGAAAATGAGCAGGATCGGTTTGTTGTGGTGTATGGCCCAATCGAGCATCGCTTGGTCTTCGGGTGTTGGAGTGCGGCGCGAGTCGATGAGGAAGAGGATCATGGCCAAGTTGAGTCTTTTCCCCAAATAGCGTTCGATGAGCTCTCCCCACTGCTCGCGGATTGTTTTGGAGATTTTCGCGTAGCCGTAACCGGGGAGGTCGACGAGAGCCACGGCATCATCGACGACGAAGAAGTTGATCGATTGCGTTTTTCCAGGGGTAGAGGAAACTTTGGCGAGTGATTTGTTGTTGAGCAGGTGGTTGATGAGGGAGGATTTTCCGACGTTCGAGCGCCCGACAATCGCGATTTCTGCCATTTTCCTGCCCGTGGATGAGGCGAGAGAAGGGAGCTGTTCTTCGGTATAGGCGGCGCCGACAAATTGGGCGTTTTTAAAGGGGAGCTTTTTGTGGGATGTCTTCATCTCACCTCTTCAATGAGGACTTCGCGCTGGTTTTCACCGAGATAGCGCAAGGTCACTTGGATATGGGGTCTGGGAAGAAGCGCGGGAATTTTATCCGCCCATTCGATGCAGCTGATGCCCCCTGCATGTAAGTACTCGTGAAATCCGGCATTGGTAAACTCTTCTTCGCGAGGAAGCCGGTAGAGGTCGAAGTGATACACGGGTGTTTTGCCCTGATAGATGTTCAGAAAGGAGTAGGTCGGGCTGAAAATTTCTCTGCTATCTGTGGTCGATGCTCCTTCGATGAGTCCCCGGACAAAGGTTGTTTTGCCAGCTCCGAGATCTCCCTGAAGAGCCACAATGGCACCTGCGCACAGGGTCGTGCCGAAGAGTTTACCCAGCTGATGGGTTTGCTCTGCGGAATCAGACCGGTGACTGCTGCCTTGTTCAGGTTGCAAAATCACTCCTCTTCTTCTTTAACTTCTTCCATCCACTGGTCGATGTAGGTAGTGAATTCGTCAAAGCCAGAAAGAGTTTCGACAAAGGCGTTGATTTTGCTCTCGTCTAAATAGTTCTGGATGAAGGCCATGAAGGTTTCTTCGAGTTGGAACCTGTTTTGGTTGGGGACTTCCTCGAGGGGAATGGGTCTGAGTTGATTCTTGACGAAGTCGTCGATGACGGCTTGCTTGCTATTGAAGAGCTTGCCAGTCACTGCAGAAGAGTAGACGATTTTTGTAATCGGCTCTTTTCTTTTGACGATGTAATTTTTGATCACTTCGGGATCTTCGGAGACGAAGTAGCGCTTGGCTTTGAGTCCGCCGACGCGTTCCTTGTTCTCAGGGCATTTCGAAACCCAGTCATAGATGGCGTCTTGCGGGTTGGGGTGTGTGTTGTCGCCGAATACTTTCCCTGTGAAGGGGCAAATGTAGATCTTTTTCGTCTGCTCGTTGACGCTTTGCTGGCCATGCTGAATCTTGATTTCAGTCTCTCTCCAGAGCTTATTTTGAGCTTCGAGTTTCTTGATCAGATCGTCTTGGCTCTGGAAAATCATCTTATCGCGGATGAAAATGACAGGAGCGATGTTAAACTTCTTTTCGAGATAAAAGAGGTATGTAGTGACGAGGTCTGATTTTTTATTCTTCTTTAAGAACTTAAGGACTTCATTCTTAAGGTTTTCAGAAATAACGGTCGCTGCCATCTTTTCCTCTTATGCGTATATTGAAAAGGTCATAGCGTACTCCAAGCTATTATTATTATCAATGGCTATACCGAACGTGCCTCAAGAATTGGATTTCGGCAGCGCCAAAGCCTCGGGGCTTTCACTTGTCGGCGATTCTATTAGGTCCCTCCTCTGTGACCTCAGTGTTCTCTAGAGAGAGGAGCGAATGGATGGTAAAAAAAATTTGTTGAAGGCTTCCCCATTAATAAATGGGATAATGAAATGTTTTAATCTCTTCTTTTTCTCTCCTTCAAGGTTTTTTTGGTAGTGAGATACCGAAATGGGGGTTGATTCGGAACGGCTTTGTTGGTATCATGTTCAAACTTAGATTTTAACGGATTAACCCCTCAATGCGGAGGAAATGCATGGCACTGGTTTTAGACGAGGCTCTAGAATTAGAGGAAATGGTCGTCCCCGGTTATGAAAAAGTCGTCAAGATTACTCATAAAGAAGTTGGGCTGAATGCGATTGTATCCATTCACACGACGCTATTGGGTCCTGCCCTCGGCGGGACGAGGATATACCCTTATTCTACTTTTGATGCTGCCTTGACAGACGTCATGCGCCTTTCTAGAGGAATGACCTATAAGTCTGCCCTTGCTCAAGCGGGCTGGGGGGGAGGCAAGAGCGTTATCATTGCCGACCCAAAGAAAGATAAGACAGAAGAGTTGCTACTGGCCTTTGGTCATGCAATTGACCGATTGCAGGGGCAATACATTTGTGCAGAAGACGTTGGGTGTACTCCCCAAGACGTCTTGACGATCAGCAGGGCGACCCCTTACGTCGTCGGGCTTCCCCATGAAAAGAGCAGCGGCAACCCCTCTCCTTTTACAGCTTGGGGAACGTATCGAGGGATCCAGTCGGTGGCCCAGAAACTTTATGGAACCGATTCTCTCGAGCACCTGACGATCGCCGTTCAGGGATTGGGAAGCGTTGGGACTGATCTCGCTCTATTGCTGTTTTGGGCGGGTGCGCGGCTCATCGTGAGCGACATCGACCCGGATAGATGCCGGAACGTCGCTAAATTGACCGGCGCTAAGGTCGTTTCGATAGATGAAATTTTAAAAGTCGAATGCGATATCCTGGCTCCTTGTGCCATGGGCGGTATCATCAATGAGCAGACAATCGGTGCTTTGCGCTGCAAAGGGATTGCCGGCTGCGCAAACAACCAGCTGCTTCACGATTCTGATGCCAACGAACTGCTCGCACGTAAAATTCTCTACGCTCCTGACTTTGTCATCAACTCGGGCGGCCTCATCAATGTGACAGAAGAGCTCGATCCGAAAGGGTACCAGCCTCTTGTTGCACGCGACAAAGTGCACAAGATTTACGATGAGCTCATGGTCATCTACGACATTGCTGAGCAAAATCGCTTTTCAACGCATAGTGCAGCGGTCTCCTTAGCAGATTACCGCCTGAAGTATGGGATTGGCAAAAGAATAGAGCCCCCCTGCTTTAACCACGCGAAATAAAATGAAGAACCTAATCGTTGAGATTCAACAGCGAGCAAATGCGGCAATTGCTGCCGCATTTGGCTCTTCGCTCTCTGACGCAGCTCTATTAACGGCTGATGTCACGCAAAGCACCCAGCTGCAGTTTGGACATTACCAATGCAATAGCGCTTTGAAAATCGGAAAAGCATTGGGAATGTCTCCCAGACAGGCAGCTGAAAAAATTGTAGAAAAAATGGACCGCATGACTCTTCAGGGCGCTGCGATGATCGAGCGTTTAGAGGTTGCCGGCCCAGGATTTATCAACATCACTTTAGCAAGCCCCTTCTTATCTTCCTTAGTGGATCAGGTGACAATCGATCCGCGCTGTGGGGTGGCCCTTCCTGAGAAAAGAGAGCGAGTGATCGTCGAGTTTTCCTCTCCTAATATCGCGAAAGAACTCCATGTGGGGCATTTGCGCTCGACAATCATCGGAGATGCTCTCGCAAGACTATTTGAATTCCTGGGACATGACGTTCTCCGGTTGAATCACATTGGGGACTGGGGGACTCAGTTCGGCATGCTGATCACCTACATGAAAGAATGCGTACCCGATGTGCTCTCAGGAAAAACAAGCACTACCCTGCCCTCGCTGATGCAGTGGTACCGCGAGTCGAAAAAGCGATTTGATGAGGATCCCGAGTTTAAGAAGCGCGCGCAGTTACAAGTAGTGGGCCTACAGAGTGGAGAGAGCGACGCCCTCGATGCATGGAAGATGATTTGCGCAATCTCTCGCAGGGCCTTTCAAGAAATTTACAACCTTCTCGACATCAAACTCGTCGAGCGAGGCGAGTCCTTTTACAATCCCTTTCTAAAGGATGTCGTCGCCGACCTGGAGAAGAAGGGTCTCGTCGTCGTATCTGAAGGAGCAAAATGCATCTTCCTCGAGGGGTTTGTCAGTCGCGATGGTTCTGCGCAGCCAATGATTATTGAAAAGTCGGATGGGGGCTTCAATTACGCAACAACGGATATGGCAGCCATCCGCCACCGCATTCAAGAAGAGAGAGCCGATCGCATTGTGGTTGTGACGGATGCAGGACAGAGCCTGCACTTTGCCATGATCCTCAAAGCTGCAGAGTTGGCGGGGTATCTCGATCCGCACCGCGTGCGCGTCGACCACGTCCCATTTGGAGTGGTTTTGGGTCCTGATGGCAAGAAGTTTAAAACCCGTTCTGGCGATACTGAGAAATTGATCGACCTTCTTCTGGAAGCGGTCAACCACGCTAAAAAAATCATGGAAGAGCGCCTCCCCGATCTCAAGGGAGAGGAACTCGAGCGCTCTGCGCAAATTTTGGGGATCGACGCTCTCAAATACGCCGATCTCTCCTGCCACCGCATTAAAGATTACCTGTTCAGCTATGAGCGTATGCTCAAGTTTGAAGGGAACACGGCGGCGTTTCTCCTCTATGCCTATGTTCGCATCCAGGGGATCAAGCGCAAAGTGGGCAAGGATGTGGCGCAGCTTAAGAAAACTGAGCACGTCCATCTAGAACACCCTTCCGAAATTGCGCTCGGGTTGCACCTGCTGCAGTTTGGAGAGGTCTTGGAGATGATGTCGAGGGATTTACTCCCCAACCGTCTGTGTGATTATCTCTACGCACTCGCAGAGAAGTTCCATGCCTTCTTCCGCGACTGCAGAGTTGAGGGATCAGAGCAAGAGTCTAGCCGCCTTCTTCTTTGCGAGGCATCTGCCCGCATTCTCGAGAAGGGTCTGGAGATCTTAGGTCTGAAAACGCTAGAGAGAATGTAGAGGGAGTTTTGCAATTTCCTCTGTAGCTTATTCTTCGACGGTGGTGAGGATGCAGAAGCATTGAGCCCCGTCGCCACATCCAAAATCTGTCAGGCCATCGCCTGATGTCGATGTCATTCCCACTTGTTCAATGGACAGTTTCATGACGGAGGCGATTTTCATGCGCAGCTCTTCTGTGCGTTTTTGAAACCGGGGACGTTTCCCCTCGATGGTCAGCGCTACGTGCTGTACTTTTTGTTTGCCGAGAGTTTCAAGCGCCTTTTCCAAATACACTTGGCTATCGGTGATCCCATCTTTATGGCATAGGTCGATGGCGACCTTGCCCAGGATGGGAACATGGGTCAAGGAAGTGATGGCATTGCAGATGGCGTGAAAGACGATGTCGCCGTCAGAATCAGCGGAAAAGCCGGGAACCTCTTCAAAAATGATACCTGCGATGATACAAGGTTTGGTCGAGTCTTCGGGGAGAAAGCGGTGGCTGTCTTGTCCGATCCCGACGCGGACTTTGGGGTATTGATGCATGAGCAATTTCCTTAAGCTATCTTAGCAAGTCGTCTTGAGTTGCGATTCGTTTACATGGCGCTCGATGGCCAGATCAATCAGTCGATCTAGCAAATCCGACAGGGAAAGTCCCGTGGCTTCCCAGAGTTTGGGGTACATGCTGATTCTTGTAAAGCCAGGGATGGTGTTGAGTTCATTCACGAGCACAGACCCATCCTCCTTGAGGAAGAAGTCGACCCGAGCCATTCCCTCGCAGCAAAGCGCCTGATAGGCTGAAATGGCAAGCTTTTGAATTTTAAGAGTGATGTTTTTAGGAAGTGAGACGGGAACTTCAAAGAGAGCGCCGTTTTCATCTAGGTATTTAGCTTCGTAGGAATAAAATTCGTGCTGGGGGATGAGCTCTCCAGGAAGCGAGGCGATGGGGACTTCATTTCCCAAAACGGAACACTCAATTTCCCTACCTTTGACAAACTCTTCGATTAAGATTTTGCGGTCGTACAAAAATGCCGCATCGATTGCTTCCATGAAATCTTCTCTCGTTTTGACTTTGCTAATTCCCACGGAAGAGCCGCAGTTGGCGGGCTTGACGAAGAAGGGGAGGCCCAGCTGTTCAACGACATGTTCAAAGTTAAGGCTATCCCTCTCGCAATAGTGGACTGTCAGGAAGCGCCCGACGGGGATTTTAGCGTCTCGGAGCAACCGCTTCATCACGTCCTTATCCATGCAAACAGAAGATGCCAGTACGCCCGCTCCTACACGGCGGGCGCCGCCATCACGCCGAAGATCCCGA
>JAZJZV010000044.1:0-5509 GCA_040389485.1 Chlamydiota bacterium
TTTCCTTTTTGGGAAAGTGTGAGCGAGGGAGTTATTTAACCCTGAGCCTCAAGCCTTGAGGCTCAGGGTTATTATTTATACCGAACGTGTCCTAGAGCGGACGGATACCGGCATCGCGCGTCGGTTTAGTTTGGGAAGGGGATCTAAGTTTCCAACGGCCGAGTGCTCGGCGCTTACCGTCTTTATTCCTATAAGCAAGGAAGCCAATTGTGCCTGATTTATGAAATTCCCTAGTCTTTCTCATTATGCCTCTTTGGGGAATTTCACGTTCGCTGACTAGAGGGTCGCCAAAGGTCACCATTTTCTTGATGGCGTTTGACGCTCCTGGCTCTCTTAAAATTGTGCGAATTTCCTTCGCGTGGTTTGCAGTTGGTTGAGTATTTCTTCCTAATGGATTAGGGGTATTTTCCCTAGAGGTGTCCATCATTCTGGTTACGAGATTTCCAATTGCTTTGAATGGGGTTGAGAGAATCTTATAAATCCTGTCATCGGTAATCATCAGCGCCAGAGGGAATGGGCTAAGAGTAGGCATCTGACTAAATAAGCTAAAAGACGTTGTTCTTAACATAAGACCCCTGTTTTAGGGTTAATATTGCAATCTTTCCGACTCAATCTTATCTGAGATGTAATTATATTTCTACAGTTTTTAGTTATTTAATTTATTTTAGTTAATATGTTTAATATTAATGGTTAGCGCGTTTATTTTGTGGAATTCGCCACACAATTCAGATTTAAGGCCATTTGCATTCATTATAGTTTCGAGCGAAAGGATTTAAGCAACTCACTTTCAATGAGTTGCGTTTGTGTATTCTTTAAGCTATTTAGTGTCAATAGATTGAGTTTAGCGACTACCCCACAATTTTTCTCAAGGTTTTGCTATTGGCCTGAACAATTTACCTCTAGTGGACAATGGTCTTCTTTGGCATAATCCCACACTTCATTTCAAAGGATCATTGAGCATGGCTTTAGCACCGCAAAAAAGAAGAGAGCTCCTATTTCTGCTCCTCTATAGCTCCGACTTTGGAAGCTGCGAGGAAGTTTCCACAGTGGTGATGGAGCAGCTTGCCATTACCAAGAAGAATGTGCGCGAGGCACAGGAGATTTTGGAGAAAATTCTTGCTAGGCGCGACGAGGTCGATATTTTGATCCGCCACCACTCTAAGTCTTATGAGTTTGAAAGGATCCCTGGCATCGAGCGCAATGTCCTGCGGATAGGGGTTTACGAGATGCTGTTTTCCAAAGAGATTCCTCCTAAAGTGGCGATTTCTGAATCGATCCGGCTCGCACGCAAATTCGCTACGGCGGAGTCTGCCACTTTTGTCAATGCCGTCATGGATTCTCTCTATCGCACTCAAATAGAGGCTTGTCCCGATTTAAAAAAAGAGTTACAGTTAGTCCTCCATCAAGCTCACAATGAGGAGCTGGACCTGAGCGACAACTCTGGCCCCGGGGCTTAAGACGCGCGCGGTCCAACTCCCCATAGTAAGCTTGATGGAGGATTAGAGTCCTCAATTTCGTAAGGCATAAGCGATGTCCCAGCACCACTCTGAGTTTTCTTTTGAGGTAGATAAGCCCCTCAAAGAGCTCTCCACTTTTGGAGTCGGAGGAAATGCACGCGTATTCACTGCGGTGAGCAAAGTGGAAGAGATGCAATCTCTGATCCGCTACTGCACTGCCCAAAAACTCCCGTTTATCGTCATCGGCAAGGGCTCCAATTGCCTTTTTGACGACCGCGGATTTGATGGCCTCGTCATCCTCAATAAAATCAGTTTCTGTGTATGGGAAGGCTCCGTCGTCCATGTCGGTGCCGGCTATAGCTTTTCTCTTCTCGGCGTGCAAACGGCGCGTCTCGGTTTTTCTGGTCTCGAATTTGCATCGGGAATTCCCGGTTCTGTTGGGGGAGCTGTTTTCATGAATGCGGGCGCAAGTGGCGCTGAGACTGCCAATTGTCTTGCAGAAGTCTCATTTGTGGATGCAGATGGGTATCTCGAAATGCTTCCACGCGATCAAATCTCATTTTCTTACCGCACATCGTGTTTCCAGAAGAAGAAGGGCGCAATTGTCAGCGCAAAGTTCCAGTTACAGCCATGCGGTGAAGCGCGTAGTAAGCAGCTAGGAATCGTCGATTATCGCACGCGTACCCAGCCCTATTCCGACAAGTCGGCAGGATGTGTGTTTCGCAATCCCCCCGGGCAATCTGCAGGAGCTCTGATCGAGCAGTGTGGTTTAAAAGGTGTGAAAGTCGGGGGCGCTGAAGTTTCTATCCTTCATGCCAACTTCATTGTCAACAAAGGGGGCGCCACTTCACAGGACATTCTTGCACTCTCTGAGATCATCGCCAAAAGGGTGAAAGAGACAACGGGCGTCGATCTGGAGATGGAGATAAGACCCATTTCTGTGGAGGACGATGTTCCGCGCTGATTTGCACTGCCATACGAGCAAGAGCGATGGTTCGCTCACGCCTTCAAAGCTACTGACACTTGCCAAAGAGATTGGATTAAGTGGAATCTGCATCACCGATCACGATACAATCGACGCGTATGCAGAAGCGATTCCTGTGGCCAAGGAGCTAGGACTGATTCTGGGAGCAGGGGTTGAGTTTTCTTGTTCTTTAAATGGACTCAGCATCCATGTACTCGGTTATGATTTTGATCTCAATTCTCCAGCGGTTATCTCCCTTTGCTCAAAACACCATACCCGGCGCATCGAGAGGCTCAGGCGCATTCTTGAGAGGCTGAATCGATTGAGTTTCACAATTTTAGAAGAGGAGTTGCAACAGTTCTCCACCCAATCAATCGGACGCCCCCACATCGCGCAGCTCATGGTCACCAAGGGCTATGTCAAGAGCATCCGAGAGGCTTTTCTGCGCTATCTCGGCGATGGGATGCCCTGCTACGAACCCGGTGAAACTGTCACCGTTGCAGATACACTCGACATCATCCACCAAGCTAATGGGAAAGCCTTCATCGCACACCCCCATTTGATCAAGCAAACCATCCCCATCAAGGAGCTGCTGAAATTGCCTTTTGATGGGATTGAGTGCTACTATGCAAAATTCTCCCAGGGACAAGAGCGCAAGTGGGTCAAAATTGCCAAAGAGAGGGGACTCTTGATCAGTGGAGGCTCAGACTTTCATGGCGATGCCAAAGATTTCATTCCTCTTGGATGCTCCTGGGTAGATGAGGAAACCTTTCACAAGATCTTTCAAAAACCTCTCATTTCTCAATGAACTCCTATCAAGAAGCCATCGCTTTCATCTACCATGCCATCGTCTTTTCTGATCCTGCCCTTGGGCTGAAAAACGCCGAAGCGCTCGATCAGGGATTAGGTTATCCCTCGCGCTCTTATCCCGTTGTCCACGTCGCAGGAAGCAATGGCAAAGGCTCCGTAGCGACAAAAATCGCTGAAGCGCTCTCTCGCTCCGGGTATACTGTAGGGCTCTATACTTCTCCTCATATCGTCGATTTTCGGGAGAGGATCGCCGTGAATGGCGAATGGATCTCCGAAGAAGAGCTTTTGCTTTGCCTGCGCAAGTTGTTGGAACTGGGTCCCATTGCACAGCACGCCACCTATTTCGAGCTATCCACTTTTCTCGCGCTGGAACATTTCCGCGCAAGAGCCGTGGACATCGCCGTTATTGAGACGGGACTTGGGGGGAGGCTCGATGCAACAAACGTGGTTAGCCCTCTGCTCACAGTGATCACGTCGATCAGCCGTGAGCACTCCTGGATTCTGGGAAAAGATTTAGAACAGATCGCCAGAGAAAAAGCGGGGATTTTGAAACCACAGGTTCCCGTTGTCCTGGGACCAAAGGCGCGCTACCAATCGATTTACGACCGGGCAAAACTCTTACAGTGCCCCGTTCACGTCGCCAAACACTTCAGCCTCTATTTTGATGAGGAAAATAGCGCGACTGCGCAGCTGGCACTTGAGCAACTCTCATTGCAAATGACCATCACCCCACAGGCGATCCGCGAAGGAATTGTCATGCGCCCGCGGTGCCGATTTGAAAGAAGAGGGGAGGTGATTTTAGACGTTGCTCACAACCCCGATGCCATTTTTTCTTTGCTACAGGCGCTCCATCATTTCTATCCCGGAGCCAAGTTCCGGTTTGTCGTCGGATTTTCCAAAGACAAAGAGTGTGACGTGTGCCTAGATCTCATCGCTGGCGTCGCCGTTCATATCCATCTCGTGCAAGCAAAAAATCCCCGTTCTGCAACCGTCGAAGAGCTCGCGCATTCTCTGGAAAAAGAAAACCCCTCGCTCTTCACTACTCATGGCAGTGTCGAGGAAGGGGTTAAAGAAGGTTATGATCAAGCCTTGCTACAGGGCGAGATGCTCGTTGTCTGCGGCAGCTTCTTTCTCATGGAAGAAGCAATGGCGGTTATCGATAGTTACCCGCCAGCTGACTCATTGAAATCGAGCGAAAAGATCTTGCCAGAGGCATTTTCCTCATCATTGATCTGAATGAGTCCCAGATAGAGCTCATCGATCTGATCCACGCTAGGATAGGTGCAACCGTTGCCAGCTAGGTTATTTGCCGTTGCGATCAACGCTTGGATCGTCTCTGTCACATCTTCGAAGGGCTTCGCTGCCAGCAATCGCATGTGTTCTTGGAACTGGCTCTTATGGCTTTCAGGAAGCTTTTGAAAGCGCGTTTTTGCCTGTTTCAAATTGCGATCGAAGACCCACTTACCGATGTCGAACAGCTCTTCAATTTCCTCAGGAATCAGATCGTTCATTTCGACCCAGTTCACGTTGCGCTGTGTGGCGAGCCATTCCATGTGGCGGATGGTTCCGCCATCGCCATCCATGTCAATTCTAGCGAGATCAATCGATCTTCTCGCCTCAGAGAGGTTCTTGTTTTGTTCGATAGAGAGAGCGTGATTTTTCAGTAGTGCATTCATCTGGGCCTCTATTTTTTGGATCGCTTCAGGAGTTGCTCCGCCATGATGAAGAGCAACTGAATCATTTTGAATAAGCGAGATTTCGCGGTTGACAAAGGCGTTTTCGAGGTGCTGAGAGAGTTCGACGCATGTCTCTTTCAGCGACTGCGCTTGAGTTCGGGCAAAGAGTGTGGAGGTTTTTTGCTGGGTTTCGAGGTTCTGAATGGCCCTAAAAGTGTCATCGAGTCGTTTGGATAGGTCGAGATATTTCTTTTCAGAAATGGGAGAGGTCTCGATTTCACCAGCGATGGATTCCACTTCGGTGCTGATCCATCGCGTATTTTCGAACAAGAAATTCACATTGATAGGTTCCATAACTATTATCTTTGGTTATTATATTATTAATACAATCTCGCTTCTTCATTGTAACTTGTTCGAATTAAATCAGCAATCCGTATTCTATTGTTGAAGTTTGTCAAAATAAAATAAGCGAAACTCAGCGACGAAACGAATCGCCAAATTTCAATTTCTTTTCAGAAATAGCGACTCGGAGAACTGATGTCATTCAAAATGTTTTTGGATCAGCAAAAGTTTGCGGGATGCCATGCTCAACAGTTTGGAGG
>JAZJZV010000045.1:0-4784 GCA_040389485.1 Chlamydiota bacterium
TCGTATATTACCCCCGCATTTTGGAGCGAAAATCGGCCAAAAATCCTCAGAAAAGCGGGCGGAGCCTTAACTCGACAACAGACTCTCACGCATTCCAGCTAATGGGAACTTTTCCCCATTTCACCAACCACTCATTGGTTTGAGAAAAGTGGCGGCACCCAAAAAATCCATTGTATGCCGAAAGCGGCGAGGGGTGGGCTGAGGTCAAAACGGCATGATGTGTTTTTCGATTTTTCATCACCGAGTCGAGCTTTTCCTTCGCCGACCTTCCCCAGAGCATAAAGACGATGGGATCTTCCCTCTCTAACAAACACTCCACCACAGCATCAGTGAACCTCTCCCAACCTCTTCCATAATGGGATTTTGGTTCGCCCGAGCGCACTGTGAGCGTTGCATTGAGCAGCAGCACTCCCTGCTGCGCCCACTTGATCAGGCAGCCCTCTTTAGGCGGAATCACTTTCAGATCCTTCTCGATCTCCAAAAAGATATTCCGAAGAGAGGGTGGCACGGGAATTCCGCAGGGGACGCTAAAGCTCAACCCATGCGCTTGTCCTGGCCCGTGATAGGGGTCTTGTCCGATGATGACCACATTGACTTTCGAAAAAGGCGTGTGACGAAACGCGCTGAAGATCAAATCTTCTGGCGGATAGACAACGCGCTGATCCTTTTTTTCCCCTGCCAAAAACTCCTTAAGCGCTGCGATATAGGGCTGATTCAATTCAGACGCCAACCTCTCATGCCAACTCTTTTCCAACTTCATCTTCCGCTCCTCAAAAATTGCTTGAGTTTCATCCTCTCCAAAAGTTATACCGAAACCGGCTTCGTTATAAAAGAATAACTCGTGAGACATTATGGACGACAACATTTTTCAACATGTTTTAGACCGCGTGGCAAACGCCGCAGTGAGCGACGCTCCCTATCCCCACTTTTTTGTGGAGAACGTCTTCCCCGAAGAGTTCTACCAAACGCTGCTCGCCCACCTCCCGAGTCCCGATCTCATGACGAGCCTTGCCCAAACAGAAAAAGTCACTAAAGGGTTTTATCTCGACCGCTTTATCACTTCACTCGGCGAAGAGGAGTTGCTACAGCTCCCCTTCGATCAGTTTCTCTTCTGGAGCCCCGTTGCCCAATTCTTAAACAGCGAGCCCTGGATCTCCATGCTCCTGAACAAATTTGCGGAGCCTCTCAAGAACCGTTTCGCCTCTCAACTTGGCAACATCAACTTCACCTCGACAGCCGAACTGCTGTGCGATAAAACCAACTACTCCATCGGCCCTCACACAGACCACCCCGTGCGCGTCCTCACCCTCCTTTTCTACTTCCCCGAAACAACCCAACAGTCCCACATGGGCACTTCGATCTACCGACCCAAAGAAAAGACCTTTGAATGCGAAGGGTTCACCCACTACCCCGCAGAGAGGTTTGAAAGAATTTATACCGCCCCCTTTCTTCCCAACTCCCTCTTTGGCTTTTTCAAAAACACCCACTCCTTCCACGGCGTCGAGCCAATTACCGAAACGGGAGTCGAGCGCCGCCTCATGAACTATTACCTCCGCTGGAATCACAATTCCTGAGATGTTCGCAAGCCACCTCTTGACAGAAAGCGATCCCCAGGGTACGATTTCCCCTGTCAAGAACGAAAGGGTACCGCTTATGAAAGATCTCGCTGAAAACAACCTCATTCGCTTTAAGAATATCTCGAAAAAGAAAGAGTCTATCTATGCCAACTTCAAAGTGAAAGGCGTGAGGGCTGGGGTCAACTTTTCCGCATCGATCACAGTGGATATCTCTGCCGCTGAAGTACATCCTGGCGACGTTCTTGAAAAAATCATCGAAGAGTGCGCGCGCATCGGCGTCAAAGAATTCAAGCGCGCAGAGTTCCAATTCGAAGGTCTTACTGGAATCTAATTTCCATCTATCTGGGTGTGGCGCAGCTTGGCTAGCGCACTAGCATGGGGTGCTAGGGGTCGTAGGTTCGAATCCTATCACCCAGATTCTTTTTATCTAATCGTATTCACCGCATTCTTGCTCTCCACATTGTGGAACTTTGGTCTTGCGCTGTCATGGATTTATTGATAGCTTCCGGTTTTTAAGGGGGGAGCAACTATGCCCTATTGCCCGCTATCAGTTAGCTGCGATCTATCTAAAAAGCAGACGGAACAACTCGTCACTCAAATTACCGATGCCCTCGTGCAGATTGCCAAGAAGCCACCTACAGCAATCATGGTAAACATCACTGCGAACTGCAATTTATTTTTAAACAACGCAAGTGATGCTGCCTTTTTTGAAATCATCTACGTAGGGATGGACAACGCCATGACAGAAAAATTAGGCGTTCGGTTCCTCGATATCATTGCCGATATTACGGGCATTCCCTATGACCGCATCTTCGTCTATTTTGCTCATTCTGAGCCAGTAAGCTGGGTTCTACGCGGACATACGTTAGAATATTGGAAAAAACAGTGGGCTGCGGAGGCTGAATAATGAAAAGACCAACTTTTTCTTTTCGCGAAACCGCTCCCTGTTTTTTTGCCATCTTCGTAGACATCTTGGGATTTGGCTTGGTCTATCCAGTATTGACGGCTCTCTTCACGACGTCGGCCAGTTCGATTCTCCCTCCCAACGCCACTCAGGCAACGGCTCTTCTTTATCTAAGCATTGGTTTTTTGCTCTATCCACTATTCATGTTTTTCGGCTCTTCCTTCATGGGGGATCTTTCCGACATTTTCGGGAGGAAGAGAACATTGCTCATCTGCATGGCGGGTCTTGTCGTAGGCTTTGGTCTTATGGGAGTTGGGGTCGCTGGAAGCAGCATCGCTATGCTTTTTGCGGGAAGGGCTCTTTCTGGTCTCATGGCGGCAAGCATGCCAATTGCTCTGGCGGCAATTTCTGACTTGAGCACTCATGAGGACAAGGCCGTCCATATGAGTTTTGTAGCTCTTGTGCAAAGCGTGGGCTTTGTATTGGGCCCTTTTTTGGGAGGGGTGTTATCCGATTCTTCGCTTGTCCCGTTTTTCAATTTCTCCATTCCCTTTTTTGCAACGGCACTAATGGCGCTCGTCGCCTACTTCTGGATAGAGTTTGGCTTTAACGAGACCTTCATCAGAAATCCCGAGAAGCACATCGACCTCAAGCGCTTTTTCCATGTCTTTGTCGAAGCGTCCAGACACCCATCGATCCGCCTTCTCTCCATCATTTTTCTATTCATGCAGATGGGGATCGCCCTCTATTTGCAATTGATCCTGATCTATTTCCGAGAGGCCTTCGACTACTCCTCGTTGGAAATGGGACTCTTCAACGCGTTTGTGGGACTGTGGTTTGCGCTCGGGCTTGTGTGCGTAGTTCCTTTTGCGACGAAGCGTTTCAGTGTCGAGCGGATCGCCTTTATTTGTCTCGGAGTGACGGGGGTTGCTCTGCTCTTCATCTCATTTGTCAATAATCAGATAGGGCTTTGGGCTCTTGCTGTGCCGCTTGCCATTGCCGTCCAGGTGGGATTCACCACCGTTCTGACCTCATTTTCCAACGCAGCAGATGCCAACTCGCAAGGCTGGGCGATGGGAATTTCGGGATCGCTCATTGCCATTTCTTTTGTCGTCACGGGGCTCTCACCCAACCTAGTGCCCATCACTGGTGTTAAAGCGCTCATTTGTGCAGGCTCTCTACTGATGCTGATCGCCTCCGTGCTGATGTGGCGCTATTCCAAGCGCAAACCGGCGGCTAGACGCCGTTAGGAATCCAACGCTCACTTAGATCAAGAGCCTTGCTGTTTTTTCCCCAGCTCATCCCAGCGGAGGAAGAGCTGTTCGACGCGCGTTTCGGCCAGACCGATCTGCGTGCAGAGAGTGCGCAGGCGCCCGGGGTCTTGCGCGATGGCAGAGTCTTCAAGGCGGTGGTTGAGCTGGCGAATTTCTTCTTCGACGGCGGCGATCTTCCCTTCGATCTGATCGTATTCTTTTTTCTCAGAGTAGGAAAGCTTGGCCTTTTGCCGGGGAGCCTCATCCTTCTTTTCTTTGCTCTTTTGCGAAGCCTGTTCAGTTTTAAGAGAGGCTTCCCACTGCGAGTAATCGGCATAGATGGTGTTGTTATCGGGGTCGCCAAGAGCGAGGAATCCATTGCAGACGCGCTCCATCATGCATCTATCGTGCGTGATGAGGACGACAGCGCCTGGAAAATCGATCAGGCTCTCTTCGAGCGTTTCCAGGGTGGCGATGTCGAGGTCGTTTGTCGGCTCATCGAGGAGCAATAGGTCGGCAGGTTGCAGCATGAGGCGTGCAATGCAAATCCGCGCGCGTTCTCCTCCCGAGAGCTTGTCGATCGGCATATCGAGGAACTCGGGGCCAAAGAGAAACCGCTTACACCAGCCATTGACGTGAATCATTTGACCACGGAAGCAGACGAAGTCTCCATCGGGAGAGAGAGCCTCGCGCAGTGTGCTACGAGGAGGAAGCTGGATCCGGTGCTGGTCGAAGTAGACGATTTTCAGATTGTCTGCCAGTTTGATCGTTCCTTGATCAGGAGTGATCTCTTCAGCGAGCATGCGGAGCAAAGTGGTTTTTCCCGAGCCATTGGGGCCCATGAGACCAATCCGCGTTCCGGGGGAGAGGTTGATGTCGAGCTGCCGAAACAAAGTTCGCCCTCCGATCTCTTTTTGCAGATTTTTTGCCCAGAGGAGTTTGCGGGTCATCCGTTCTGTCGCAGAGAAGTCGATGTCCGCTTTCACTTTTCGGTTTCTCTGCTGAATTTGAGAGAGTTCACCCAGTGTTTCATGGGCGTCTTCGACACGC
>JAZJZV010000045.1:4794-9561 GCA_040389485.1 Chlamydiota bacterium
CGAGTTCGCGGCGCGCTTTGGATGCAACGGAGCGCTCTTGCTCGAGCTGCCCGCTTAAGAACTGCTCTTTCAGTTCGAGGAAATGGGAATAAGAGCCGTCGATGCAAAAGAGCCCATCGGGGTAGACGGGATTGACCTCAATGGTGCGATTGATCATGTTTTTGAGGAAGTAGCGGTCATGGCTCACCATGAGAAATGAGGGGACCTCGCGCATCAGAAACTTCTCGAGAAAGAGGATCCCTTCGAGGTCGAGGTGGTTCGTTGGCTCGTCGAGGAGGACGAGGTCGGGCTCTACAATCAACGCTTGGGCCAGGCTCAACCGCTTCTTCCACCCTCCCGAGAGCAGGTTGGCAGTGGGCTCAGATCCGGTAAACCCCAGTTTGCTCAGCCACTTTTGAACGAGGAGTTCCTTCTCATAGATAGGTCTTTCATCTCCGCTCAGGGTATTAAGCAACACTGCCTCTGGCCTTTCCTCTGCAAAATCACAAGACTGCGGAACATAACCCACTTTTAGCCCACGTCTTGCCGCCACCTCGCCCTCATCCGCTCTCTCCTCACCGGAGAGGATCTTAAGCAGGGTGGATTTTCCTGAGCCGTTGGGACCAATCAGCCCCACGCGGTCTTTAGAAAAAATGCTAAAGGAGAGTCCTTTAAATAACCTCCGCGTCCCAAAGGATTTTGAAAGCGACTGGCAATTCAAAAATAAGGTCATGTATCTATCCCATTGATCAAAGAATCGAGGGCATTATACCCCCAGAGCAGTATCAAAACAATGAGCCATCCGTCTCGCAAAAGAGAAATCCCTAAGCTGCTAATCTTCAATGTGATGTGACTCTTAACAATAACTATGGATAAAATCAGCCATAAAGATGGAGATGCTGTATAGCGCCATTTGGGAAAGGGGGAAAAAGAGTAGTTCTGCAGAAGTGGCCTACGTGATCACCGTAGGCTCTAAGATTATCCCCATCGAAGTCAAAGCGAGAACCCAGGGACATTTCAAGTCTTTGATGAATTTACAGACAGCCTCTAACAAGGTCAGCTACACTTTCCCGATGCAGCCAGGCATACATTGGAAGGAGATCCACTGATCCAAGTATGCCCACGTTTCGAACGTGATTTGGCAGGTGTAATGACGATACTCACATCTTGGCCTAGCGCGTTTAAAAATCGAATAAGCCGCTCAAGAGAAAAACTACGCAATCTTCCTCGAATTAAGGCTGAAATTTTTGGTTGATCAACATCTAAAATTTCAGCCGCTTTTTTCTGCGTTAGTTTCTTTTTTTTGATAATTTTAGTTATCTGATGGGCGAGCTCTGATTTAGCGAGAGCTTCTTCAGGATTTTCGACTCCCAAATCAGCAAAGACATTTCCTGAACTCTCTTCGTATTTAATTTTTTTTGTCATGACCTTTTTCCCTCTTTCAATTGCTTGTAAAGAGATTCAGCTTCTTTCTGGCGGCGTTTAACCAAATCTATTTCGCTCTTGGGTGTCTCTATGCCCTTTTTTGATTTTTTTTGGAACGCATGAAGCACAAAAACATATTCCTCCATCTCAACTGTATACACAACTCGATATGTTCCCGATCTTTCTGTTTCTCGAAGTTCAATAACTTTTGCACTTCCCAGCCCACCGAGAGTTT
Source organism: Chlamydiota bacterium (assembly GCA_040389485.1). Classification (GTDB taxonomy): domain Bacteria; phylum Chlamydiota; class Chlamydiia; order Chlamydiales; family Rhabdochlamydiaceae; genus JAZJZV01. Next base: position 6,434 of record JAZJZV010000045.1, read on the forward strand.
TTGCGTGCTTATGCCTATAGTTCTTCTGGGCAAGATATAGCCCATGTCCCATTTCATCCTGAATATCTTCAGGAAACTCCCTCAGGTCACTGCGACTGGATCCCATCCAGATCAGTTGCTTCATAAACACTCCTCAAAAACAACTCGCCAGAAATATGCCTATAAAGGCATATTTCCTACAAGAACAAAATAAATTCTTAAAAAAATATCTCAATCCGACGACTGATTATTGATTTCCCTTGCGCGAATGATTATCGTCTACGCGTTCATCCACACAAGCGAGTTGCTATGCAATATATTAAGTTATTGTTCATCATTGGAATTCTCAATCTTCTCCCTTCGCTAAACGCAGGCATCTACCTCGAAAAACCTGCCAACTTCAATCCCAAAGCCGCTATTGTCGGATGCTGCTATCTTCATTATCAAGACAAGATCCTTCTGTTGCATCGACAGGACTCCAAAGCGGAAGGGAACCGTTGGGGAATTCCGGGAGGCAAACTGGATGAGAAAGAACCCTTGATCGACGCTATCGTCCGGGAGGTCTATGAGGAAACAGGGTTCTCCCTCGACAAAGATAAAATCCATTACATTGGGAAGTTGTACATCAAGATTCCCAACTTTGATTTTGTCTATCACATGGTGGACTATCTGGAAGAAATTCACCATCCCGAGAGCGTTAAAATCAACTTCAACGAACACAAAGGCTTTACCTGGGTGACTCCCAAGGATGCCCTAAAGCTGGATCTCATTACAGACGAGGACACGTGCTTTGAGATTGTCTTTGGCCTGAATAGAGGGAGCCGGACTTAGGGTGTGTACTAGCCGGCTCCAAACACCACACTCAGCAAATGACCTTCTTCTCTTTGATGGCCTTGTGGAAGGATCTGCCGAGGAAGACGGCGATGACGAGCCAGAAGGCAAGTAGAGGGAAGCAGAGGAATCCGCTCAGGGTCAAGTAGTGCGCTTTACCAAGAGCCACGCCGAAGGCCTTCTGCAGAGGGGCAAGAGACATGTTGAAGATAGAGCCCGCTTGCTTGGAAGTGCGGGAGCCAAATGTCTCAATCCACGCCTGTGCTTTAAACTTCACATCGGGTGTGGTAGGGATGTACAGCTGTTTTAAAGCAGGTCCGTTCAGGGCGTAGTTGATCGCTTTGGATCCGACCATGAGGGCAAAGAGGAAGCTAAGTGAGTTGAGGCTTAAAAACCCGAGAAGGGCGAGTCCAACGATCACTGGCATGCAGGCAAGGGCCACACCGACGCCGAGAAAGCGCGTGACGTTGCTGATCCCGACGAGAAGGCAAACGAGTGATACGATGTTCACACTCGAGGCATAGATGCTCAAGTAGTTGCTGAGTGCCACTCCCGAATACTCTGAGCTAGCGGCGATTTTGAAGTTGAAGTCGAAGATGGTTACGACCACTTCGTAGATGAAGTTGGCAAAGAAAATGCCAAGAAGGTAGCGGTTCTTTACGAGGAGCTTAAGTCCTTCGAAAAAGCCCGGCTCCTGTTTTTTTTCAACAACGGCTTCATTTTTTCCCTGGAAAGCGGTGAGCAAATCCGGAGGAGTCGAGCGAAGGAAGTAGCGCAAGAGTGGGATGATCATCAAGGTGAGAAGTCCGAGGCAAACCATCGAAATGGCATCTGTCATGCAACTCAGGCGATGGGGCAAGCCCCCTACGCTATAAGGGAAGATCACTCCACCGAGCTGACCGAAGGCTACCACAAGAGGAAATCCCCGTTTGGCAGAAGTGGGTTCTGTTGTATCTGTCGCAAACGCCCAGAACAGCGCAATGACAAGCGAGCCGAAGCTCTCGACAAACAGGTACCAGAGGTAACCAATTGCCTTAGTACCGATCAAAAAGAAATATGGTCTGGCTTCAATCACATCGGGAGGGGCTTGGATAAATCGCATGACGAGACTGAAGCAAAGGATGGAGATTCCATAGAATGCGGGCAGGATGACCAGCATTTTTTCGCGCGAGTTGCGCTCCAGTAATTTAGTATAGAACATGACGAGGGGAAGCAGCGCAATGACCGAGACAGTTTTAGCGTAGGGCAATTGGTACTTGCCGACCAGCTGGATAAAGATCGAGTCCTTCAGGGGACGGAGTGTCCAATACACGCCAATGATGAGTCCGAAGATCAGTCCCATCCTAAGAAATTTTTTAAACTCTTCTTTTTCGAAGTTTCCAAAATTAAATCGACAAATCCATTGAAAGAACTGAAGTATCTTGCTCGGTTTACTCATGTCTGTTTCTCCTTTACTCAAAATTTGGAGTGTATCGGATTGTTATTTATTTGTATTTTCGATATATTAGATTTCCAATATCGAAGAAACAGATTATGGAACAAAGTACCTTAAAAAATTTGCGGATCGCCGATTTAGAGCTGTTCATCACGGCGGCTCAAGTGAAAAATCTGGGAAAATCCGCAGAATTGCACCACATGAGCCAGAGCGCTGCCAGCGCCGCCATCTTGCGCGTGGAGTCGGCGTTCGGCATGCCGCTCTGCACACATGAAAAAAGACAATTCCGATTGACGCGGGAAGGGCAAAACTTACTTCCGAGAGCAGAAGTATGGATCAAGCAGTTGCGCGATTTGGTGATTTCTCCCGATCAGGTGCCCATCCGCTTGGTGACAACTCATGCCATTGCACAGATCGCCGTTCCCGCACTTCTCTCCTTGGAAAGCATCGATTTTAAGCACATGCGACCAGATAGAGCCTATGCCGCTGTGTTGCACGACGAAGCAGATATCGCCCTAGTGCTTGATAATGCCCCATGGAAAGGAGTGAATGCCGTAGAGGTGGGCAGGGGGTCTTTTCAGCTCTACTCTCAAATGAACGATGCTCCCATTGGACCTGTGCTATTACCGGAGGATCAAATGGAGGTGCTTGCGCTCCAACAAAGTTGGCAGATGCTGCACGGCGGCTCGCTCCCCATCAAGGCGCGCATTCCGAGCTGGTCCCTGATTGCCAATGTGTGCGCAGATTCTAAAGAAATTGGTTTTTTGCCCGACTTTCTCGCCAAAAAATTCCGTCTGTGTCCCGTCTCCTGGCAACCCGTCCCGTCCCATTACCGCGTTCTGGCAATTTACAGAAATACGGGAAAGCATTCCCAAAAGAGATT
>JAZJZV010000046.1:0-11511 GCA_040389485.1 Chlamydiota bacterium
CGCTCGTCCCAATCAATACAGTGAACGTGTTTCACAGCATGGGCCATAATGGGAATGCCAAACCCATCTCCACATCCGATTTCTACGACAGTATCAGAGCCTTCCAACATTTTTGCACAAAATTTATATCGCGCTAAAACAAAGGTTAGGTGCCGTGGATCATGGATATAACTATATGACGTCCATGGTCCCAATAAGAGTTCTTCGCATGAAAATTGTTCATCCGTTCCTTCCTGATAGCAATCCCAAGCTGAGGCCAATTTATCTTCTAACATTTGCAACATCTCCTAGTTAATTTGTTGACATTCATGCCCAATTAAATCCAACTCATCTTTGGGAATTTTCGGATCTAAGTCTTCAATTCCTGCTCCGAACTTCAGCATCGGCACGATTTTTTGGCTTTCGATAATCTGTACATCACAAAGAAAGGGTCCTTTCTGCGACCAAATTTGAGGTAATTCTTTTAAGTCTTCATTCGATTTCAGGACAAAATACGGAATTTCAAAAGCCTCTGCTATTTTTTGATAATTGGGGAAATACAATCCACTCGCTTCATCCACCGCTGCATAATGGGAATTTAGCCAATTATCAATTGTCTGCTTTTGAATGGCATGTCCTGCATTGTTGAACAAAAAAATGCGGACTGGAAGATGATGTCGTCTAATTGTGGCCAACTCCTGCATACACATCATAAAACCACCATCTCCAATGAGACATATGATCTCGCGATCAGATGCTAAAGCAGCTCCTACGCTTGCAGGCAAAGAATACCCCATAGGGGTTTGATTCCAGGCGGAAAAAATGCGTTGGTTGGCTTTAGTTTCAAAGGCTTGCAAAGTCCAGGACAAATTGGCACCAGTGTCACCTATAATAATATCGCCTTCTCTACAGAGGGAAGAAAGTTTTTTGATAAATAGGTGGGGTTGGACCTTGCTTTCAGAGTCTTCAAAGCCTGAGGGACAAATGGGGTATCTGGGCATCCAGGATCTTATCAATAAACGCCAAGAAAAATAGTTATCTCTACTATGTGTGGCCTTAAATTCCAGAAAAAAGTCTTTAAGATCGGCACAAATGGGCAAATCTAATACAAATGTCTCAGCATCAAATTTGCTTAGTTCTTCCGGATCAATATCGACCATCACTTTTTTCGCATTTGGAGCGAACAAATTCTGTTTTCCCCCAGTCACATTGGGAGATAGACGGGTACCTAGCGCGATGACCAAATCAGAATTTTGGATTGCAAAGTTACCAACGCGGGGTCCGCATATTCCTATACACCCCATATTGAGCGGATGCAAATGAGGAATCACGTCAGCTCCGCCCCATGTACAAACCACTGGTACATTTAAAGATTCAGCAAACTGGAGGGCTTCTTTTGCCGCTTTAGCATATTGGATTCCGGCCCCAAAAATCAAAACAGGTTTTTTTGCCTGCAAAATCAATTGGTCAAGCTCTTTGATTTCATTTGCTATATTGGGCTTAAGCTTTTCTGGCGGGCTAAATCCACGGAGTGTTTGGGGATCAATATCGACCCTTTGCAGATCGTCAGGGATATCGAGTAAGGAGGGCCCGGGCCTCCCCTCTTTTGCAAAGTATAAGGCTTTCTCCAGTTCGTATCTAATATCCTCTGGATTGAGCACTAAATGACAATACTTTGTAATGCTTTGAAATATGGAGACTGTATCCGTTTCCTGAAAACCTCTTTGACGCAGTTTTTTGCTTTTTCTGATTCTAAAGCGAGCGACCTGTCCTGTGATACAAAGTATCGGAATCGAATCATAAAAAGCATTAGCGACGCTGGTGACGATATTTGTTGCGCCTGGACCGCTCGTCGTCATCACTAACCCGAGATTTCCAGTCACTCGAGAGTACATGTCCGCTGCTGCTGCACTATGTTCTTCATGTTGACCACAAATGTAATCCATTTGAGGGTGTTTGGATGTGGAATCAACGAGATGGATAACGGCACCACCAGAAACTAAAAAGTTATGCTTAATCCCTTGAGACGCTAAGAAATCAATTACGTAATCGGCCAATTTCATATTCTAAAAGGGTCCTGTAAATTTTTCATCTGGCACATCAAGAGGACCTCGGATGTGTTGTTCTAGCAGCTGTTCAATGAGCGCTTGGGCTTGACTTGATCTTCCCATCATCTTAAGTGCTTCAATTGCAATGTGTTTTGCAGTGGGGTAGAAGTGATTGGAAAGAGCCCAGCTCGTAGGAGTATGTCTATCTGGATAAGTAATGCGGACGGGTGGAGATTTAAGAGAGGAAAGGGCTTCTTCCGCAATGAAAGCGAGGATTTCAGAAGCTGTGCTGACGGTCTTCCAATCGGGGTCAGCGACAATAATGCGCCCCGTTTTTTTGACTGAAGTAAGAATTGTCTCTTTATCGAGAGGACGGATGGTTCGAAGATCGATGAGTTCAGCAGAAATACCCTCTTTTTCCAGCAATTGGATAGCGCCAAGAGCTTCCAGAACCATATGCGAAGCAGCAACGATGGTAATATCGGTGCCAAATCGAACAATTTTGGCTTTGCCAATGGGTATAGGGGTCGGATCTATCGAAACCTCTCCAAAAGTATTGTGCAGCCACCGATGCTCTAAATAGACAACGGGATTATCGTCTTCAATTGCAGAAATGAGGAGTCCCTTTGCATCTTGGGGGGTTGATGGCATAACGACTTTTAAGCCAGGCACATGCGCAAAGAAACTGTGTAGAGACTGAGAGTGCTGTGGTCCTTGGCCCCAACCGCGTCCAATGATGAGTCGGATCACAAGTGGTACTTTCATTTGGCCGCCAAACATGTAGTGCCATTTTGCTGCATTGTTAATGAGCTGGTCGAGAGCGAGAATAAAAAAATCCACGCGTTGATGCGTCATGATGGGCCGCATGCCGAGAATGGCGCTGCCAATAGCAATGCCGGTCATGGCATTTTCCGATGTGGGCATGTCCATCACACGGCTGGGCCCGTATTTCTCTGCCAAGCCCGATGTTGTGCCAAAAATCCCTTTAGGATCAGGCACGCCTAGCCCCATTAGATATATGTGAGGATCTTGAGCCATTTTCTGATCGGTAGCTTCTCGGATCGCTTCGAAAAATTTGAGCTGTCTAGGCATATGGCGTTTCTTTCTCTATGTCAAAATGAGGGAATGGACTTTGTTCTGCAAAAGCGAAGGCTTCCTCAATTTCATTGAGGATGGGTGAACAAAGGAGTTCTATACCGTCTGCGACTGGAAAATCGGCAATGACCCTCTGAGCTTGGAGTTTAATGGGACATTTCTCCTCCCAAAAAAGAAACTCCTCTTCTGTTCGATAGCCAATGTGATTGTCAAAGTTGGGTCCACAATGTTCTCGATGGCGATAGGTATCGAATTCTAGGAAGACAGGCCCGTTTCCTTCGCGAATGGAGGCAACTGCTTCTTCTGCAAGTCTGTACACTTCTTCAACATCATTTCCATCACCTGTTTTCGCTATGATTCCATGAGCGCGAGCAATAGCTGCTCGGTCCCGCCCATCAGACTGGCGCACATTAAGGGGCGAATAAACTGAATAAAAATTGTTCTCACAGACGAAAAGGATAGGCAGATTTTTAAGCGCAGCAAAATTGAGGCTTTCAGCAAACACCCCCTCTTCAGTGGCGCCTTCCCCAAAAAAGATGATAGTAATGTTCTTTTCTTGTTTTAGCGAAGTGGCAAAGCCAAGACCCACACCAATCGGGATGCTGCCTCCCACAATAGGAGTAGATCCGTACATCCCAACTGAGCAGTCGACTAAATGCATCGAGCCACCCCGCCCCCTACAGCAGCCAGTTGCCTTGCCGTAGATTTCTGCGATCATCGCTTTTAAACAGCCGCCCTTTGCAAGATAATGCGCATGTGCCCTGTGATTGCTGATGAGATAATCTGTTTGCAAAACTGCCCTGCATACCCCGACTGCCACCGCTTCTTGGCCTATGCTGAGATGCACTGGGCAACGCATTTTTTGTTCATGATAACGTTTGGCTATGGATTCCTCAATTAAGCGGATGCGCAGCATCTCCTTGTAGAGATCTAGTGACAGAGATTGTTGCGCTAATGTCATTTCCATCCACCAACTTCAAATTTCTAGTAGATAGGGATACACCCGTTCAGAAATCTTGGCAAGAAAATCTTTCATGTTATGAAGAAGCCAACTTTTGCCATTTTATTGATTTGATCAAGTAGAGGTTGCTGCCAACAATAATGATGATTCCTAGGACAAAATGGGAACTGGGAGTGACATCCCAGATGAAAAAATCAAATAAGGATGCCCATACGATTGAGGTATAATCGAAAGGGGCTAAGGTGGAAGCTTGGGCAAATCTAAGAGCTTGTACAGTTGCATATTGTGCCATTGCAGTGAGAAAACTGGCGATCGCAAAAAAACCGAGATCACACCATGAGACCGGATGCCAATTCATGAGAATAAATGGCACTAAAACAAGGGCCAGAGCTGCATTTCCAGTGATTGCAATGGTAAGACTATGTTCTGTTGCCACAAGCTTTCGAATGAGAATTCTATTGAGACTTCCGATCAAAGCCCCAAGTAGGATAACAAAAAACACCCACTCAAACCCGCTGTTTGATCGTATTGCGATGCCCACACCGATTGAAGCGACGCTGAGCGCAATCCATTTATGCTTGCCGATTTTTTCCTTTAATATCCAGGCACTTAAAATGAGGGTAAAAAATGGTGTGGCATATAGCAAAGAGCAGCTTGCTGTAAGAGAAGTAAGAGATAAAGCATACAGCATGCAGTAGTTATAAGCGACATAAGTCAATATCCGGAGAAGGTTGCAAAGAGGCTGCTCAATCGAAAGAACGGCTTTGATTTCCTTTTGCTTAATCAGTATTGCAGCAAAAAAAACCAAACGAAGTAATGACCTGATAAAAGTCATTTGCGGCACTGGATAAACTCCGAGCAGCATCTTTTCGAAAATGCCTCCCGTCACATGCAAGAATTGCCCCATGATGATCACACAAATGCCCAAAGTGGCGCGATCTTGCCAAGTGCGCGAGGAAGAAATCTCTGTCATCATTACCCAACGAAAGGTTTAATTATTATAGATATCTTCATAGAGAACCTTTCTAATATAATCTCTTTCCCGATCGAAAAAGAACAAATATGTATTGGAAGGGTGAGTAAACTCTGGAAGAAATTCTCCACCTTTCACGTAATCAGTGGGAACTCCTGTTAAGCGATACTTCCAAGCCAAGGACATAAAACTCATCTCATCTATACCGATACAGTAAAATTGATCGATTTTTTGCATACGATCATCCCACTCTTGAAATAGCCTTGAGATCTTTGTATTAGAAAAATCCAAACCCAATACGCATCCAATAATAAAGCGGACATCTTCTACTTCATTTGGAGGAATCCCTAAAGGTTCGGCGAATTGAACGAAATTCTCATTAATTTTCAACCAAGGACCGCAGTCGACATAGAAACATCCTGTCTCTTCCAAGATGTCGAAAACAAGGCTTAAATCATTTAGGGGGGTCGCATGTGTATCAAGATGGACTATTTTTCTATATCCCATGCGCAAAGCTTCTTTAAAAAATTCAACTTTCCATCTCCCGTGAAAGGGGCTTGATTTAATCCCTTCTGCGATCATATTGGGAAATCCACCAATCCGGATCATCACGGTGCCACTGTAGCCCCATTTTCTCAATTCTTCTAGAATGCGAAATGCTTTTTGAGGGTAGGGATCGTTAAAGGATCCATAAATCAAAATGCATCGATCTCGAGTCTCTTCCACGACATTTAAATGGTGCACTTCATAGATGGGCATTTCATCATTTGGGCCCAAAAGCTTGAAATCGCGCATAATTTGAGTGCGCAATTTTATTTCATACTTTGGAATGTTCTTCCAGGAAACTTCAGGTAGATTCTCTAAATAGGGACGTTTTCCGTACTTCAAATACGATTCAATCAACTTATAATCATCCAATGTTGGGTTATATATGTCAGAAACGGAGGACCAAAGATCTAAAAGCTCTTCGTCAACGTAGGAATAGACGCACGTAGTCGCATAGAGAAACAAAATGAAGAAAATTTTCATAGATACCCTTTCTGGTTGAATCATAGTCTCCGTCGCCGGACGGATCAAAATTATTCGTAGAGATAATCTCTGTGAACATCATGAAAAAAGAGAAGCGACCCATCTACAACTGTTTGGCGATCAGGTGGTGATGACCTTTCAATTGTTTGGGTACAGTAATTGCCACTGGGAATGCAATTGTTTCGCCACATGACGGCACAGATAAAATAGTTCTCTCTTTCACAGCAGGTAAAAAGCTCGAAATCTTTAACTGCTGTATCCCATTCATGGAATAACTGAGATCCACGATCACTATCAAAATCAAAACCCACCACATACGGAACTGTCCAAGGGATGTAGCTAGTGTCGCTTGAATAAATTTTAAAAACATCGAAAAATTCAGGAGATAAGCCTCCTGGAAGAAAATGCCCTCCGCAACCACTTGCACAAGGTAAAAAATACCCTGTATCTTGCATGCATTCAAAAATGTAGCTTGCGTCCGTAAGAGGATGCATAGAGGTTTCCCAAACAACGATTTGAGTAAATCCCATGCGACGAGCTTCATTAAAAAACTCTAATTTCCACATCGCCATGTACGGGCTAAATTTGAGTCCGCCATCTGCTAAATTGGGAAATCCCCCAATCCGGAGCAATACATTCCCACTATACCCGTTTTCCTTCAGTTCATTAAGAACGCGATAGGCCTTTTGAGGATAGGTTCCATTATAAGTTGCGTAAATGCATATGCAGCGATTTTCAGTTTCAGGGGTCAGATTCAATTTGTGCCACTCAAAAACAGGCATTTCTTCATTCGGCCCAATGAATTTCCAATTGCGCCTTTGTCTGACTCGAAAATCATCTAAACGAATACCTAGATTTCTACTTGTGCCTTCAACTTCCATTTGCAAGGGGATAAATTGACCATGCTGAAAATAATTCTCAACTAACTTGTAATCCTGCAATGTAGGATTACATACATCTGATAATGAATCCCAAAGAGCTTCAAGCTCAGGATCTGTATAGGAATAAAGCAATTGGAAAACCAAAATCCATAGATACCATATCTTCTTCATATAAGAGCCCTTTCATTTGTCTTGCAGTGCATCGGATTTCGGCTGTGCGAAAGCTCCTGCGGTTCAATGACAAACTCTTATTTTGGACTCCGTAGCAGATTTTCTCAATGCAAAACTTTAACAGACAAACGGTCTGATTCGAAAATGCATTTATGGTTCAAGACGGTGCACAAACACTACGAACCTATCCTAGGATAGGTTCACTGGATTGGTTCACTTGATGAAGCCAAATTTATATACGAATCCAAGTCCAACGGAATGGTTATAGAAATGGCTGCCTCCCTGATGGAACTTGTACTCCAAAGTGATCTCTGCATGGGGGAAGAGGGGAAAGGCAAACCCTGCCATCGTTTGCCATGAAAGATGGTGCCACTTTTGGTGGAAATCAACAAAGCTATTTGAAGAATGCACTTTTTGGGAATCATAGCCTAAGCCAAGTCCAATAAAAGGTTGGATCTTCCATAATGGGCACCCCAACCAACATAGAGGCAAATCCCATAATAGGTTGCCCATATACGAGGAGGTTTGGAAATGTCCCTGATGGGAAGAACCTTGCGTAATGAACTGCATTTTTTTGATGGCGTTTCTTCTGAAAGCATATTCAGCTTCCAAGCGCAAACCGCAATCATTCCATGAATAACCCAACATACCTGAGAAAACATACCCCGTCTGGTACGAGGTTTTGTTTCCATCGATCGTCGTGTGCTGCAAGAAATTCGCGCCACCGAAAGCCTCAACATAGAAATTCATCCCATCCACACAACAGCTCTCTCTAGCAGCCTGTGCATTAGCCTTTTTTCCCTTGCTCCCCCGAGAGGTGTTTTTTTTGCCCGCACTGTTTTCCCACAAAAAAGCACTGCCCAAAATGTTTGGATAGGAATTCGTTCCTGCTTGAGCACAACCTTCTTGAGCCTGTGTAGCCGCCGGCATTAAAAATGAGAGCGGCATTAAAAATAGCAGAATATTTTTTTTCATATTGACAATCTCGTTGTGATTATTCTTTGCGCAAGACCTTTTTCAGAATTTCGCTCCCCCGCACTCCGATCATCATTGCTGATGCAGCTGTATTGATATCGGGAATCACTGGGCAGATGGAATCGTCGAGTACATAGACGTTCTTCGTCCCATAGACACGTGTATTGCCATCGACCACACCTCCGGCTTCCAGAGGAGCCATTTTACAATGTGATACAAAGTGGTGCACATCCAGTGAAAGATTGCTGTTATTTTTCACGTACCGCTCAACCGCTGAGTCGCTATAACCTTCAACGATCACTCCGATAATCGGGTCTATTATAACGGGCCGATAGTAAGGAAACGGGGTAATGGCAGCGAGTTTGTCCAGCAGTTCCCGAATATAGAATTTGACGGCGTCCTTCATATTCTCCAGGTCTATAGGATTTTGGTAAAAACCGTCATCCGCTGCGGCTAACTGAAATGGGTTGTCACTGAGGATGTTAACACTCCCCTCACTCACAGGGTTCAACAGCTCAAATCCAATGAGTACTAGAGGGATGTCACCAGGCACATATTCGAACAAAATCTGCAACATGCGAGGATCGCTTGCGCTACCGCCCACAACAGGCAGATAGACGCTATTGATCGTAAATGCATACTGTAATCCCGGAGGAGGTATCCCATTATCTGCAGGATCTGCTAGCATCGTAATGAAGATGAGCGGATGGTTTTGCAGATGTTTTCCGACGTTTTCATTGATGAAAACGGGCTTGATCCCCGCGTTTTTGAGCACTTCTGCTGGGCCTATGCCCGAGAGCTGTAGCAACTTGCTACTGTTGATGCCGCCCGATACAACAACGGCTTTCTTCGCTCGTGCTTCTAAGAGCTGCCCGTTCTGTATGTATTGCACCCCATTAGCGCGTCCATGCTTATCAAATAGGATTTTCACGGCGACGGCATCGAAGAGCATGAACAGTTTGTGTCCATTCACTCCTTGACCTTCTGGCGTCATCACGTCGCTATTTAAGTAGGCTGTCGCGCTACTTGCGCGCTTGGTGCCAGTTGGATCAATAAACCATTGAGACTGAGGGGCTATGCAGTTCTGAACACTCGGATCATTATAATCCACTGTAAGGGGGATTCCAGGAAACGCCGCCTGTGACGCAGGAAGTAGGAAGGACGATGTAATCTGCGATATCGACGGCGTCTGTAGCACGCTGAGAGCACCGCTCGTTCCTCGTGCCCCTGGTGTGATTGTCAATCCTTGGTAGTTCTCTAGAGCATTGAAGGATGCCAAAATGTTGTCCAGACTCCAATTGCTGCTGTTGGCAATTCCTTCCCAACGCGAGTACACTGCATTCGATCCCCTCCCATAGTACAATCCGTTAATCGATGCACCACCACCCAACACCATTCCTGTTGTCCAGTCACTTGTCCGTCCATTCAGCCCTGCCATTGGCATGGTTTGATTCCATCCTGGCCAAAAGTACTTGTACCTTCCTGTCCCGGCTAATAGTAATGCAGGGAGACCCACAGCCTCTATTGCGGGATCAGCTGTTAAATTTAGCCCTCCCTCTATTCCCAATACTGAAAACTGGCCTTTCTCTGATAGCTCGCTCATCACCACGCAACCTGCAGCTCCCCCACCGATAACGATGACATCTGCCTCAAGTTTGTTTCCTGACATTTTGCATCGATAAGGAGAAGAATGACCGCCAAGAAGGTTGGCTGTAGCAGCGAGTAAAGCGAGCGCAATAAATTTATTTTTCATGATTGGTCCCTCCGCGCCTCACTTTCAGTGGCGAAATTGTTGTTGTCAAGAAATTCGTATCAGAATTCAGCAGTTCCAATGCACAGTGGACCATGCGTTGCTCCGCGATTGTCTTTAAAACTCGAAAACACTATTCTTTTCGCTCCATCAAAAGGAAAATGTTGTTTTTAGATAACATTTGATGTGCTTTTTAAAGATCAACCAAACCTAACGAGCTAACATGTCTCATTCTTCTTTTCTTTCAGTACCGCTTAACACAACTAATCAGCCACAATACTTTAAAACTCCAGACAACCGGCCCTTTATTGTTTTTCCACGGTCAAGAACAGGTGTTTTCAGCGAAGGCCTTCAAGAAATGATCCATTGCCAAAGCTCCAAAGCCTCCCAATTGGTCATGCATCAGTTGCAATCTATGCTGAAGCAAAAAGCCAAGCTGGAAAACCCTCATTTTACCCAAACCCTTCGCATACAAAACGTACAGGCATTCCCCCTTCCAGTCTCCACATCTTCCATTGCAGAAACCTCCGGGAGTGAGCCCCATCCTCTTGAAGAAATCGAGGTACCCGTCATCTCTGCACCAGACCAACAACTTATTGAAATGGAAGTACATCATGAGGAAGAGGCCCCCTCACAACTTCAAGACGCGATTGCAGAAGAAACTCCTGCCCAAATAGAAGAACATCCCTCTCCTGCTTATGAAGAGCCCGCCTTGGCACCCACTCCACAGCACCTAGCGCATACGACTCCTTCTCTAGTCAGCTCTCCCGAGGCACAAACACAGCCACACCACTCAAATCATAGAGATGTGAGCGCTCTTGCGGTGCCAAGAGGAGCACCTGCCCGTGCAACAGTCGCAACATTTACTGCTGCTCAACAAACACAAGGCGAAAATGAAGAAGAAGGAGTGCCAAACTGGGTAAAGGTTGCCGGCGGCGTGGGCGTGACTGTTGCCATCGCATTGATCGGATGGCTTCTGTGGCCTAAAGCAGCCCCTACCGATCTCAATGGAAATCCAAGACGGCCGACACCAAGACGTCAAGGAAAAGATTCTATCCAGTGGTCAAAAGTTAAACCCTATGGTAGTGGAGCAACGACAACAACCCAACCTCCTGCTAGCACAGGTGAAGGGAGTGGGGCAACGACAACAACCCAACACCCCGCTAGCACGGGAGAAGGGAGTGGGGCAACGACAACAGCCCCATCAAGAGGAAGTGAAGAAGATAGACCCTCAGAGACAATTCCCCTCTCTGATGACAGCTCCGGCAGCTCGTCTGCACCTCATTGTAAGCCCCATCGCGCAAGCATAAAAAACTGGGCAGAAAAGAATGGGATTTCTCCTGAGGATTATGAAATAAAGCACATCGGACAGGGACTATGGAGGATCGTTTATAACAAAGATGGTCAATCGAAGTTTAAATTATTCGTTTTTCCTGAGCGCGGTAGTAATAAACATACAATCTTGCCATCGCCTCAGGCTCAAGCCGCCCAGAGAGGAAGAGAAAGCGCTCCAAGAATTGCCCCACCGATTCCAGTGCGGCCAATGACTCAAATGCAATCTTCTACCAACGGATTCTTAAAATCATTCTTTGACTGGTAATCTCAAAAAGACAAGTCATTTAGGCGAGGGTTTCTCCCTCGCCTAAGTT
>JAZJZV010000047.1:0-3793 GCA_040389485.1 Chlamydiota bacterium
AAAGCGCGGGGGTAATATCGACATTCAGTATATTATCCCCGCGCTTTGGATCGAAAATCGGCCCAAAAGAACCCGAAAATCGACTGAAACTTTTTATTGGGATAGGTTCATAGGGGGATGATTTTGATCTTTTCGAGGGCGCGTTCAGTGGAGGCCAGGACTTCCAGGTCGAAGTCGTCGTGGTGGATTTTCCACCCTTTGGAGGGGATAGCGCCCGCTCTGTTGAAGATGTAGCCGCCGATTGTGTCGTATTCGGGGCTATAAGGGATTTTAACCCCGAGGTCTTCACGGATGTCGATGATGGTCATCTTGGCATCGACGATCCATCCTCCGCCAGGCAGGACAGTATAGAGCAAGTGTTGCTCGACATCGTACTCGTCTGCAATTTCACCAACGAGCTCTTCGAGGATATCTTCGATGGTCACAACCCCTTCAGTGCCGCCCCACTCATCGACGACGATGGCCAGGTGGATTTGCTTGCTGCGGAACTCTTGCAAGAGGTGCGAGATTTTTTTTGTTTCAGGGGTGTACAGTACGGGCTTTAGAAACTTTTCAACGGGCATGCGCAGCTTGTGCTCCGCGCTTTCTTGCTCGATAAAGAGCTTGAGGACAACTTTGTAAAGAAGCACGCCGATGATGTTGTCAACGCTGTCTTTGTAGATGGGGATGCGGCTATACCCTTCTGCCAAAAAGCTTTGAGCGGCTTCGAGCATGGTGCTCTCTGCTGCGACGCTGAACAGATTGATGCGCGGAACCATCACCTCTCGGGCGATCCTCTCTTTGAATGAGACGACGGAGAGAATGAGTTTTTGTTCATTGGCGTCGAGATAAGTTCCCAGTTCTGTTTCCTGGAGCAGCTCAAACACTTTGTCTCGGATGCGGAAGTTAGGTGGGAGTTTCTTTTGTTTTTCCACTTTGGGGAGCAAGAGCTTCATCAGACGGAAAAAGGGAGCGGTAAGGGGAGTGCAAATGAGCAATAGGCAGGAGGAAAAAGTGGAGAGCAGCCGCAGTGCCGCTTTGGGATAGCTCCTTCCAAAAACGCCAAAGCAAAAGTCGAAGATGAGTGAGATGGCCGCGATGATAGCGATCACTTCGATGAGTTCTGACCAGTCGAGAAAAAAGTTGCCTGATTGGGTCGGAGTGAGAGCGCTTGCGAAGGGCTTATAGCTGATGAGAAGAAGAAAGGCGGTTAAGATGAACCCAATGCGCAATAAGTGCTTGGTGAAACTTAAACAGAAGAGAAGGCCATCCCATTTCTGCTTACCGAAGAAGAAATTGAGAAAGTAGCGAAAGAAGAAAGGAGAGTTTTCCTGTTTGAGTTCTTCTTCTGATTGCAGTTTCCCCTGACGCAAAAGGGCATTGCTGATGGAGTTCAAGGAACTCGAGCCCAAAAGAAAAAGCAGGGCGGCACCGGACGAGAAGCTAAGCACGATTGTTTATCCTATTTATTCTTTAATTTAACGCAGATCCCATTAATCCTCCAGGATTTCGGCGAGCATTTTCAGACACTGCCGTTCCTTGCGTTTCATTTGAGTGCGTTCTTTGGGAGTGAGATCGTCGTAGCCAATGAGGTGCAGAAGGCAGTGGATGACATACCGAAGTACTTCGTGCAAAGGAGGGATTTTATATTTGCTCGCATAGGCGAGTGCCACTTTGGGACAGATGAAGCATTCGCCAAGAACGTGATGCATTCCTACTTTTTTTTCTGGAAGGTCGATGGGAAAGGTGATGCAGTCAGTGGAAGTGGGGTCATTGAAAAAATCGGCGTGAATCTGAGAGATTTTTTTTTCCGTCGTAAAGTGGATGATGATTTCGTCTGTCGAAACTCCCAGCTTTTCTAATAGAAAAGAGACCGTCCCTTGGATCAATTTCTTGTCGATGGGAAAGTCTCTCTGTGTGTTATAAACGACGATCTTAGGCTGTGAGCGGTCCCTGGTGACCATAGGTGACTACGGAGTCACAGGTGTCTTAGGGAGATTGGTGACGCTTTTGTTTTCGCCATCTTTCCATCTGCCGAGGCGACGCAGAACATCAACTCTCTCAAAGCGCTTGAGCACATTGCGCTTCTTCGCCCCTTTATTCGATTTGCCATAACTTGGATGTCTAGACATGTGATTCTACCGTGTTGCTTATTTAATTTTAGGGATGAAGAGGTTCTGGGCAAGATTGCCTTCAATTGCATTGGGATGCACTTTGAATCCTTCTGGCAGAGCATCTTTTTTCGCGCCTGTTTTTATTCCAGGTCGTGCGGGACGGCGGGGCGAAACGTTGCGCCTGCGGTTCTGTTTACTGATTCGGACCATGAGGGACTCCTTAAATTCCTATTGAATATCCAAGCATTATACTTACAGTGCTTTAAAAAACAAGAGAATCCTTTGAGAAACCTATCCTGTTGCGTTTGCAAGGGTGAAGGCTGTTCAAATTATTTGTTGCGCGGGTTCACTTAGAGTTTGTAGACCCACTCTTTAGAGTGGTGGTGGATTCGCCGGGGTGGATGACGCCGCAGGAAATTAAAAACTTGAATGCGTCTTCGACAGAGACGTCGACGGGGCGTACGAGATTTTGGGGAGTGAGGAGGACGAAGCCGGACATGGGGTGGGGTGCTGTTGGAACGAAAATCGCACAATCGGTCAAGGCTCCCGCTTTTCTGAGGATCTCAGGGGTTGGGCCAGTGAGAAAGCCGATGCTGAGCACGTCCTGGTGAGGAAAGGGGACGAGAACGGTCTGTTTGAATGTCTTCTTAGTATCAGCGAAGAGGGCTTTAGTGATATCGAGGCAAAGGCGGTAGATGGAGCGCACAAAGGGAATGCGGGAGAAGATTTTATTGATGATTTTGAGGAAGAAGTCATTCAGAAAGCGCTGTCCGCAGACGCCGAGGATGAGAATGGTGATGACGAGGAAGACGAGCGCAAAAAGGCGGCTTAAAAAGGCGACGAGGCTGGCGGTATTGGCGATATCGATTCCCAGCTTTTTTTCATAAGAGAGGATGAATGTCTCGGCAATCCCAGCAAATGGGGCAGTGAGAAAGTTGAAGAGCCAGGTGACGAGCACGATAGTGAGGGTAAGGGGGAGGAGAGTAATAAATCCCGTGAAAAAATATTTTTTCATGTGGTGGCGAGGGGAGTAGAGGGTTGGTTGGGGATGATGACTCCACAGGAGACGATGTATTTGATGGCGTCTTCGGGTTTCATTTCGACATGGATGAGGTCGGAGGGTTTGAACATGAGGAGGAACCCCGTCGTTGGGTTCGGTGTTGTAGGAACAAAGACGGAAATGAGATCTTCGTTTGCAGCTTTGCAGCAAGCATTGGGCGATTCACGTGAAATCAGGCCAAGTACAAAGACGCCAGGTCTGGGAAAGGGGACCATCACGACCTGCTTGAAAGTGTTTTTGTCAGTGACAAAGAGTGTTTTGATGATGTCCTGGGTCGTCTTATAGACCGTGTTGACGAGGGGGATGCGGTGGAGGATTTTATCGCCCAGCCGGAAAAGGGTGTTGATCAGGAACCATCGGGCGATCATGCCGAGGGCAACCGTGATGAGGAAGAGCAAGATCAGGATGACGAGCTTGCTTCCATAGATAAGGACCTGTTCGGGGGTGAGAAACAAAAAGCCGTGGTTGATGAGCTTGAGTTTAGTGAGGATGACTGCCACGACGCCCATGAAGGGTTTGGTCAGGAAGTTGATTAAAAACATCACAACGGCGACGGTAATAACCAAGGGAAGGAGAATGACGAGCCCTGTAACAAAGTACTTTTTCATGCGCACCTTTTTTTATTAGATCATACATCAAC
>JAZJZV010000047.1:3803-6969 GCA_040389485.1 Chlamydiota bacterium
TGCGTTGATTTTCGTCGGCAGACAGAGCCCAACCTGCTTCGAGGAGGATGAGATCGATATGGGTGATGCGCACCTTGATCGTCTCTCCGAGGCGATGGGTTTTGCCAGAACTGCGACCAACGAGAAGCGAGCGCTGCTCATCGTAGATAAAGTAATCGTTCTCGAGTTCAGAGATGTGGAGGAATCCTTCGAACATGAGCTCTTGCACCTCGAAAAAGAGGCCAAAAGGCTTAATCTTGGTGACAATGGCGGTGAATTCGCGGTGGGGATCGCCTTTGTAGTACTTCTGCAGAAACAGATCCTTCCTGGAGTTTTTTGAGCGTTTTTACGCTCATTTCTGCGCGGAAGCTGACGCGTTCCTGGTCAGAGCATTGCTGGGCGATGGCATTCAGGTCGAGATCTTTGTCCTCTTCATCAAAGAGAAGTCTTTGAATGATGAGGTCGCTGTAGCGGCGTATCGGACTGGTGAAATGGCAATAGTGCTCTAGCGCCAGGCCAAAGTGACCCGCATTGTCGGGCGAGTACTGGGCGAGTTTCATGCTGCGGATGAAGGCAACGGAGAGCTGTTGGAAATAGGGCGTTTCCTTTGCTTGCTGAAAGAGTGCTTGCAACTCAGGCGAAGTGGGTTTGATGGGGACTTTGAATCCGAGTGTGCGAGCAAACTGTAAAAAGTCATTGAAGTTTTCCTCTTGGGGAACTTCATGGACGCGGTAAATGAGTTCTTTGCCTCTTTTGGCGAGCTCAAAGGCGACGAGTTCATTGGCCTTTAGCATGAATTCTTCGACGAGCTGGTGGGTGATGTCGTACTCAATTTTCTTCATCCCTTCCGGCTCTCCCTTGGCATTCACGCATACGACGAGTTCGGGGAGTGCAAAATCGATGCTCCCTCTTTGAGAGCGCTTGTGCTTGAGGAGCGTGCAGAGCTCTACCATCTCGTGAAGGGCTTTTTCGTGCGGACTTTTATTCTTCTTGTCGAGGATGTCTTTTGCTTCGAAATAGGTAAACCTCTTGACGCTTTTGATAAAGGAGCGGACGATTTCGTATTTCTTGAGATTGCCCTCCTTGTCAAAATCCATGAGGACGGAGACGGTGAGGCGGATCACGTCGGGTTTTAAGCTGCATAGCTCATTGGAGAGTTCTTCGGGAAGCATAGGAACGCAGGTGCCCGGAAAGTAGGTGGAATTGCAGCGGGCAATTGCCTCTTGATCGAGTGGGGTTCCCGCTTTGACGTAATGGGCGACGTCGGCGATATGCACTCCGAGTTTGAAGTTCCCTTTGCGGTCCTTGGAGACGTTAAGGGCATCATCAAAATCCTTGGCGGTGTCGGGGTCGATGGTGAAGCACTTGTTCTTCGTTAAATCGACGCGGGATTTCATTTCTTTTTCCGGCACGGTTTTGCCGTAGGTCTTTGCTTGATCCACTGCTTTTTTGGGAAAAAGGGAGCGCAGGTCAAATTCTTCAACGGCTGCACTGACGTCAATGGAGGGGTCGGAGATATTCCCAATGACATGGGAGACCTGGCATATGGTAGGTTCCCGTTCGTTTCCCCACTTGTCCACCTGAAAAATGACGCGATCTCCGATTTTTAAGTGCTGCTCTGGAGATGCTTGGACGGTCACAGGGCGGTTATTTCCGAGGAGCGGGACGTAGGCCATGATCTCCGCTTTACCAGAGATGTTCCGAATGGTGCCTGCGATGTGCTTGCGCGCTCTACTCAGGACAGCCTGAATTTTACCTTCGGGTCCTTTTTCTGATACGGCTTCCATATTGATGAGCACTTCGACGTGGTCGCCATCGACGGCATTGTCGGTGAGGTGCTTAGGGATAAAGATATCTTGAGGGCATTGCGAGGGATTATCGGGAATGACAAAGCCAAAGCCCTTGGGGTGCATGCGGAGGATGCCGCTCACGACCTCTTCTGTGCATTTAGGGGGAAATCCCTTTTTTTTCATCGGCTTGGGCGCAGCTTTAGGGGGGCGCGGAGCTTGTTTTGGGCCCTTTTTCTGCTGCGTTGCTTTTTTCTTGAAGGGGCGCTTTTTTGGGGGAGGCAGGCTTTCTTTTTTCGGGAGAGGGGATGGTTTTTTCTTGATCATTGACAGTTAAATGAGTCCTCTTGAGACAAGGTGTTTTGTGAGCGCTTCTGGAGTTGTGTAGAGTTCAGCGTCGATTCCAAAGGATTGTGCTGCCGCGATGAACTCAGGGATGTCATCTGTGTAGAAACACTCTTCTTTTTGGCATCTTGCTATCTCCAGGGCTTTTTCGTAAATTTTTATTTCAGGTTTCCGCGCGTTGACTTCATAGGAGAGAATATGGCCGTCAAATGCGTGGAGAAAGGGGTATTTCTTCCAGGCGAACTGAAAGTGGGCATCGCACGTGTTGGAGAGTAGGTAGAGTCGATGTCCCTTTTTTTTGAGCTCCATGGCAATATCAACAACATCCATGTTGGGAACAAAGATGTCGCCGACAGCGTCCATCAGGGGAGCAAGTTCAATTTCCTTTTGAGAGAGAGTTGTCAATTTTTGATGGATGGCCGCAGTGTCGAGGTGGCCTCGCTCGTAGGCGTCTCCAAACTCGTGGACGGCATTTTGAATGAGAGTGGCATCAGTTTGGCAGTATTCAGAGACTTGTTGGACCATCTTTCCATGGTCAAAAAACAGGATGACATTCCCGAGATCAAAAAAAATTGTTTTCATTACCCCTATTCTACCTGCTTTTCAGATTCTAGTACACACCCATTCCACCCCCCAAGAATGGAATTGGCATAGGGCTAAAAGAAACATGTCGGATATTGGATGTGCGATTCTTTAAAGATGGAGTAGGGCTTCAAGAGACATGTCGGATGGGGCGTCCGAAGGCGCCCCATCCGACATGTCTCTTGTAGTCTTGCGCCAATTCTCAATGCAATCGACAGGCTAAGTTTGGGTTCTTCTACTGTAGCTCAAGAGGGTGTTGGAGAGGAGCATGGCGATGGTCATGGGGCCTACGCCTTTGGGGACGGGGGTGATGTGGGAGCATAGGGGGGCAACTTCTTCGAAATGGACATCGCCCACGATTTCCGATTTTCCAGCGCTGGTAAGGCGGTTAATGCCGACGTCGACGACGACAGCTCCTTTTTTCACCATCTCTTTGCGGATAAACCGAGGTTTTCCCATGGCGGCAACTAAAA
>JAZJZV010000048.1:0-2779 GCA_040389485.1 Chlamydiota bacterium
AAACGACCAAAGACCGGATGACCACCCGCGTCTTGGACCTCACCGCTCCAATTGGTAAAGGACAGCGCTGCCTCATCGTCGCCCATCCGCGCTCCGGTAAAACGATCGTTCTGCAGAACATCGCCAATGCAATCGCGACCAACCACCCCGAAGTGATTCTGATCGTTCTGCTCATCGATGAAAGACCTGAAGAGGTCACTGACATGGTGCGCAGCGTCAAAGGCGAGGTCGTTTCCTCCACCTTCGACGAGCCGCCAGAAAGGCACGTGCAAGTGGCCGACATGGCGATTGAAAAGGCGAGAAGACTCGTCGAGTACGGCAACGACGTCGTCATCCTCCTCGACAACCTCACCCGCCTCGCCAGAGCCTACAACACCGTTCAGCCGCATTCAGGGAAAATCTTGAGTGGAGGCGTCGACGCCAACGCCCTGCACAAACCGAAAAGGTTCTTTGGTGCAGCCCGCAACATTGAAGAAGGCGGCTCGCTCACCATCATCGCCACCGCGCTGATCGATACCGGCTCCCGCATGGATGAGGTCATCTTTGAAGAGTTCAAAGGTACCGGCAACATGGAACTCGTGCTCGACAGACGCCTTGCCGACCGTCGGGTCTTCCCTGCGATCGACATCATCAAGAGCGGTACGCGTAAGGAAGAGCTCCTTTACCATCCGGACGAACTCGAGAAGATCTACATGATGCGCCAAGCGCTTGCAGACCTGGCTCCACTCGACGCGATGAACTTGCTCGTTGGCAGACTTAAAAAAACCAACAGCAACGTCGAGTTCCTTCTCACCATGAAGGACTAACTGTCTCAGGAGGAGATCTCACGATCTCCTCCTATTTTCCCAAAAATCCAAGTATCGCTTTTAGAAAATCGGGCAAATCCACCGGAGTGCGCGAACTCACCAAATTGCCATCGATCACCACAGAAGCATCGTGCCAAATCGCTCCCGCATTCTCCAAATCATCCTTAATTGCCACAGTCCCCGTCGCTTTTTTTCCTTTGAGCACCTTCGCCGAAATTGCCACCCAGCCCCCATGACAGATAAACGCCACCAGCTTTTTCTTCTGGTGAAGACCGTGGACAATTTGAAGCGCTTCCTCCGCCCTGCGGATCTTATCTGGGGCAAACCCTCCAGGAACCACTACGCCCTCTAGATCCATCCCCAACGCTTGGGCGTAGGAGGCATCAGATCGACAAGGGTAACCGTATTTGCCGATATAGACATGCCCCTTGACAGGACCAGCCGTGAACGACTCATAACCCGCTTCTTGCAGCCTCAGCTTTGTGTACCATAATTCCATCTCCTCATAGAGATCATCTACCAATAGCGCCACTTTTTTCATATCCTCACCTCCGCTGATCAATATCCCCATTTTGATAAAATCCGACAACATCATTCTAACGATAAATCATTTAAATGCAAATTTGACAATCTGCTCTAATTAATATAAAATAAAGACAGAATCAAAAGGAGTAATTATGACTGAATCACCCAACATTAACCCTACTCCTCCTTCCAACCCTTACCAAAACATCACCCCCACAGCACAAACACAGGCCAGCAATGCCAGCACGCCCTACAACGCGCAGATGCTCAATGCCGTCTTTGAGCTGCAAGACGTCGTCTATTTCTCTCTACATAGCGCAGCCAATCCCCCTACCACCTTCGACAACAACATGCTGGCGCAGGGAATCCTCAACTTTAATAATGCCTATACCTCCGAGTATGGCAATCCTCCCTCAGGAGCCCCGCTCGCCCTGGAAACAATCGAAAACACCCTGACCGCCCCCCTCACCAGCGGCCCCTCCTCCGGACAATCACTCCTCTCCCTCGCGCAGAATAACCCCGCCGGCCTCGCCCCCTATTTTGTCCAAGGGGACACTTCCACCTCCCCCGGTGACACCGGCGCATTGTTATTCTCTCAGATCACCACATTCACCAACGTGAACGGCAATTGGCCCGCACAACCTCCAGGTTTTGGCAAGAATGGCCCAGACCTTAACAACTGGCAGGAATTTGAGAACAACTTCAATGCCATGGCAGGAGAAACCCCTCCCTTTTCCAATCCAAACGACCTTCAAAACGTCGCTTACTCCATCGTTACCATGTGCAACACACTCACCGGCATGGAAAACAGCGGCCAGACGCTCGATCCCGCTTATCAGGTGCTCCTCTGGGCGCTCACCGTCCCCGCCGACTCCAGCGGAGACTCCCTGGAATCCGCTGCAAAAGCTGGCCTCGAGGCAGCAGGCACAAATCCTCCGACTGCCAGCGACTTCACCACCCTCTCGACACTCCTCACCCAAAACAGCGCCTATATCTCCCAAGGAATCGACTCCTTCAACTACTACGAAAACCTCTCACTCCCCGTCATTAGTTAAGGGGAAAAGACGTTCGTTGATCTCTTGCAAAGTATGGCTATCTTCCATAAACTTCTTACTCTCTTAATGATGGAGGAACCGATGGCAGTTCAATGCGTGCAATCACACCAAAAACTTTGGGATCTGGCTGAAAAATATAAGAAATATGGAGATGCCCAAGACCATCAAGTGCGTGCCTACATCAAAACTGTTTTGCTAGACGCCATATTCCGAGCTGATCCCACACTCTATGTATCCAAATGGACTGAATCAAAGTGCAGTAGCTCGCGCAATCATTTCCCTCAAGAAGATGCTCTGGCTTTCTTCCAGGAAAATAAGGCCCACTTTGCTTTTAAAAAGCACAGGGAACGTCTAAGAATGCAGCTACGGGAACATGGTACAGACTCAGACCTC
>JAZJZV010000048.1:2789-7279 GCA_040389485.1 Chlamydiota bacterium
AATTATTGCTAAGAGTCTATCGTCGAATTAAGGCTTCTCTTGAGACTGAGAGCGCCTATTCCGACATCAGCATAGCGCCCCCTCTCCGTTACCCAGAACCTCTTTTTCTCTCCTCTCAGCCCGCTTTGTGATTTACAAATAATGGCGAATTTGCCTATGTTGGCATGCTGGTTGGATCTTTTTTAGGGGGCCACATGAAGTTATTAGGGAGAATTGGCAGAGCATCATTGCTGGGATGCACGTTGTTAGCGCTTGCATCTTGTCAGAAGAAAGAGCCGAAGACGCGCGATATCTTGCAAAAGGTGCATCTTAATCTCAAGTCGGAGCCGGCCACTTTGGATCCGCGCAAAGGGGGAGATGTCATCTCGTCCCATATGCACTTTCTCCTTTTTGAAGGGCTCGTCCGCTTGCTCCACGACGGCTCGATCGTTCCGGCACAAGCGCGCACATTCCTCATATCGCCAGACGGCCTTACCTACACCTTTTTGATGCGCGGCGGGCTATGGTCGGACGGCTCTCGCGTCACCTCCTACGATTTTGAAAAGGCGTGGAAAGACATCCTTGATCCGAGCTTCCCCGCTGTCAACGCGCACCTGCTGTATCCAATCAAAAATGCAGAGGCTGCCAAGAAGGGAAAAGTCTCTTTGGATAGCGTTGGCATTTCATGCCCTGATGAGAACACATTTGTCGTGACGCTAGAAAAGCCTACGCCCTATTTCCTCGATTTGATTGCTTTCTGCGTCTTCTTCCCCGTGCACAGTCAGATCGACAAAGATTTCCCCGATTGGGCATTTGAAGCTGGCGAGCACTTTGTCAGCAACGGCCCCTTTCTCTTGAAGCAGTGGAAACACAACAACGAAATCCTCGCCGTCAAGAATCCCCTCTATTGGGACACGAACCGCGTCAGGCCGAACGAAATCCATTTCAGCATGATCGACAATGAGACCACCGCATTGCAGATGTTTGAAAACAAACAGCTCGACCTGATTGGAGAGCCCCTCTCTCCCATTCCCGTCGAAGCACTGCCAGAGCTCATGCGCAAAGGGAGGGTCTATACCCATCCCCTGGGAGCAACGACGATGATCACGTTTAACATCAACGCGGCGCCCTTCGACAACAAAAAAATCCGCAAAGCATTTGCCTATGCGGTTAACCGCGAGTCGATCGTCAAGAATATCTCCCAAACAGGAGAACTCCCTGCGACATGTGCGATCCCTCCCATTCTGAAGAACAACATCAACCGCCCCTTTTTCAAAGATGGCGATGCCGAAACTGCGCGAGAGTTGTTTGAGGAGGGGATGAAAGAATGTGGGATCACCCGAGAGGATTTTAAGAATATCGTCTACCACTACTCATCTGCCAACTTAAACCATAAAATTGCTCAAGCTGTCCAGCAGCAGTGGGAAACCACGCTCGGAGTGCGCCTCAAACTCGAGCAGCTCGACCATAAAATCCTCATGGACAAGCTCATCAAACGGGACTATCAAGTCGCCCTGAGCCTGTGGGTCGCTCAATACAGCGATGCAATGAATATTTTGGAGCGCTTTAAGTTCAGAACAAATGCAAAAAATTACGCCAACTGGGAAAATCCCCAGTTCATCTCTCTGCTCGAGCAGTCTTTTTATGAAAACGGTCTCCAACGCCTCGTAACTCTAGAGAAGGCAGAGGAGATCTTTATGGAAGAGATGCCCATCTGTCCCATTTACCACTGGAATATGCCCTACATGATCCAGCCTCACTTAAAGCACGTAGCGCTCACGCCCATTGGAGATCTCGTATTTGAAAACCTCGCCGTCGATGAGAGGAAACGATTATAATGAAATCGGCTGTCCAGCACTCCTCCTCCCTTAGCTTTCCCCGCTACGCCTTAGAGACGGAAAGGCCAACGCATTTGATTAAGCCGACCTATTCTCCAAGAGGAATCAGTACCATCGAGTTCGACGCCTACGTCACCTTCATCGAACAAATCCTACGCTACACACTCCCCGAAGAACTGGTGATCGCTCTGTCAGCTAAGAGAGATGATGCAACGATCAAAAAAAACGTCCTTCTCCTCGGAGAACACCTGCCCCTTCTCCGCTGGAATGACCCCGAAAGAGCTCCCTGCACTCTCTGCATCAGCGTCTTGTGTCCCTCCGATTACACAGGTGGGGTCGGACGCTACCTGTGCGACACCTTCTCCCGCTGGCTCATCCCCGGAAAATTCCTCAACATCAGCTCCGTCCGCTCGCTCAACTTCACGTTCATCTCCTATCCCGAAAACAATCTCTACTTTCACCAGCTCCTCCTCGACATCGACAACGATCGGGATCTTGCCGTCATCAAGGATAACTGGATCCATTTGGAGAGGGAAATCCGGCTCAGCATTCTGTCCGTCCGACATGCCCGAAAAATTGTCTCTGCTAAACAGCTCTCCTCCGATCAGAAAAAGGCCATGATCGAAGAAAATCTAGCCTCCGTCATCGATATCCCGCTGAATCATTTGAGCGATAATGTTTTCAATCATATGCACCACTTGCTCATGCAACTCAGCTCAGAAGATAAGATCAAACAGATTCAGGAGCAAATCTCTCCCTATCTTGCCCAAAAGCCCAAATCATTCGACCGAGAAATTTTCCAAGAGATCAAGCACTTCATCCTTCTCTTTGAAGGGGAGTTCACCGCCTCTCGAGACCTGCGCCATGTGAGCCGACTCATTTCATTCCTCTTCCTCTTCCGCAAAACACTCACTCGACTGCTCCTCTCTGCACCTGAAAAACGCCACTTAAGCCTCAAACTACTCAAGACAAAGATCGGCTCATCTCAGGCCAAAAGCAAAACGGTGCTGGCCATTGTGGGAGCGATGAACGTGCTGCGCGAAAATGAGCTCTTTGAGGAAAGACACATCATCGATGTCATCAGCCACTGCCTTCCCCCTATCGACGCCATCCCCAACTCCATCATCCTCGATAGGCGTAGCCATGATCCCATCCGCCTCTTCTATCTCGAGATTGAAAAGCAAGACAAGACAGCCTTCACTCTCCAGGAAATCCAAGACCTCAAAAAAGAGCTTCCCCGCGAACTCAAGGAAAGCGTCGAGAGTATCGTCCACCCCGTTCTCATGCCGCGCAACGAAGAAGAGATCATGCGCAATACCCTTCTGCTCAGTCAGCAGCTCAAATTTGTGAGCGACTTGCCGCAGGTCATCATTTCCTTCAATGCGCAAACAGAAGAGTCATTGCTATTCACTGTCATCCTCCTGCGCATTGTCCGCAGCAATACGCGATCCTTAACGGAGATCTTCTCCTCCATACCCTCTGAAATCGAAGTCCAAGAGATTGAAACGCGTAAGGTTGGCCTTTTGCGCAAGCGCCTACCTAAAGAGGCCAACGTCTTCAAAGTCTCCCTAAACAAAAAGAAATACATCCGCAAAGACTTCACTATCGACCTCTTCAAAGCGCGTCAGGCCGTCTCCAAGGAACTGGGCAGAATACTGAAGGGGATTCGGGATTTTAATGGGGGGATTCTCTCAAAACAGCAAGAGGTCTTCCATGAGCTGCGCGCCCTTGTGAATGAAACCTCTTCGAACAAAGACTTTTTGCTGGAGAACTTCTTCTATTCGATTTCTCCGCCGCTCAGGCAAAGTCTGATTCCCGCTGCCTCTCTCAAAGCACTCTTCACTCTCATGCAGGAAGCACTCGAAGCAGACTTTAAAAATGAGCCCTACTTCCTCAAGGCGCAATTTGAAAACGACCAGCTCTTTTTAATGGCGGCCTCCCCCTACCCCCGCATCAAGGAAGAGCTCTCTACACTACTCACCAAGCTGCAAATTCCCACAGCAGAGCTCTCCTACACCTATGTCAATGCCTACGGAATCAGCTGTCTGGGATACCTCTACCAAAACAGAGACCCCAATATCCGCAACCTCTTCTTTTCCACCCTACTCAGCTTCCTTCAAGAGTGGAAATCCCGCCTGCAAAAATGAATCACTTCCCTATCGGAAGTCTGGCCAAATTCCTCATAGAAACTGCCCACCGCTTCAAAAGAGTCCGGTGCAAAGGGACAAACAACCTCATCTACCTCTTGTGCAATAACTCTGAGAGAATCAGGGGCAGCAACGGGAACCGCAAGGACGATTTTTTTTGGTTGTTGCGACCGCACAGAACGGATCGCCGCACGCATGGAGGTCGGCTCCAAAGCGGTGGTGGACGGGACGCTGTGGCGGGTGAAGCGGGCCCGGGGGAAGGTGACCTGGGACCACGACGCGCTGCTGCGCCGGATGCTGACGGTGTCACGGGACGCCCGTACCGTCACTGCGGATGGCGAGGTCGAGTCGGAGGCGGAGGCGGCGATCAGGGTGACCGCCGAGTGCGCGGGGATCTCGTACTGGAGGGTCAACGACCTGAAGCGGTACGACACCCCCGCCGACGAATACCGGTCGACTGACTTGGGCGCTGTGACGGTGACAGCAGAGGAGGAGATCCGTGGCTGACGAAGCGGACAAGGGACTG
>JAZJZV010000049.1:0-3192 GCA_040389485.1 Chlamydiota bacterium
TTACAGCTGATCGCGCCCAGATTTTGATGCAGATTGTGGCTCAAGAAAAGCCAGACATACATGAGGAATGTAGGCAGGCTTTTTAGGAGCCGCAAGATGCGCAAAAGATGGGTCGAATAGCTGTGAAAACTTCATTAACTGTGTACTAGTTGTAAACGCAAAAGCCGCAAAGCCGCAAAGATGCAGAGAAAAACCTTTGCGTCTTTGCGGCTTTGCGTTTTCTCCCATTTCACTTAGGAATAAAATCAAATGAAGAGCGGCCTGTTCTCGGGTCGCGGATGAGGTGTGCAAAGGCAACCTTCGTCTCAGGGCCTTTGAACAGCTGGAACTGCTTGGATTTTTCTTGCGGAACTGGAGCGATCGTTTGGTCGATGAGCAGACAGGGGACCGTCTGCCTATCGAGGAGCGTTTTGGCATAGGAGAGATAGTCAGAAGCATTTTTCTCGGGATGCACGATGTGGAAGGAGTAGAAAAAGCGGAGGAACCAGTGTCTCTTTTTGCTGTTCTCAGGAAGAATGAAATGGACATTGGGGATCGTTCCTGCGAGCAAAAGAGCCTTCTTCCAAGAAAATTTCTCCAGAATGAGGATGGCGTTTTGGGTCTTTGCCAGGGTTTCGGTTTTACTGGAAGCGCAACGGAGGATAGGGAATAGGATTTTTCTCGAGAAAAAGGGCAGTGAGAGATCGGAGAGCAGCGCGATGAGGGCAAGTGAGAGTAAGAGAGTCGCGAAGCCGATGACTGTAAAGCCGGTTGATGAGGAGAGGTCGAAGATCTGGTTGAAAAGATAAAGAGCAAACGAGGCGACGAGCACGCCTGAGAAACTTAAAAAATTTGCAGCGGCGATTGTCTGGCCGCGCTTTGCATTGTCGCTGCTGAGCTGAATGAAGGTGTCGAAGGGAACAATGAAGGTTCCTCCCAGAACACCAATGGCAATCAAGCAAATGATGACGCCGGGAAGGTGGGATGCGAAGACGTCGAGGAAGATAAAGAAGAGCCCTATCCCCAAGCCGGCAAGACAAGATAGCCCTAACTCAACCCGTTTGCGCGAGGCTTTCCCAGCGAGATAAGATCCCAGCGCAATGCCAAGAGACGTGGCCAAGAAGAGATAACCGCCTGCCACTTCACTTAAATTGAGCGACTCCATCGCAAAGGGGATGATGTTTAGCTGTGTAAAGGCGCCAATGAATAAGAAGTAGCTGGAGCCGAGGATGGCGGGAAGCAGGTGAAGGTGCGAGCGGCAATTTTTCAAAGTCTGGTAGATTTCCCTGACGAAGAAAATGTTGATCTTCTTTTTTGAACCTTGTGCGGCCGTTTTCTTGACGCCGAGAGAACTGAAAAATCCACCCACTGCAACAACCAAACAGAAAAGGGCGATGAAGACGAAGTGGCGGTTTGTCACCTCTGTCAAAAAGGCTGCCAGGAAGGTACCGATGATGATCGCTAGATAAGTGAACGAAGTGATCAGTCCATTTGCTCTAGACACTTTGTCCTTGGGCACAAGCTCGGGGATAATCCCATACTTGGAAGGGCCGAACATCGCGCTATGTGTCGAGAGGATAAAGAGGAGGGTGTAGCACCCCCAGACGCTTTTAGTTGCGAATGCCCCGACAGCTAGAACCATGACGACGATTTCTACCGACTTCATGACAACAAGAAGCTTTTGTTTGCTGAACCGGTCTGCTAATATTCCTGCAGAAGATGAAAAGAGCAGGAAGGGAATCACGTAGATGGCTCCTGTTGCGGACAGAATTTTGCTGGCCTGGTCATGACCCAGGGTGTCGATCAGCAAAAAGGCCATCGAAAATTTGAAGAGGTTGTCGTTGATGACCCCTAAGAATTGGGTGGCATTCAAAAAACCGAGGGCGTGTTTGCCCGAGTCTCCCGATGATGAGATAGTGCTAAATAGTCGTTTGAGTGATGATAAGAAAAAGAGTTTCATTAGCCGTACATTTTTATTTTCAATGTAGCATTTATGGAAAAAGAGAGCGAGATTAATTCAGTTATACTGAGCAATAGCCTTGAGAATCTTGCAGAAAGAATGATCAATGCGCTTTACTTTCCCGATTTGATGCAGCGTCCCTTTGAGAAGAGGTTGGTCGTTGTTCCCGATATGGCGATGAAGGAGTTTCTCGTTGGCTATTGCGTTTCCCATCCCCGCCTTCGAGTGTGCGCCGGTTTGCAGATCCAGCTCTTGAATGACGCCACCACCCAGTTGCGCGGTCCCTCAGGAAAAAAAGTGCCCTCGGCAGCTGTTCTCTCTTTGGCAATTGAGGAGGCGCTATGGGCCCGAGGGGTAGAGGACTCTGCGTTGCGCAAGTATCTCTCTAATGGAAGCGAAGAAAAAAAAGGGCGGCGGATCGCTCAGCTCAGCGATGAATTAGCGCGATTATTTTCTCTTTACGGACTGCACGGAGTGCATTTTTTGAAAGGGTGGCTCTCTCCCAAAGAAAAGCACTGGCAAAAAAAACTTTTCTGCGAACTCTTCCATCCTAACTCTCCCTGGTCCTACCCGATTGAACTCTATAGGGGGAAAATGGAGTGCGCCGCAAGAATAGCCCTTTTTGGGTTCCATTATCTCTCCGCTGTCCATCTCTCTTTTTTCACACAGCGGGGCGCCTCCATTTACGCTCTCTCTCCGAGCATGGTATTCTGGGGAGATTTTGTCACAGACAAAGAGAAGATCGCGGAGAGGCGTCGTCTCATGCGCAAAGGGGCCAGCGCACAAAAAATCGAGGTCATCCAGCGCTATTTTGAAGAGGGACACCCGCTTTTGAACAATTGGGGCAAGCTCGGAAGGGAAATGCTGAAGAACCTCGATGCGTTTGCATTTGTGGAGGAAGAGGCCTACGATTTCAGGGAAGTGGCAAAGCCCACGCTACTCGGCGGACTGAAGCGCTCGCTGCTTCTGCTCGAGCAAGGCAGCCTGACTGCGGATGATTCTTTGCAAATCCACAGCGCCACATCGAAGCTGCGCGAGGTGGAGGCGATGTTTCTGACGCTCGAAAAACTCCTCGCTACCCATGCGGAAAACGAAGATCCCTTAAGACTGCGCGATGTGCTCATCTATGCCCCTGACATTGCCGTTTATGCGCCCTATATTGCCATGGTGCTCTCGCAAAGGGGATGCCCCTACTCGATCCATGGATTGCCTCTATCTGTCACAAGTAGCGCTGTGCGCGGTTTTCTTCTTTT
>JAZJZV010000049.1:3202-4424 GCA_040389485.1 Chlamydiota bacterium
TTGCTCGAAGTGCACAAAACAAAGGGTGCATTGCATGCGGTGATGGCGCTCTTTGAAAATAGCAGCTTTCAGGAAAAGAACCCTTTTTCGGGAGAAGAACTCGCCCTTCTGCACCGCTTTTTTGCAGAGGCAGAGATCCGCGCAGGTTGGGAGACGGGAGTCCATTCTTGGGAGTCAGGAGTGGCGCGTTTGCTCCAGAGTTTTGCTGTCGCATCTGATCCCTCTTCCCATCCCTTCAGCATTCATGGGGTTGGGCCGAAGGAGCTCGATATCATGGATCGCTTTCTCACCATTTTACATGCGCTCGAAGAGAGTTTGCAGTTTTTGCAGGCCAAGCACAGCGCAGCGGATTGGTTTTTATGGGCGTTGCGCGCGGCGGGAGAGCACCTTGCCTTTGATGTCGGGAATGAGCAGTTTTTCCAGGATCTGCAGTCGCTTGCCCTCCAGACGAAACAGTGGAAAGATCCCCATTGGTCTTTCGAGAGCATCGAGAGGATGTTTCTTCAACCAGCAGAGAAGCGATCGGCAAAATGGGGCACCTCTGAGATGGACAAGATCCGCTTTGCATCGCTGGGGCCGGGAAGATTGGCGCCAGCCCGGGTGATCTGGTGTTTGGGAATGGACGAGGGAGCATTTCCTCGCAGCGAGGCAAAAAGCCCGATGAATCTCATAGATGAAACGCGCAGCACGGATTATTTTCCCTCCCGCTTGGATGAAGATCGCGCGATTTTCCTCGAACTTCTCCTCTCTGCAAAAGACTACCTGATGTTCAGCTATGAACGCGTCAATGCGGACGACCACAAGGAGCAGTCCTTTTCCTTGCTGATCGACGAGCTGAACCACTACGCATCGCATCAAATCCCCGTGGTTAATCACCCAGCCCTTCCTTTTGACGCGTCGGCGCATCAGCGGCACCGCAAGTTCTTTGAGCCGCTGTGTGATCCAGAAGAAGAAATCTACGTCAACCTCAGTGCACTCAAAAAATGCGCGCGCCATCCTCTGCAATTTTATATGCAGAAGAGGCTGAAGATCTATTTGAAGGAAGACAAAGATGAGGAAGCTAAGGAATTCCTTCTTTCCCGCCCTTGGAATGCGCGGTTGCGTCAGACGGCGATGCATGGCTCTTTTGGAGGGGCTGTGGATCACGCTAGATCACAGGGGAAAATGCCCCGAGGGATTTTCGGGCAGGCAGCGCTCTGCGGACTCAATGAAGAAACTGCGG
>JAZJZV010000049.1:4434-7635 GCA_040389485.1 Chlamydiota bacterium
GCTTTTCGAAAATCTCGATCGGCATGGCGTGAGGCCAGAAGAGGTGCATGCGCTGCACTTATGTGAAAAGCCGGGAGATTCTCCCTACCATCTTCCCCCACTCCAGATTGTAGTGGGCTCCCACGTCTTGCGTCTCGTGGGCACGATTGCCGATGTAACGCCGCAGGGACTTCTTGTCCGGGGCAAGTGGGAATGGAAAACGCTCTTGCAGATCTGGCCGCTCTACTTGGTCTATCGCTGTGTCCTGCGAGAGGGCTTGCCGCTACTTTTTAGCGGAAGGGTGGAACCGCTACAAATCGATCTCCCCGATCCCGAAAAAACCCTTGCCAGCTATCTGGAGTATTATTTCCTCTGCCACACAGAGCCTTCTCCTCTCATGCCCAACTGGGGCAGCGCTCTTTTGCAAAAGTCCAAGGAGGAGTTTGCCAAAGAGGTGCGCAAGGAGATTGGTCACTACGGAGAGGATCCTTACCTGTGTTATTTGAGGAATCGAGGCGCTTTGGAGGAACTCATCGAAGGGCACGAGCGGTGGAGCTCCCTGCTGCGCAACGTGTTCGCTTCTGTCCCCGAGGGAGGTAAACGTGAAAAGCTTTGATGTTTTAAGTCGAGAGCTCAATGTATTTGCTCCCCACTTCCTCGAAGCCTCAGCTGGCACGGGTAAAACTTTTGCCATCGAGCACTTAGTGACCCGTCTTGTCATCGAGGGACCATCGCCTATTTCCATAGAACAGATTCTCGTTGTGACATTCACTCGGGCAGCGACGCGCGAGCTAAAGATGCGCATCCGGCGCAACTTGCTCCGCACGCGCACAGAGCTTGAAAAGGGGATTCCTACTGCAGATTATCTCCAGGCCATCTGTGAAAAAGGCCCTGAAGCGATCGATGCGGCACTCAAGCGGATCGAAGGGGCTCTTGTCTATTACGATTTTGCGCAGATTTTCACGCTGCATGGATTTTGCTATCGAGCGCTCAAAGAGGGGGCTATCGAAGCAGGAATGGGACTTTCTCTGCCCGATCCTGATCGCAGCGATGCCTATTCTCTCTTTGCTCCTCTTGTGAAAGAGCACCTGTGTAAAAAGGTGAGTTTACCCGATTACAGCCCTATGCAAATGCGCGTGCTTCTCAAAAGGTATAGGAGCGATCATCGCAAAATGATCACAGCGATTGTGGGCAAGATGAGTGGAACGAGTGAAATCGCTTCTTTCCCCACTTTTGGCGCGCTGCATGCCTCTGTTGTGGATGCGTTACATTCTTTTGGGCCGGTCGAATGTGAAAAATGGGCTCTGGATTTAGGTCTCATTCTTCCCCAATACAAAGGGATGACCGATAAGAATTTCCCCGCTCAGATCCAATTGATCGGAGAGTTGCTCCAAAAGAAAGCATGCACAGTAGAGGAGTTTGAGCAGCTGTGCAGCGCACCTCTCTTCTTGGAAAAGGTGAGCTCCGATAACCTCAAGGCGCGCCCTCAATTGTGCCCCGAAGAGGATCTCCACTATCCGGGTTTACTGGAGCATGTGAAAGAGGTTTTCAAACGCCCCGTGAATATTGCCAAAGATCCATCCATCATCTTTTTGCGCATCGCAAGAGATCTGCAACGGGATCTACTGCCGCTCATCGAAGAAAAAGAGGTTTTCTCTCCCGATGTTTTGCTCCATAAGACCGCTGAGGCGCTTGCCTCAGAGTCATTTCTTGCCAAACTGCGCAAGAAATACCGCGCAGTGATTGTCGACGAATTTCAGGACACCGACCCGTTGCAGTGGAAGATCATTCAAGAACACTTTCTCGGCTCTGTCGAGGCCATCTGTCTCGTCGGAGACCCTAAGCAGTCGATCTATAGTTTCCGCAATGCCGATGTCTACACCTACCTCGATGCGGCCCGCCATCTCGGCGAGGAGGCCAAAGGGCATCTCGACACCAACTTCCGCTCTGAAGAAGCGCTTGTCAGGGCTCTCAATTTGTTCTTTTCCCAGGCAAAAAATGGGTGGATGCCCTTGCCAGCTCTCGGAAAAATGCTCGATGTCCCCCCTGTGAAATTCCGTCCCTCGGTTGAGCCATCTACTGAAGCAGCGCTCCATTTTTTTATTGCCTCAGGCAAAACAGGGAGAAGCCATAAGTTCCCCCATACAGAATTAGAAGAGAAAAAAATCTATCCTTACATCGCCGGTGAAATCTTGCGCTTGCGCAAAGAAAAAGGTTTGGAGCTGCACGAGATTGCGCTTCTGGTCAAGGACAGATACCAGGCCAAAAGCGCGATCGATCATCTGAAAAAATGGCAGATTCCCGCACACTTTAAACGGGGCTCTGCAATCACAGATTCCCCCGCGTTTTTTTCATTGAAGCTCTTGCTAGACTCTGCCCTTTTCCCCTCCGACACGGGAAAGCTCAAAGCTGCTTTGGGATCTCCACTCATTGGCTGGAGCGCATCTGAGCTAGTCGGATCCCCTTCTGAACCACATCTGCTGTTTGCCAAAATGCAAATGCACCACTTGCATCATCTGCTCGTGGATCGGGGCTTCGGCACTTTTTTTCAAGCCTTCTTGCACACCTCTTTTGCCCAAGAAGGAAAGAGCGCTTTGAGTGAGATGCTCAAGCAAAGAGAAATTGCGCTGTATGGCGACTTGAGAAAACTCGCAGAGCTCTTGATCGAAGAGGAGTTGTCTTCCCAATCCACTCCCGCGCAGCTTTTGCGCTTCTTAGAAGATCTCTTGTGGAACCACAATGAGGATGAGGGGCGATTGCGCGCAGTGTCCCAAGAAGAAAGGGGGAGCGTCGTCGTCATGACCACTCACCTCAGCAAAGGGCTGGAGTTTGATACCGTGTTTGCTCTTGGCGTGATTGCGCGCCACCGCACTTTTGACGAAGCGGTCGTCAAATCGGGTGGCATATCGACGCTCACGCGTTTTGATCCCTCAGATCCAGAATGCGTACGCGCCCGCGAAGAGCTCGATGCGGAAAAGATGCGGCAACTCTACGTTTGTCTCACCCGCGCCAAAAAGCGCCTCTACATCCCGCTTGCCATCGATGAAGACCAAAAGGAAATTCCCCACGCGGAAGCCTCCGCCCTAGAGCATTTTTTCACCCTTGTAGGATGGAAGCCCATCGATCTGCCGACAGCTATCCACCATCTCTCCTCTCTTGCTCCTCTCATTTCCTATAGCGTTGCAGAAGAGAGAGAACCCGTTGTTCCAGCAGAACAAGAAC
>JAZJZV010000050.1:0-6495 GCA_040389485.1 Chlamydiota bacterium
GTTGATGTTGGAGCGAGAGCACCACATATCCGTGAGAGCTCAGATCCTCTGCCAAAAAAGCATAGTCAGCCAGAGTTACGTCCTTGCCATGATTCAGAATGATCACTGGATGGGGGCCGCCCGCAAGCTGGGCGAGTTCAGCTTTTTGGCTATGCACTTTCACTTTAAGAGGCTCCCATGGGTCCGGCGCCCGCTCGTCGAATATTTTATCCCGTGGCGCGTGGAGGCCTCTTTGCATGGGGAAATAGACCATCACTGGGATGAGTCTGCCTTGGGGATACTCGATCTCCTTGCGATTGGGATCAAACAAATCGAATTGGGCCACTCCAATCTGATAAGGGCCTGTCGGGTATGGAACTGTATCTGCCATCAACGTCACACTTTTGCACCCATGATATGCTTCAAAAGGCAAAAAACGGAATAGAATTTGATCGGGTTAATAAGGAGGAGATATCCCGAACATTGAAAGATCAAAAGCCTCTGATTGATCGATCGGGCCTGCGTCCGTGCGCAAACTTCTGTACCTTTTGAGCTCTCTCGCATCTGATGAAGAGCATGTAGGGTGCTGACTTTTGGAGATTTCTGTCCGCTTTGCTATTGCAACCGGTTTTAAAGATGCGCTTGGGCCCTCTTTTGTTTCATTTCTAACAGAGGCTCGTTTCACATGCACTTGGGAAGGGCCCTTTTCTGGAGGACGCTGAGCCCGTTTGAGTTTGCTCTTCTGGCTAGATGATGGGATAGACTGTGCAGATGATTGGCCACTATTACTTGGGGCGCTACCTGGAGCATAGACATGCAGTCTTCTCATTGTGAGTTCAAGCAAAGTCATCTCCAAAGTGGAATGCAACTCGGCCATCCATGTCAATTCCGGGGATTCGCTCAGGTAGCTGCGCGCAATCTTTTGCAAAGTGGCGAGAATTTCTTGGTGATCGGTTAAAATGCGTAGCAAGTCTTCATCTCTTTCCGGATGATCCGCAACGCTCCTAAGTTCTTGAAGGACTGGCTCCAGCTCTTTGCTAAAGCTATTTTTCAAGTGAGCTCCTGTCAGCGCTGCTGTCATCGGAAGAACTAGAGTCGCGGTGGCGATCTGTTTCACAGCTCTCGGGAGGTCGGCATACAGCTTTTTGGCGATGTATTGCACCAATCTATCTTGAAGCTTGAGCGTATCCGTCAGATGCACGAGATCTCCTATCTCTTCGATGTTTTTTAACCAGAAATTGCTAATGTGCAAAAATCGATCGAGGGCACCGGGGTTTTTTGCAAGAATGTCGAGAAAGGTTTCCTCAAAAAAAGGAATCGAAAAATCTGCTCCCTCCTGGATGAGCATCCAAACCAAATCACTCTTTCCCTGCTCGGCCGCATAATGTAAGGGAGTCAGCCCACTGCGGTCTTTGGCATCAATTGGCGCACCTAATTGGATGAGCTGGCGAGCACATTTGCAGTGACCTTGCATGCTAGCTAAATGCAATGCGGTCCTATCTTGTAAAAGCTCTTTACATTCGATGAAAGCAGTGGGGGAATCGGCGTGACCGATCAAAATTTCAGCAACTTCTGTCATTCCCTGCTCTGCAGCAAAATGCAGTGGCGTGGCCCCTTCTAGGTGTTGCACACTAACACCTGCTCCCGCCTCGAGCAAAGCGAGGACACTTCTGACATCTCCTCTAAAACTCACCTGATGCAATGCCGACATTTTGAGACGATTGCCTCCAGCATTGAGATAATCCTTATCCCCGCCTGCGCGCTTGGCTATTAGAGAGAGGCTTTCAATATCACCGATACATGCGGAAATGTACAAAGGAGTTTCATTCCGACAATTCTTGCAGTCAATAGAGGCCCCCGCTTCAATCAGTAAAGCAACTATCCTCGACTGTTTTCCCCGGCAAGCCAGATGTAAAGCAGTGTTTAGTCCGGCACATTCGCATGAATCAATCATCTCTGCTCTTACAGCTAAATAAGCATCCACTTGCGCGTAGGAGAAATGCTCTGGAGGTTGAAGAAAATAAGCAACGAGCTCTTCCATTTCTCCATTAACAGCATACTGAAGCAATGAAATGTCATGCTGCAGACAAATAGAAAAGGGATCAAGAACCTCATCGCCTGCGCTCTTTTGCAAAGCATCTATTGCAGCGATCATCTGTTGCTGGCTCTGCCTCCCCGTTACAATTTTCCAAACAGTTTCGCCGATCTTCCTGGAATCGGAAAACGCAGTAAAACTACTCCGTGACGGACCTGAATCCAAGACACTTGAAGAAGAAAAAAAAGACATTTCGCACCTATTTTGATTTAATTAATTCATTATACAAAAACACAAATTAATAATAAATATATAAAAACTATTTTAATTTAATTAAACGACTACATTCAAATGATTTAAGACGTGTAATAAGACTTAATATGGTTATGCTGAAAGTAAATTAAGAATGACTTTGGAAAAAATCAGAGGCCTCCATACAATCCCATAGCCAGAACACAGAGGCCATCTATGACGGTACGTTTTGGTAGCTGCCAAGGCGATGATTGCGGAATATGTTTAAACTCATTACCAACGGTTTCTCTTCCGGAAGAGAGCAATCCAGTCAGTCAAGAAACCCCTTTCTCAGAAGAGACCGATTGGGTTGGACATGCAATCGTTTACTCAACTGCTGAGCGCGTGCACGCATTTCACCGCAGTTGCCTGCAAGAATGGTTCCGCACACACAACACATGTCCTACTTGCAGGGCGGTCGCATCTATAGACTCCGCCCCACCTCCCTTTATTCCCGAATCCGCTGTTCTATCAGATGCACTCATGATCCAACTCGCACAAGCGGTTGACCCTACACGGGGCAGAAACCCTTTCGTCTATCTTTATGGGATAGGTGGGTCTCTGATGGGAACTGGGATGGCTCTCATGAGACCTAGTATTCATCCAGAGCTCTCTGCCGAATGGTATGTATGTAGTTTCCTGGTGGGCGCAATTTTTGCCGCCATTAACTCCGCTCATCCCGGCCTCAGTTCTGGTCAGGCCCACGCCCGAGCTCCCCTCTATGGAGCGCTTGCTTCCTATGCCTTCATGATTCTGGTTTTGTCCACCCCATAAACGAGAATCTGATATATTCACAAACAACAGGAAGAATTCACCATGCTGCAGCCGGAATGCTCTTATGAAGAGCGCACTTTCAAAGCGCTCGATGCTAGCG
Organism: Chlamydiota bacterium; assembly: GCA_040389485.1. Lineage (GTDB taxonomy): Bacteria > Chlamydiota > Chlamydiia > Chlamydiales > Rhabdochlamydiaceae > JAZJZV01. Next base: position 3,180 of record JAZJZV010000050.1, read on the forward strand.
GTCAAGACCTTCGCAAAAGCACTTTTGAGCAGATTAGTTTTGAAAATTGCAATATGACAGAGAGTCGCTGGGAACATGCGCATTTTAGCAATTGCCGGTTTAAGAACTGTAACCTGAGCCTCATTCGCCTGAATGGATGCCGTTTACAGGATGTGATTTTTGAAGAATGCAAAATCGTCGGGCTCGAGTTCTTCAAATGCGAAAAACTTCTCCACCTCAGCTTCAATAGCAGCATTTTGCAAACGTGCAACTTCACAGATCTAAAATTAAAAGGCACTTCCTTTGCGGGGGCCAAGCTCCGCGAGGTGTATTTCACCAATACCGATCTCACAGAGGCCAACTTTTCCGATGCCGATCTGTTGGGCACCCTCTTTCACCAGTGCAATTTGTCGAAAGCCAACTTTCGCAACGCCAAGAATTACCTGATCGATCTTCAGACCAATAGCATCAAAAAGGCAAAGTTCTCTTTCCCAGAGGCCATGAATCTCTTAAAAAGCCTGGACATCGAAGTAACGTAGCTTTCCCTTTCGCAATATGCCCACCCTCTGTATCTAGGTGTTAATGGGGGTGTGAATCAGATGGGCAGTCGTCTCAAAACAACGTGCATTGCCATGGTGACCTTGGCAGCGGGATCCGTCGGCGGCTACATGATGCCGAAGGAGCCCCAAAATGCCGTTCGCTTGCCCTTATCCGAAGTGATCATCGAGAGAACTCCCTACGTACTTGCCTATGACGGCAGAAGCAGACAGGCGCGCTGGGTCTATGAACAGCTTTCCTCAAAAGACGTCGTAGGTGATGCTGATCGATCCAAGTTCCATTTCTGTGAAGATCCCCTCGTGCCCGTTTCCATGCGCTCAACGAAAGAAGACTACGCCGGATCTGGCTTTGATCGCGGACACATGTGTCCTGCCGCCGATGCCAGATCGAACCCCGAATCGATGCGCGAGACATTCTACCTCTCCAACGTCTCGCCTCAGTGTCCCCACTTGAATCGGGGCTTTTGGCAAAAACTAGAGAACCATGTCAGAGACTTGGCCCTCCGCCACGGGTCTCTCAATGTCTACACAGGCGGACTCTACTTGCCCAAGCAAGAGGGCGACGGCAAGAAGTTTGTGAAGTATCAGGTCATAGGCAAAAACGACGTCGCCGTCCCCACTCACTACTTCAAAGTCGTGTTCGACAACAAGGGCGTTCCGCTCGAGAGCTACATTTTGCCGAACGAACCGATCTCAGAGGGGACCGCACTGCGAGATTTCATGACAAGTGTGGAAAAAGTGGAGAAGGCAGCGGGGATTGTGTTCTCGAATAGCACCCTCTAAAAACAGGTTTCGTTTCGAAAGCAAATGCATGAAAGATTTGGCTGATTTGGAAGACTTTATTTCTCAATCTAAATGCGGCTTTCTTCGAGCGATCACTTCAAAGACGTGCGAGTGGATGTCGCGCCCCGTGCCGCTCTGGCCTTCTTCTTCAGATTCTCGAAAATATTCAATATCGAAGCCCTGTAAGAGCCGGAGAACTTCTTCCTTTGTCAAAAAAGTCATCGATTGCATTTCTTTTGGGTTAAAGCCCTGGTAATGCAGTCCAAAAAAATGACCTGCAAACCGTCCACCGGGAGCCACTTTTGATGTGATTCTCTCCCAGACATTCGCGAACTCTTTGGGATTGCAAAAGGGAAGAGAATAGGTAGCACAAAACAGATCCACTTCTGGCAAGAGGTTCCAATGTAGCTCCTCAAATCTAGCAACTGTGGTCACCAGCCTCTCCTGATCTGGGGCTCGCGTGAGTAGCAGCTGGATCGCTTTGGGTTCGCTATCAACGGCCCATACCCTCCAGCCCTGGTTGAGCAATAGGGTAGCTTCATTGCCTGCTCCGCAACCCAAGTCGATGGCTTTGCCGTTCCTAGGAAAGAGATTGAGAGCATCCACGACAAGCTGCCTAGGCGGGTGTGATAGCGCGTGGCGATAGTACTTATCCCATTTTCCCCGTTGGAAGACAAGCACTCCTATCGAGAGAAGTGCGATTAGCAAAACAACTGTTATGCGGGTAAAGCGGCTTGTTGCAGCAATCATTAATGATCAAATTACTGGAGTGAATTGACCTTTTTCATGCCGAGGAAGAAGAGGGGCAGGGCCGCTAGGCAATAGATGTACCAGTAGTGGCTGCTCCACTCGAGGCGGAGGAATCCTTCGTCGGAGAAAAAGAGCTGCAGGAGGCCGATCACGAGAAGGTTGGCTCCCACGGAGAGTAAAAGGACAGGCCAGAAGCTGCTCTGTTCTTCTTGGGCGCGCTGCTGCTCGCCCACATCTGCGGGAATCGTCGGAGCTCCGAGAGAGATGTTGGCTTGATTAAATCTCTTTTCCTGCATGGTTTCTCTCGGGGTTTGGATGTTTTCTGAGATGTTTATCCCTTTTGAAGAATAGGGAGGCGGATAGAGGGCGGTGAGGCTCTCTTGGATCGCGTTGTGAGATTGCGTTTCAGCGCCGCAATAGGGGCACGCCACTGCTTCGATGGCAATCCGCCCATCGCAACTCGTGCACATCTTTTGTCGATCTTTAGGACGCATGTCCGCCTCCTCGATTGACCTCATGTTGGCATAGGAGAGGCAAAATTTCCAGCAATTTTCCGCATGTTTAGCAATTCTCGGGTAGAAGGTTAACCCCCTCATAGATTAAAATGCGCATAAAAGGAGTCAGGGAAAATGCAAAGACAAAAATTTGATATTGCGGTCATCGGAGGCGGTCCGGGTGGCTACGTCGCAGCGATTAAAGCAGCTCCGGAAGGAAAAAAGGTCTGTTTGATCGAAAAAGGCGCTATGGGCGGGACTTGCCTAAATGTGGGCTGCATTCCAACGAAGACGCTGCTAGCCAACGCGCATTTGGTGCACGCTCTCAAGCATGCAGAAGACTTCGGTATCACTTTAGGCTCGGTCTCTTTTGATTATTCAAAAATGAAAACGCGCAAAGATGGCGTCGTGGATAAAATCCGCAAGAGCCTAGAGGGCTTGCTCGCTGCCAATGGCATTGTGATCGTGCGCGGCCATGGCGAGTTCATGAGCCCAAGAGAGATTAAGGTCAGAGGAGAGGACAACCTCGTCGTCGAGTGTGAAAACACCATTATCGCAACGGGCTCAGAACCGCTCGATATCCCCGCATTTCCTTGCGACCACAAGAAGGTGTTCAATTCCACTTCGATCCTGGATCTGACTAGCCTGCCCAAAACCTTAGCGATTGTGGGAGGAGGCTATATCGGGTGCGAATTTGCTTCTTTATTTGCGGATTTGGGTGTCAAGGTGATCATTCTGGAGGCGCTCGAGTCG
>JAZJZV010000051.1:0-5127 GCA_040389485.1 Chlamydiota bacterium
CTTCTTTGTGCGATGACATCAACTTCTTGCTATATTCTTCGAAGGCCTTGGCGACATCCTGGGGATTTTCAATCCAGGGGAAGTGCCCTGCGTCTTTGATCTCTCTCAAGGTGATGTTGGTGCGGATGTATTCTTTTTTTTCTGCGAAGTATTTGAGTGGCGTGGCCAGATCATCTGATCCAGCAAGAATCAACGTGGGGATGCGCTGGGGTACCCATTTGGCCTTATACGTGGGGTCAAAGTGATTCAGTGTCCATTGAATCGCAGCATTGTTGTAGGGGAGGTTTTCAAATGTTTTTCTTCCCTTGTCCAAAGCATCAGGGGTGAACATGTAGGGAGTTCCTTCCATCACAAATTCTTTGAGCGTGGCGTCGTCTGGGTGCTTCTCGTAGGCGAGAGCCTGTGCATTTCTGCCTGGCAAGGGCTTGTTTTCAATACGGATGGCAAATTCAGACTGCCAAGTCATGTCGGGTGCAGCGTCGAGTAAGACGAGTCCTGCGAGTTTCTCTTCTAACTCGGGAAGGGCAAGGGCGAACATTCCCCCGCGCGAGTGCCCCACAAGAACCACATTGTCAAACGCCTCCACTGCTTCTAGAAGTCCATTTGCCCAGTTCTCTATCGACGTGAGCTGTGAAAGGTGGGGATGTTTTGAGGGGATGTTAGAGCCATCTCCTGGTAGATCGAGGTGCCAAAGGGTTCCGGGCAGTTTGAGGATCTGGGTCAACGGGTGCATGATTTCAGAGCCTAGGCCGGGACCTCCGGGTACAAAGAGCCAATGGAGATTCTTTCCATCTCCTGATGAAACGGATTGCAGCCGGGCTCCTGAAGCTGTCCAAAGAGAGCGATTAACCATGTTTCCCCAATGGAGTAGATTTCTCTTCCCCTCCTTGAGGACCTTCGGGAAGGAAGCCGCCTACCTGCATGTTCCACATTTGGGCGTAGAGGCCCTTCTGTCCCAGGAGGGCAGTGTGAGTCCCTTCTTCCACGATCTTGCCCTTGTCGAACACTAAAATGCGGTCCATGCGGGAGAGGGTAGAAAGGCGGTGGGCGATGGCGATGGTGGTGCGGCTTTGCATGAGTTTGTCCAAACTGTCCTGGATGTACTTTTCTGTGACGGAATCGAGTGCGGATGTCGCTTCGTCCAAGATGAGGATGGGCGCGTCTGCCAAAATGGCGCGCGCAATGGCGATGCGCTGTTTTTCTCCTCCCGAGAGCTTGGTCCCTCTTTCTCCTACGACCGCGTCATAGCCGCTTGGGGTATTGCGGATGAATTCATCGCAGTGGGCGAGCTCTGCAGCGCGGACGATTTCCTCTTCTGAGGCTGCCGGTTTGCCGTAGGCGATATTTTCCCTTAAAGAGCGGTGGAAGAGGATCGGGTCCTGAGGGATCAGGGCGATCTGTTGCCGTAGGGATTCGAGAGTGACGCCGGCTATCTCTTGCCCATCGATGAGGATCTTTCCATTCTGGACGGGGAAAAAGCGCAAAATCAGATTGGTGAAGGTGGATTTCCCAGCTCCTGTATAGCCGACAAGGCCCACTCTTTCTCCTCCGCGGATCTTGGCATGTTTGTTTTCGAATAACTTTTTTTCCCCATACTGAAATGAGACGTTGTCGAAGATTATTTCTCCTGAAGAGACCTTGAGGGGCGGCGCCTCCGGCTGATCTCCGATGTCTTGAGGATCGCGCATGACGGTATACGCTTGTCTTGCGGTCCCAAAAGCTTGAAAGAGCGTGGGCAGTGCCGAGCCTACGGTCCACATGATCATGGAGAGGTTCCAGAGAGTCGTAAAGACCTGGACGACTTGACCTGTCGTGATTTGGTCATGGAGCCAGAGGTAGAGAAGGGAACCATTGATCCCCAAAATGACCGCAACGAAATAGAACGAAGAGAGGAAGCAGCGCATCTTTTCGACGTAGCGCTTGGATGCGATGTTTGTCTCACGCTCTTCATTTTGGAAGGGGTCTATCGCTTTTCTTTCGTATTGGAAGCGGTAGAAGAGGTTCACGGCAAAGTTATTGGTGAAGCTGTCGACAATTTTTCCGAGCAAAGTGCTGCGCGCCTGCCCATGCTGGTGTTCGTAGTAGTCGCAATGGCGTGTGAAGCTGAGGCTAACCCCTAAGTGGATGACAATCCAACCCAGCAGGATCCAAGTGAAAATGGGGTTGATCCACCAGAGAAATAGGGAGCCTAAGATGCAAGTGCTAAGAGCGGGGATGAGAGGCCAAAACAGTTGCTGGAGGATCGATTCGACCTGCGTTGTCATGTCGGTGAGCTTATTGGCTAAAGCTCCAGAGAACCGTTCATTGAAATAGCGAGGGGAGTGGTGCTGCACGTGATCGAACATCGCCATGCGGATATTGGCTCCGAGCTTTGGCATCGCCCTTGCCATTAAAAAACCCATCGTGCGCGAAGCGGTTTCGATGTAGATGACCAAACCCAATCCGGCGACGATAGGCATTTTGAGTGCATCCCAGGCTGCTGAGCGGTCCCCTTCATAACGAGTGAAAATGTCAATGACGAGATGGAGAATGTAGGGCCATAGCAGAGCATCGAGCGACCAGGCGAAACTGTCGATGAGAAAAATGGCGAGGAAGACCCCCTTTTGGAGACGCATGAACTGCCATACGAAGCCGACGAGTTCTTTATAGGAGACCATGGCCTTGGAGTTTACCTATGTGTTGTTATTTTGAGGATTCTTTTTTTTCTTCGGAGGAGAGGGGATATACTTTTTCAATGAGCGCTTCTTCTCATCGGGCCTTGCGATATAGGCCTTGATTTTTGCGGCGCGGAGCAAAGACGCTGCCTTTTTGGAGGCTCTTTCCGCAGCCCTCTTGGCTTTTTCCTCAGCAATCGCTCTGCGCGCGGCTGCAGCTTGCTGCGCCATGTGCGCTTGTTGAGCTAGCATGGCAGCTTTTTGCGCTTTGATGGCGTTTTTCTGTACTTCGAATGACTTTTGGCGCGCGGCTTGTGAGGTTTTTTGTGCAGCAGCAAATGCTTTATCCGCTGCTACTTTTTTCGAGGCCTTGATCGTTTTCCCCGATTTGGGAGGAGGTAGCGACTTGGATTTGCTCAGCACCTTGTTGATGCGCACATCGACTTCTTTGACGGGCTTCTTTTTGACGGGGGGTTTGGAGTAACTTTGCCTCTGACCTCTTACCGGATTGACCATGATCCCTCTTCTCTTCAACACAAGCAATAAGGGATTTGACTCTATTTTGCAAAGGAAGCTATTTCGGCTTTTGCATTGCCAATAGGTAAACATAAGCGATTTGGGTCGCTTTGCCATGAGAGATCTCGGAACTATAGCTTTGACGGTAGTCCCCGCGATTGATGATGAAAGTGTTGCAATCAGTTGCGTGGAGTTCTTTGTTTTTTTCTCCCGTATATCCGCCAATGGTGCGGCTGGATTCCAGAGTGCCGAAGCCTGCCCTCTTCAGCGCGTTATGAATCATTTGCTCGTGAAATGCATCAAATGGTACTTGTTGCAGGCTGGGGCAATCCAACATTTGAAAGGCGCTAGCAAGGACATTAAATGAGGCGACGAGTCCCCTCGTGTTCGTCCAGCAGGCATCGCCGTGATCTTCACAGAGCTCAGAAAAACAAAAAAGCTCTCGGTATTGACCTGGCCAATCGATATAGGTTCGCAGTGCTTGTTTGAGCTGGCTGTGCGAGGATCCCAGACTCTCTACTGCAGCGATTAGTTCCTCATTTTTTATAGCATGAATCCCGACCAGTCGCTCGTCGCTTGTGATCCATGGACAGCAGATGTAACCTTGCTGAGTGAGTTCTTTGTAGACGGGACTCTGGGAAGAATCGCGCACAGAAAAATGGAGCAGCCTCCCTCCTGGGGGGAGCAAATCAAAAAGTGTCGAGGCGGCTTGTTCCAACTCCTCGCGCGACAAAGTGATCAACACATCGCTCATGAGCGCTGTATCAAAGGCGCCTTGCATGGAGAGGGGCAGAGGCTGAAGAAGGTCAAAGTACTGGTTTCTGGAATCTGGGAATTGCTGTGTGAGGTAATTGAGGTACTTCTCGTGGTGGTCGGATAAAATGACTTTTCCGGCGAGAGAAGGAATCGTTTCAATGAGCGGATAGTATCCGCTGCCAACTTCAATCATGTTCTCAGAGGGAGGGTAACGCTCAAAGATTTTGGTATACGCAGAGCGCAGCGCACCCTGAAAGCGGAGGGATTCGGCCCGCACTTGATCAGGGGTAAGCGATTCCCAATGATCGATAAAAGTGGGTTGCTGACTTTGACTCTGAAAAGCAAAATAGGAGCTCAGCCGCGAAAGTGCATCGCTCAAGTGCTTTGCGGGTAGAAGAGCGGGGCTTTCGCAATCTCGCAGAGGGGGCGGGGAAAGTCTGCACTGATTTAATTGGGCAAAATTCGTCTTGTAGCCGGGATCCTGACCCAATTGTTGGGTTTTAAACAAAGTGTCTTCAGGCCCGCAGAGATAGAGTTCGAACTCGTGGGAACATACTTGTGGCAGAGCAACGAGATAGAAAAAGCAGTTTTCCTGCCTTAAATAGCGCTCAATTTTTTGGAACGTCAGGCAGGGGTGCATCTGCATTAAGTGCTGAATCGTGTAGTAAAGAACGGAGTAATTGTGAGTGGCATCTGCAGGCTGAATGCGAGTGGGTCCATAGGGGATTGCTGCGGGAATGTTCCTAACCGGACTGGCTGCCATAATCTTATCTCCGTCTCAAACTTTAAATATTAGCATAATCAGTGATTTAGTTAAACATTGTAAAATATTTAAGTTAATTAAATGCGTTTTTTAAATATGATTGATGATAAAGTATTTTTTTAATAATTAATTCATGTCACCATAGCTAGAAACTAAGAGTCTAGGACATAGGTCAATGAGATTATTCCATATATGTTATTTTTTATTTTGAGTTTAATTGACAGATGTGTAGTATTTATGTTATACTTTTTATATCTGAACTGTTTTTATTGTCAGATTAAAAAATGTATTAACTTAATTCACGAGGAGTGATTTATGGCATCAACAATGAGAGTGACTGAAGAAAGCCGCGGCGGCTATACCTTCCCCCAGCACTTTGAAGGCACGCGAACAGAAATTGAAGCACTTTCAGTTGCGGGTGATGTTGGAGTAAAAAAT
>JAZJZV010000051.1:5137-23019 GCA_040389485.1 Chlamydiota bacterium
AGTGAATCGGCTGCATGACCAGCTCTTAAAAGGGCAAATGGATTTTCACGGTCAAGACAAATCCTATGTCGAATTTCAAGAAAGACCTGGCGGCTATTTTTCATTATTTGATGTGACTGATGAGTTGCTGTTCCGTTGCCAAATTACCACTCCTGGTCGTGGAGCACCAGCTTCTATCCGTTTTTATAAGGCGACGCCAGAAACTACTTTGGATCAACTGAAGGTGTTGGCAGGTCATAAGGGTGGACCTCTTGGTACGATCGATGCCCTCATCCAGCGCACTTTCAAAGAGCTTCCACAGGCGGATCAAGATAAGATCAGAGAAAGACTTAATGCGATTGCATCCACCAATAAGATAGACAAAGAGATTGGACTTACAGACCGTGTAGAGCAGCATCTTCTGCGTGGCAATTACGAGGCAAGCGAATACTTCCTGTCATGGGCACTGAAGGACTACGCTCAAAATTAAGGAAGATGTTTCATTAGTTTCACTGGGGCAGCCGAGCGCTGCCCTATTTCACATACTTCTCAGGAGTTTCTGCAAAAGGCTGTTTGCATCCCGCGCCACAGAGGTTATATTCTGTGCCATTGTGGATGTGCGTATCGACGCCGTTAACGGGTTTTCCCGACACGGGACAGCTCTGATTGCCTGCGTTAGCCGCAGAGTTGTTTGCACCCGTATTAGTGGTGCTGGTACATGCCTGCATGCTGAGCATGGAAAGCAGAAGTAGTAGAGTCGTTTTAGCGTTTTTGTTCATGCTTTTTGAATAGCTCATCTTTGCATTTATGATCAAATCTTTTATGGTTTTTCCTTTCAACCGGAGGAACCATGCTCTTCACAGCACTACTCGCTCTTTTCCCCATGATTCACAGCGCCCAAGAAGTTGGCGAGTATTTACCCTTTTCAGAAAGCGCGATCGATAAACTGGTAGATGAGCGCACTGGGGATTTCGAGCGGAAGGTAGAGGAATTCCTGGTGATTCCGGAAGAGAAGAGGACCTTTGACAACACGATCCGTTCCTGGGATTTCTTGAACGGAGAGATGGTAGAGGCCATGCAATGCCTGGTCACTTTGAGCGAGGTTTATCCGGAGAAGAGGCTGCGCGACTGCGCAGCCCAAGCTTTCCTCAAATTGGAACAGACTTTCCAAAACACTTTGGTTGATCACCCTGAGATTGATGCGGCATGCCGCATGGTGCAGAAGAATACCGGATCTCTCGCTGAGGAGGAGCAGTACTTCCTGGAGCATCTGCTTGCTCAGTTTAGAAAAGAGGGATTGCACCTACAAGAAGAGCAGAGATCTCTTTTTTTTCAATTGAGTGCAGAGATTTCTCATTTGGCGAGTGAGTTTCGCCGCAATATTGCAGAAGACGGCACATGTCTGTTCGTTCCACGAGAAGAGCTCATCGGATTGGAGGATGATTGGATCGAATCCCATGAGCAAAATGCGGAGGGTGCTTATAGACTCTCTTGCGACATCCCTACGCTGAACGCCGTTCTAACCCAGTGCAGCGTTGAAAAAACGCGCAAGGCCATGCATGTTCTTTTCTGCAATCGCGCTTATCCCAAGAACGAAGAGGTGATTGTCCAGCTCATTGCCAAGCGGGATGCGCTGGCTCAATTGCTCGGTTTCTCTAGCTGCGCCGCACATGAGATCAGCGGTCTGATGGCTCTTTCGCCAGAGGGGGTGGAAGCATTTCTCAAAGAAATTAAGGAAGCAGTGGCAGCGAAAGCGGAACTCGAGTTCAAGAGGGTCACCGAAGAGCTTCCAGAGTCTGTGGTACTGACCTCCTCTGGTCAGTTGCATCGCTATGACGAAAGCTATGCTTTCAACGCTTATTGCAAAAAACACTTTTCGATCGACGAGCAGATGGTGGCCGAGTATTTTCCCACAGATCAGACGATTGAGGGGTTGATCGGCATTTACGAGCAGTTTTTCAATCTTGCGATCTCAGAGGTTCCCCACACACTTCCCATCCCCGATGTCCGCGCGCTCGAGATCAGAAGCCGCTCAGATCAGCTACTCGGGATCGTCTTTTTAGACCTATTTACGAGAGAGGGCAAATGTGGGCATTCAGGGGTCTGTTACCCGATGGTTGCAGCATTTTCCCCTGAGGGAGGCCCCCATTATCCTGCGGTCACCTATGTGATTTGCAACATTTCAAGGCCCTTAGAAGGACGCCCTTCTCTCATGAGACATGGGGAGGTGAGCACTTTTTTCCATGAATTTGGCCATGCGATCCACAGTGTGTTGGCACGTCAGCAGTTCTATTCTTTCTGTGGTTTGATGGGAGTCGCGTGCGACTTTGTCGAAGTTCCCTCCATGCTGCTTGAAAAATGGGTCCTTGATCCGACGATCCTCAAAATGATTAGCTCTCACCACTTGACCCAAGAGCCTCTGCCAGAGGAGTGGATTCACAATCTCATCACCTCTCATCACTTTGGAAGGGCGATGCAGCTGGAGAAGGATTGCCTTTTTTCTGAGCTCTCTTTGGCTTTTTTTGCAGAAGGTGCGGAGAAAAATCCCACGCAGCTTCTCCATCAGTTATGGGAGAGAGGATTGCCCCGCTCTTCGATCGGCGAATACAACCATATGCATACCTCATGGTGGCATGTGAGCGGTTATGGGGCCAAATACTACTCCTATCGCTGGTCGGAGGCCTTGGCTTGCTCTCTATTTGAAAAAATCCGGGAGGGAGGCCTTCTCAACTCAGAAGTGGGCACGCTTTATGTCCGGGATATTCTGAGCAAGGGCGGTAGCAGAGACCCCGCCCTGATGGTGACTGACTTTTTGGGAATGGAGCCAACTCTCGAGCCCTTTTTTGCCGAACTCAGTCGCGATAGGTCATTTTGATGGTCATTCCGCCATCGACAACGAAGTTCTGACCCGTCATGAACTCAGAAGGGCCTGTGATCAAAAAAGAGACGAGGTTGGCGACATCTTCGGGTTTTCCCACCCGTCCTGCGGGATGTTGGGCGTGATCTGCTTTTTTCAAACGCGTCTTGTCTGTATGGATCCACCCCGGGCTGATGCAATGCACGCGGATTTCTGGACCTAAACTGACGGCGAGGGCATGGGTCAGCGCGACAAGCCCGCCTTTGGAGGCGCTGTAGGGAGCATCATACCCTTCCGATTGCAGCGCTCTTGTCGAGGCAATATTGATGATGGCGCCTTTTTGTTTTCTCAAGTGGGGGATGGCGTGCTTTGTGCATAGAAAGGCCCCGGTGAGATTGGTCGCAATGAAGTCATTCCACGTCTTCAAAGCCATTTTCTCGATCGGCGCGTCTTTGGGCATGATGCCGGCGTTATTCACGATGGCATCGATTCTCCCAAAATGTCGGATTGCTTTTTGGATCATCGCCTTAATGGAGGCTTCACTGCGAATGTCGGTCTTGACAAAGAGAAGGTGAGAGGGGTCCTCAGCCGAAAAATCTTTTTTGTGCTCCAAACTGATCTCGGCAATGACGACGCGCATCTGCTCTGAGAGAAGGCGGCGTACGATTCCTGCCCCAATTCCTTTTCCCCCTCCTGTGACAATCACGACTTTGGATGGATTCATGCTAACCTGAAATTACAACTTTATTCCATTTTATACGCGATTGAGATATGGATTGCAATATGATGGGTAAGAGAACGCAATTATCTTTGAGAGCGATGTTCGCTGCGCTACTCATTTTGGCTGTCGGGTTATTATTTTTACTCGGCGCTTTTGCTCTTTTATTCAATTCCCGGCTCAGTCAGAACCAGCAGTACCTGGTCAGGGCAGGGGAGATTGAGACCTCTCTTTTTGTCATGAGCGATTCCCTATCAGAACTCTTAGCGAGGCAATCGACGATCTTGTCGATACGCAATATCGAAGAATTCCAGAATCTGCAATCCAATGCATCCTCGCAGGAACAATTTTTGAAGGGACTAGAGGGTTTAGGTATGGAGGCCAAAGCGAGTCCCAAAGTCATGGGAGTTACGCAGTCTATTCGAGAGACATTTCACGGATTTCTCTCTGACGAGAACCAATTGCTGGAAGAGGCTGAAGCCTGTTTGAGAATCGAAGGCCAATTGAAGACCCTAGCGGGACAAGTCGATGAGAAAGTCAACCATTTGCGAGGCCTATCAGAGAGCGTATATGGTGTCCTCTTCTTGCGCAATCAGAAGATCTCCGCTCATGTGATCGAAGTGTTGCGCACTCCTGAATCCCTCAATACTCCCTCTGTGCGTGAACAGTTTTTGAAAGAGGCAAACGAAGTGATCGCGAGCCCCTCTGCGGGAGCTCAGCGCATCACGCAGAGGCTGAATGTAGGTTTTGTTGCCCTCGATGCCCTGATGCACCAGCTCATCAATGAGTTTAATCCTGATATCTTGAATAGCCTGAAGGGTAACCAGTTACTGCAGCTCATCAGTTTAATGCGCAGAGAGATCGCAGATCTCGGAAAAAGAGTCCCCCATTTTCCCGATCTAGTTTCTAGTGTAGACCAAATCAGAGAAGGATTTAATGAGATTGCTTCGCTGCTTGTCGAGGGGCCGAGCAACATTTTTAAGCTGCGCGAGGAGTACAATCAGAAGGATGCTGCAATTGAGGAGAGTGCTAGTGAGATCCAGAAGATTTTGTTGAGTCTACAGACTCAATTTGCAGAGCTAGGTCAGGAAGAGACACAGATCAAAGCTTCCATCCTTGAGACGGCAGAAAAGCTTTCTGCGAATAACCGCTTAGGGATCATTCTCATGAGTTCGAGCTTGGTGGCTCTCATGCTTGGTCTGGGTTATTACGTGCAGAGGACTACTTCTAAGTCGGTGAGATTACTGACGAGCGCGATGAATAAGCTCGTCAAGGGGGAAGGGGGCTTAGAGTACCGCTTGGAGCAGACGAAATACGCCGACCTCAACGAGGTCATCGATGCGTTCAATGCGATGGCCACCGACTTGCATTACACGCATGGGCACTTAAGGGAGCTCGTCGAACTCAAAACGCGCGATCTGAGCTTGGCCAATGGTAACCTGGCAAAGTTGATCGAGGAACTTAAAGTGGCCAAAGGACAGGCGGAAGCAGCTAGCAAGATCAAGTCAGAGTTTGTGGCGAACATGAGCCATGAGCTTAGAACTCCTCTGAATGCCATCATCGGCTATAGCGAGATGCTCATGGAGGATGCTCAGGCAGCTGGACAAGAGAGCGCCATCATCGATTTGGGAAGGGTTATCGGATCTGCCAAACATCTTCTGGGGCTGATCAACGATGTACTCGACCTATCCAAGATCGAGTCTGGAAAATTGGATATCTTGTTAGAAGAAGTCAATATTCCAGAGCTAGTCAAGGACATCGAGCTGATCGTCGGTCAGATGGTGACCAAAAACAACAACACATTCGAGCTCTTTGTCGATCCCGAGCTGAAAGTGATGTTTACTGATCTTTTGAGAGTCAAGCAGTGCCTTCTCAACTTGCTCAGCAATGCGAGCAAATTCACAAAAAATGGGCGCGTTAAGCTGGAAATTAAATCAGTCGTGCGAAACGACACAAAGTGGGTCGAGTTTGCAGTGAGCGACACCGGGATTGGCATCCCTGCCGACAAATTGCAGAAACTGTTCCAGGCGTTCAGCCAAGCGGATGCCGGGACAACGCGCGAGTATGGGGGGACGGGGCTAGGTCTGCATTTGACGAAAATCTTTTGCACGATGCTCGGCGGCGAAGTGACAGTGAAGAGTGAACCTGGCAAAGGAGCGACGTTCACACTGATTCTACCAGTGCGATCGTCCGAGGGTAAGTAAACAGGAAGGAAAAATGACCAAGATTTTACTCGTCGAAGATAACGAACTCAATAGGGACATGCTGTCCAGGCGTTTGCAGCGCAAGGGATTTGTGGTGGTGACTGCAGTCGATGGCCAGCAAGGCGTCGCGATGGCAGAATCAGAGTCTCCCGATATGATTCTCATGGACATGAGCCTTCCCATTCTCGATGGATGGGCGGCGACAGAACAAATTAAAGCCAATCCGAAGACGCAGGCGATTCCCGTGATTGCTTTGACGGCGCATGCAATGACAAGCGATCGCGAGAAGGCATTGCAGTGCGGTTGCAACGATTTTGATACCAAGCCAATCGATTTTGTCCGCCTGCTCGATAAAATCCAAAAACTCCTCCCGGGGAAACCACAATAATGGCGCAAGATAGCAACCCAGACATTTTGGCTCATTTAGAGAAGATCCGAGAGAAAATCGATCAGCTGGCAGGATCGCTTCTTCGCGCATTGGCGCCTTTTGTCTCAGACGAAAAGCAAGCAAGTGTTGCCGAGTTCCGCTCCGATATCGACAAGGTCCATCAGGGATGTTTGCTCCTCAAACTAAAAAACGCAGAGTTTTTAGAAAGAGGAGCTCTTGTGCAAAATAGTCATGGCCTGGAGTTTGTTCAGTATCTGACCAAGGCGCGCCACGATTTGCGCAATTGCGTCAATGTCATCAATGGATATGCAGAGATGGTATTGGAGGATCTGCGAGAGAAGAAGGATCCCGCAGCAGACGCATTTTTGGAGATGGGATCCCAAATCGCCCAGATTCTGGGTCTGATCGATGCGATCAAAAGTCCTGAATCGCAGCGGAGTCAGGGGATACCCGCCGATGTGGATGTACATATTTCCGTGGAGCAGGGAAGTGAAAGTGCCGAATACCGCGATTTTAAGGCAAAATTTTCCATTCTCATCGTCGATGACAATGAAGAGAGCTGCACCATTTTGAAGCGCTATCTGACCCGCAATGGCTATCAAAACGCCCAAATTGTCCCTAGCGGTCCCGCCGCTTTGGACCTATTGAAAAAGCAGCACGTCGATCTGGTGTTGCTCGATATCGACATGCCTCAGATGACGGGAATCGAAGTGCTCCAGCGCTTGAAAGAGGACATCATTTGCCAGAGGTTGATGGTGCTGATGATTTCTGCAGTCGACACACTAGAAAATACCATCGCCTGCATCCGTCTAGGAGCGGAGGATTTCCTTCCCAAGCCATTTAATGCTGATCTTCTGCGAGTGCGCATTGGTTCTTGTATCGAAAAAAAGTGGTTCATCAAAAATGAAAAGAGCTATCTCGAACGCATTGAATTTGAAAAACAGCGCTACGAGAACCTGATGAGAGCTGTATTTCCCTCGGTGATTGTGAATGAGCTGACGGAAACGGGGACGGTAAAGCCGATGACCTATTCCAATGTCACCATCATGTTTGCAGACATCGTTGGCTTCACCGCCTATTGCGACAAGCACCAGCCTGCTGAGATCTTGCAAAACCTACAGGATTTTGCGGATATGTGCGAGTCGGTTGCGATTCAGCATCACTTGCAAAAAATCAAAACGATTGGAGACTGTTTTCTCGCCACGTCGGGACTGTTGCTCAAGTCGGATAATCCGGTTTTAGATTCTTTGCGCTGTGCCAAGGATTTGCTCGTAGGTTGTGCCAAACTGCCCCCCCAATGGCAGTTGCGTATTGGGATTCACTTTGGCTCAGTGATCGGGGGGATCGTCGGTCACCGCCAGTACCAATTTGACATTTGGGGAGATGTGGTTAACACAGCCTCGCGCATCCAGTCCCAGGCGGTGCCAGGCACCATTTGCCTGAGCAAGCAGGCCTGGGAAAAGTTGCAAGGGCTGTGCGAGTGCAAATCTCTGGGACTGCGCCCTGTCCGCGGGAAAGAGCCCATTGAGTTGTTCGAGTATGTGAGCGGAGGGTGAGGATGAAACTATTTTGCACCATGGCATTGCTTTTCTGTACAAGCCTCTTTGCTGATTCTGCAGAAAATCCCATTAAGGTCGGTATGACGGGCGCATTTTCTGGCCCTACAGCGCAGCTGGGCTTGGATGTGAAGCAGGGAATAGAGGTTTATTTTGCAAAGGTCAATGCCGCTGGCGGCATCGATGGAAGGCGTCTTGAGTTGATCGCTTTGGACGACCGCTACGAGCCCAACCTCGCAGGTCCCAATATGCGCCAATTGATCGACAAGGATGGCGTCTTGGCAATGATAGGCAATGTAGGGGCACCGCCTGCCGTGGTCACTATGCCCATTGCAAACGAAAAACGCGTTCTGCTGTTTGGGGCTTTTACGGGGACGGAAGTGTTGCGCAAAGTTCCTCCTGACCGCTATGTGATCAATCTGCGCGCAAGCTATGCAGAAGAGACCGCAGCCCTCGTGAATGGGCTACTGTCCATTGGAATCAAGCCCGATGAGATTGCCTTCTTTACTCAGAACGACGCTTACGGCGATTCGGGATATGAGGGAGCGATGAAAGCAATCCGGAAAGCAGGCTACAACATCGAGGATTTGCCCACTCAACGTCGAAGAGGGCTTAGCCGAGCTCTTGGAACTTCCCAAACCACCTAAAGCCATCATCATTGTAGGCACCTATGCCCCAGCAGCTAAGTTTGTCAAGATGGCGAGAAAAGAGTTTCCTGGCACTCTTTTCCTCACGGTCTCTTTCGTGGGAAGCGAAGATTTTGCGCAATCACTCGGTGCTGATGGCAATGGGGTTATCGTCACGCAGGTCGTTCCCTTTTTAAATAAGGACCTGCCCGCATTTCTAGAATATCAACAGGACCTAACAAAATATGGCGGAAGCAATGCTGAACCCAATTTTGCATCCTTTGAAGGGTATCTGACAGCAAAACTCTTTGTCGCCGGTTTGCAACGCGCTGCGGCAAAGCACGCGCTCACCCGCGAAGGGATCATCAATGCCTTTGAAAGCATGCGCGATGTAGACATTGGCATCGGGGTCAACGTGACCTTGGGCAAGGACAACCACCAGGGGCTGCATACCGTGTGGCCCGTCATTTTGGTCAACGGGAAGTACCAGCCGCTGAACTGGTCCGATTTGCCAGCTTCTCAGGGCGCGGCTGCAGGAACCAACCGGTAGACGGCGATTTCATCTGAGGAAATCTCTTGGGTCATGACGTAAGTGGAGCCAGAGGAAATCTTAACTTCCCAACTTTCAAACGCATCGGATGCATGGGCGTTGAAATCTGAATCGGGTACCGACTCTAAAGTATTATAGCGATACAAGATGTAAGCGACGCCAGGCTCTAATTCCGAGGCAGTGATTGTCAGAACGAGTGGCATGGCAGGGGGGCGTGTATTGGAGCCGTCTGCGATTTCAGGTTGCTCATAGTTGAGATTGGTATCTAGACGAACGGGAAGCGTGTCGCCCCCTAAATCCACCACGCCAGTGAGGGCGATTCCAAAGTTGCAACCGCAATTTAACAGCGAATAGATGGATCCGTTTTCAGCATTGGCCTGCTCTCGATCTGCTTGGAAAGAGTTGAATTGATAACGGAAATGATACTGAGGGTCGCTCGCGCTTCCCCAAAGTCCGTTATCGCTGAAGTAGATCGAATCACCGCTATGGTAGTTCGTGTTGCATGGCGGATAGCTTGAACCAATTCCCGTCACGCTGACGATGTGGTCGTAGACTGAATCCCCCGCATCGGGATCTGTGTCGCCGTAGAAGCGGTATTCATTCATCAACACGCCGATAGCAACAGGATGGCCACTGACAACGTTCTGTTTGACCCATGCGAGGAACTGGTCTGTCGATTGCTCCTCATCTGAATTCCAGGAAACGGCATTCAAGTGCATCTGGGTAGCGGCGTACCTGTCATTGATACCCAGCAAAAGCTGTCCATTTTCCTGAGGTGCGTTTTTCGTGGCAATGGCGCGCGCCTCATACTGTGAGATATACTGACCGTAGTAAAGGCCTGCAGAAATCATGCAAACCTCGCCGCAGTAGCCTGAATTGTGGTTCCATTGCAAGCGGGGCGGGATGGGGTTTTGGACGATCGCATGTGCCAACTGGTTTTTTAGTGGGAGTTGCGACTTTTTACAAAGAGGTGTGTGGGCAGCGAGAGGGGAGAGTGCCGCAAAAGCTGTGCAAGTGAAGAGAATGGTGAACTTTGTCATGATGCGCTCCTGTTGTAGACACCCTCTTCATTCTAAGCCAGTGCATTTTGCTATGCCATCTTTTTTTGAAATGGCCATTTCCGCCATGAGCCGAAAATAAAAAGTCCTGATCCTCGCAAGAGAATCAGGACTTAATAGACATCATTCGACAACAGACTCTTAGCGGGAGGGTTTGAAGCTGCCGCGGTGACGAGAGGGCGAGGGAGCCCTGTCCCTGTTCGACGAGGGAAACCTGCTATTGCCGTTTCCGTTGCTGTTGCTACTGTTGCTGCCAAACCTGTTATTGCCGTTTCCGTTGCTGTTGCTACTGTTGCTGCCGTTGCTGCGTCTTTGTGGCATCATCGGTCTACCATTCTTTTTGCCAAATCTGCCATTCATGACGGGCACAGGTCTGATCCTCGGATCAGGCTTGAATGCTTCGAGAACGACTTGTGGGATTTTGCACTTCAGAAGGCGCTCGATGTCGTAGAGCAACTTGTGCTCGTCAACGCTCACGAGGGAAGTAGCGCCCCCGGCATTGCCGGCTCTGCCGGTACGGCCGATGCGGTGAATGTAGTCTTCTGGAACGCAAGGCAGGTCATAGTTGACAACGTGGGGCAAATTGTTGATATCCAATCCGCGTGCAGCGATATCTGTTGCAACCAGTACACGGACCTTTCCCTGTTTGAATTGGGCGAGGGCCTGTGAGCGTGCTCCTTGGCTTTTGTTGCCGTGGATAGTCACAGCAGTGAGCCCTGCATCCATGAGCTGCTCCGCAAGGCGGTCAGCGGTGTGCTTCGTGCGGATAAACACCAGTACCTGTTTCCAATCATGAGTAGTGATTAAGTGCGTTAAGAGCTCGCGTTTGCGCTTGGTGTCGACAGGGTGGATTACCTGGGTCACGTTTTCTGCAGTGGCGTTGCGTTTAGCTACCTGAATCGATTTAGGCTCATGGAGCAATCCATCCGCCAGTTTTTTAATTTCATCAGAGAAAGTGGCAGAGAACATCAAGTTTTGACGCTCTTTTGGCAGAAGTCCGATGATTTTTCGGATGTCATGGATAAAACCCATGTCCAGCATATGATCTGCTTCGTCCAAGATAAACGTCACCACGTTGGAGAGGCTCACTGCTCTTTGATTCACGAGGTCGAGCAGGCGTCCAGGCGTTGCAACCAAGATATCGACGCCGGTGCGCAGCTTGAAGATTTGCGGCTTGATGTTGACACCGCCGTAAACGACCGACACCTTGATAGGCAGGTATTTAGCGTAGGTTCTAATGCTCTGCTCCACCTGAGCTGCAAGCTCGCGGGTGGGGGTAAGAATGAGCGCACGTGTGGAAGAGCGGCGCTTTTCAGAACCTCTTTTAATTAAATTCTGTAAGAGGGGAAGAGTAAAACCTGCAGTCTTACCAGTACCCGTTTGCGATCCTGCCAGTAGGTCGCTTCCTTCGAGAATGATGGGGATGGCCTGGCTTTGTACTGGAGTTGGCTCGTTATAGCCTTTGTCCGCGATTGCGCGGAGCAATTCGGCCGAAAGGCCAAAGCTTTCAAATGACATGCAAGTTTTCCTTAAATCGTGGGTTGTCTTAGAGAGTATTAAAACCCTCTTGGCCCGGAGAGTATAGCATGAGGGTGACTACTAAACCTAGGTTTAAAAAATCTCCTACTCGTTTATGTGGTGGTTAGATTGTATTTCAGTGTATAACACACTCGTTATTAATTATTTACAAGCGTTAGGCAAGCCTCTCAAATAACCCCACTTTTGAAAAAGACTAGGCTGCTCGGAGAGTCTCTGAAGGATTTCCATTCGGATGAGTTCCTGGAGGTCCTTAGAAAGCTCTCCACGATCAATATGGGAGCCATGAACAAGGCTAAATTCATCAATTAAAGAAAATGTGTGTAATTTTTCTGCATTCCTGATGACATTTTCTTTACATAGGGCTCTTTGCAGAAAATCTTTATCCCTGGGATCGATCGTGATGTTGAACTTATTTTCCAGGATTGCAAGAAGAAAACCGAGGTTATCCACAATTTCCTCATACTCCAGTATGATCACGCGCATCTTGTTTGAGACGAGTTTTTCGAGGTGCTTAAACGATTGCTGTTGGCCCTGTACGATCTGATCCAACGTCTCGATCGGCAAGATTTTTCCTTGTTTTGAGCAATACACGCGGTAGTGAGACAGGCATGCTTCGACGGGATCTCGGATCGTGGTGATGTAGATGACATCACTGCGCAGGAAAGGATCTCCATGGCTCTTCACGATCAGGTTCCAGAAGTTGCCATCCCAAGGCTTGTGATCATCATTTTCAAATAAGAAGCGCAAGACATTGTAGACGAGAGTGCTTCCTGTCCTGGGAGGAGTGTTGAGATAGATCTTTTTACACGTTTTCAAGGGATACTGTTGCGTTCTTTCTTTGACGAATGAGTGTAGATCAATGAAATCTTCCTCACAATGTGCACGCATTGCCATTAGCAAGAAGAGAAGGAAAAAGTAAGGGCGGAAGAATAGCATTTCGATATCTCTCAGTGGGCAATTGCATGCAAAGAGGCTAGATCGGCAATTTCAAAATCGGGTTGCCACTCGGGATGGCCTGGTTTCTTGTCGGGATTGTACCAGCAAAAGGGCATTGCAAGTCCTCTTGCTCCCTCACCATCGCTAGTGAGTGAATCGCCTACCATGAGGGTATGCGCCGGCTGAGCGTTGGAGAGTCTAAGGGCGTGCAGAAAGATATGCGGATGCGGTTTTGCATATCCGATATCTTCCGAGATCACCAGGACCTCAGAGTATTGTGCCAGGTTCAACTTGCGGTATTTTCTCTTTTGCATATGGGAAAAACCATTGGTGATGAACCCTATTCGGATGCCATTAGCCTGGAGTGCATCGAGAAGACTAGGAGCGCCTGAGACCCAATCGGAATTTTCAATGAGCTCTTCCTCATAGAATGCACTAATCGCCTCGCTTGCAGTGAAGCCATATAATTCTGAAACTTGGCGGAAACGCTCACGTCCAATTACAGAAGCACAAATCTGATTCTCTTCAGCCAGCCGCCAAAGGGCGTGGTTAATCTTGTTGTAGTCTTGGAGGAAATCCTCAAACCCTACGCTCTTCTTGTAGAAAGCATCATGACATTTGCTTAGGCTGATGGCTTCGCTTTTCTTGAAATCGATTAGCGTATCATCAATGTCAAAAAGAATCGTTTGGTAAGGTTTCATCGCTAAACGGGCCTCATCTGTTTGAAGCGGGTGAGCATGGCCGTTTTTCTTTCACAATGCAACCTTTTTATTTGGATTAACAAGTAGTGTGGATCAATGCCAGAGTGGGTTTCCCTTCGACTCTCATTTCTCTATACTTTTCAATGGCTGCAGCCGTCTTGAGAATGTAGACTTCCGAGAACCCCTGGTTGCGAAGATGTGCCTCGACCCCAGGCTCGATTTTCAATTCTCCAGGTCCGGGATTGTCAAGTCCACCCCCATGACCTCTGCCTTGGCTCAGGATGATGACCTCTGGCCTTTTCTGAGAGCGGGAGAGGAAGTAGTCCACATCAGATATCCGAATTCCCGGAACATGATGCATGGGAGAGGTTTGATTCCACTGCCAATTCCATTCTTCTGCATGAGTGGGATAGAGGACGGCATCGCGGTAATTGTTGTTCAACCATGATGCATTCCCCTCACCTCGCGCCACTCCAATAGATCCCCACCCATTGGATGCAATTAGGGGCTGTGAGGCTCTGCCCTCAGAGGGACGGCAGCAGGAAAATAGAGATTGGAAAAGGCGCTTAATCAGTGCGACGATGTCGCTCAAAACGGGAATGCTTTCCATTTTTCCTACGGCGCGATGTCCCCAAGCGGCACAACAAGCACCAACGGGCGTGAAAGATTTACCCACTAGTGGGTTGCTTGCTAAAATGGCAGAACAAGACATCGAACACCTCTTTTGTTTGAAGGGGAGTAGTTTGCGTGTTTTCATTGATAAAATGCAAGCTTTTTGGGGGTAAGAGACAAAAGGAGGAATCTCAAAAAAAACTGCAATGGATCTCTTTTACAACAGAAGAGTTTTCATTTGATCTTGCTTCGTCTGTTTGAAGCAGTAAATTGTGGCCTTTTTTTTCTTCAAAATGCACTCTTTTTGAGAACAGGAGAGAAAATGGGCCTCGAAACACAACTCCAATGGATCCGATACCTCCAAAATGCCTTGAGGTCGAGTGGGATGGATCTCTTTTTCAAAGGCTGGGATCATGCAGACTCTGCCTATTTTTCGATCACCATTATCGCTCTCGTTTGGCATCTTTGGGACCGTCGTTTGGGAGCGCGCCTCTTCTACGTTCTCGTGCTAAGTCTGATCTGCAACAAGATCCTCAAAGTGCTCTTTCAGCAGCCCAGACCATGCCACATCGATCCCCTGGTGGGGATCCTCTGCAGTAATTCTGAAGGGTTTCCCAGCGGGGCAGCTCAAACAGCTATGGTGTTGTCTGGTTTTGTTTTCATGGAGTGTCAAAAGTGGTTGTACCGTTCACTGGGGTTAGTATTTGCGGGACTCCTATGTTTTTCGAGAGTCTATCTGGGTGTTCACTATCCCACCGATATTTTAGGGGGATTGGCGGTGGGAGTTATTCTACTTCTTGTCTACAAGAAGGGATTTCCGCTATGTGAAAAGCGCTGGAAGAGGGCGATAGTCGCATTTCCATTCTTTCCTCTGCTCATCGGGAATTCAGTATCTTCCTCTTGGGCTTTTTTCCTCTTTTTCGCTCTTGTAGGCATGGCAGCAGGACTGCTTTCATTCGACCGGCAGAAAACCCCGCAAATCCAAAGCCGCGCCATGAAGGGATGGCAAGCCTTTTCAACGGTGGTTGGGCTTTGGACTCTGTTCGTCGCCATCTCGCATTTCCCTCGTTTGATGCCACTAGTAGGCTTGGCAGAAGGGTATTGGCTTAGCTTCTTAGGGGGATGGATTGCACAAAAGATGGCAAGATTAAGGAGAAATTCCATCTTGGACTAGAACGATTCGGTAACGGGCTTTGTTTTGGCGTAGTCTCTCTAATCCCTCATTGATCTGGGACATAGGCATGAGTTCAATTTGGGGAGCGATTTGATGTTCCGCTGCAAAGTGGAGCATTTCGTTGATCTGGAAGCGATTCGCAAGAGAGCTTCCCGTGATGCTGCGATGCGAGGAAAAGGAGGAGAGTCCATTAATGCTCATGGGTTCTGGAGACTTTCCTAAAAGGCATAAGGTTCCAGTGTGCTTGAGAAGGGAGCAGATGAGGTTCCAGTCCACTGTGGAATGGACGGTGGAGAGGATGTAATCAAAACTCAAAGCGAATTCTGCAGGTTTGGAAGCGATCTGATCCAGCGTCAAAAAATGCTCGGCGCCAAAAGCGCGGCACTCATTTTCTTTACCCGGGGAAGTTGAGATGGCGGTCACGCTGCAGCCGAATGCCTTGCCGAACTGGATCGCCAGATGGCCAAGGCCTCCAATGCCAAGAACTGCAACCCGATCCGTTGCTTGGATTTTAAATCGCCGGAAAGGGGAATAAACAGTGGCTCCCGCACATAAAAGGGGAGCTGCGACTGCAGAATCGAGTTTTTCTGGAATGGCGAAGATGAAGCGGCTGTCGGCTGTCATGTGCGTGGCAAAACCACCATGGTGGCCGATACATGTGGCCTTTCTCTTGGCACAGAACTGGTTGTCACCCGAAAGACAGGTGGAGCAATCGAGACAAGAGGAAAAGAACCAGCTGCAGCCCACGCGAGCCCCCAAGGGAAAGGAGACCTGCGATCCCTTTTTGACGATTTTTCCAATGACCTCGTGCCCTGGGACAAGAGGATAGATCGATCGTTTCCAGTCATTATCGATGAGATGGATATCACTATGGCATAGGCCGCAATGCGTCACTTCGATGAGCACTTCGGTAGGTGCTAGATCTGGCTCAGGATAAGAAAATGCTTCAAGTAAATTTTTTGGGGCCGTCGCCGCAAAAGCCTGTATATTCATGGGGGCTATTCTATCCAAAGAAGCTGCGGCAAGTCAAAATCTTTCACTGGGTGAATTGGGCGGTTCATGTTATAATTCCGTCTCAAATTATTTATTTTAATTCGAGTGAAGCAAATGAAGTGGTGTTTTATTTTTTTGTACCTATTTTCCTGTGCTTGGGCTGACGAAAAAGAAGAGGCGTGGATTGTGAAAGAGGAGTTTCTGTCTGTGGATAGAGAGGACTTCGACTGCCATAGCTCCAGTATTGTCGAAACACTTCCGGGCCATCTTTGCGCCGTTTGGAAGGGGGGGCCAGGAAAAGGGGAAAGCAATCACAGCATCAGCGAAAACGTGGGGATCTGGGCTTCCCTTTACGACGGCAAGGGTTGGTCTATACCGGAAGAAATTGTGAGCGTGCCTCACTCCGTGACTTGGACCCCTATTCTATGCAAGCTCTCTTCCGAAGAGCTGCTCCTCTTTTATCGCACCGGTCCCGACCCCCGCCGCCAGGTTTCTTTTGTGAAAAGATCGCATGACTTTGGGGAAAGTTGGTCTGAGGAAGAAATCCTTCCCGCAGGAATTGCGGGTCCAAAGGGTAAACCTCTTCTTTTGAGCGATGGAAGCCTGCTCTGCCCCTCCTCAATTGAAGTGGGCGAGCCTGAGGATCTCTTTAAAGCAACTGCGTGCTGGATTGAGATTTCAGAAGATAACGGGATGCATTGGAAGAAAGTGGGCCCCTTGGAGCTGCCCCATCGCAAGTTCGGCGGCATTGAACCTGTGCTTTTTATTGACAGCGATGGGCATTTAAGGATGCTTTGCAGAGACAGAGCGCATCGGATAGGCGAGGTGGGATACATTTGGGAAGCCATTTCAGTAGATGGCGGGCTGCACTGGTCCGATTTTGAAAGGACTTCTCTACCTAACCCCGATTCAGGCATTGATGCGGTCGATCTCGGCGGTGGAAAAATTGTTCTCTTTTACAACCATTCCCATACGGACCGCTTTCCACTGCATTGTGCGATCTCATGCGACGGAGGGAATCACTGGTCAGCGCCTATTGTTTTGGATAGCGCAGGGGAGTTCCCAGCAGCAACCGCGACCTCGGATGGATTGATCCATCTGACCTATTCCACAAAATGGCCTCAGCGCGAGCAAAGAGGGATCAAACATTTAGTCATTAACGCCGAGCTGCTGCAATCCGTTCCCGAATCCAATGGCTGACCGGGCGGGGCGTGAGTTGACCGGTTTTTGTGTCTAGCTGGTAGAATCCCTGGCGCACAGCCCAGGCTTTATGCCACTCGAGGTTGTCAATGAGCGTCCAGAAGTGCAGAGACCGAATGGGGACGCCATTGTCAAGGCCCCTCTTGATCACTTGAAAAATCCGATCGAAGTAGCGGATGCGCTCTTTTTCAGAAGTATCTGAGCTGATCCCCGTATCGATCCCGATCTCGGTCAGGTCGATGGGCACCCCTAAGCTTTTGCACTCTTCGAGCATCGACGCAAGTCCCTGCGGATAGGCGCGGTAATCGTAGGAAGTGAGTTTCTCGCCAGGAACCCGCGTGACAGAGCCTCCTCCAGAGAGTGAGATCTTGATGAGGGGATCGGTATAGTACTGCAGACCGATGAAATCTAGCGGAGGCTTTTTCGGCATTTCGAAAGTGTAGTTGGCGCGGAAGGGAACTTTTAATGAAAATTTCCCGGTCTGCAAGAAGCGCATGAGGGCGTTGTGGTTGGCTTCAGTGAGGTAGTGGCAGAGGATTTTTTCGATAGGAGACCAGAGCGGGTGCGCCTTGTGGAAATGGCGGAACCGGATGGGATCGTGACTGAGCCCGATTTCAAAATCGGCGTGGCGCGCTTCTCGCCTTTAAGTAATTTAATTGATATAGCGAGAACTGCCTTGATGTTTTTATTTTCTGTAAAGAGACGCGGTGAATCGACATAAAGACGCGATAAATCGACGTCTCTACAGAAGGATTCAGAAATAAAAAAGCATTAGGATTCTGCTGTAGAGA
>JAZJZV010000051.1:23029-31995 GCA_040389485.1 Chlamydiota bacterium
TCGGCGTGGCGCGCTTTGAGCCTCTCGTAGATTTGAGTGTGGGCGCGCATCATGTTTTCCAGCACGCGTCCCACTCCCTGGAAATCGAGTTTTTTCTGCGGAGGGAAATCGCCCATGACCCATCCCTGGAAGGCGACCACGGTGGGTTCGTTGATGGTGACGATTTTTCTTACACCCTCCGAGTAGAGAGCTTCAGAGACCACCTCTGCGTAGCGCACGAACCCTTCGATATCTTCTTTCCTCTCCCAACTGAAGTAGTTAGGGTCGGTGAAGTGGTGCAGTGTCACCATCGGTTCGATGCCACTTTCTCTCAGGGCTCTGCAAAAGTTGCGGTAGTGTTGCAGCGCAGCCGCATCGTAAGGCTGACCGGAGCGAGGTTCGATTTTGTCTCTGCTGACCGAGAAGCGGAACTTGCGGCAACCGAGCTCGCGTAGCCGGTCGATGAACCTTTCGGGGTGGTTCCACATGTCGGGGACGTGTCCTAGATCGCCCAGCTTCTGCGCATTTTTTTGGTAGAAGTCTCCCCAGTTGGTATTCGGGTGCTGCAGGGGGCCATTGTCCTGAAAGTCGGCGGTTGCAAAACCGATCTCCACAGGAGCTGCTCCCATGAGTTGTTCGTTCCACTGCGGGTGCTTGGCAAAGGCAATGAGAGGGGGATCATTGGGGGCTTTCCCAAAAACGCGGTTGAGGCAGAATGCGAGGGAAGAGGTGACAATTGCCATAGGCAAAAAGAGGCAAAACTGGAAGAATTGAAGGGAGTAGGTAGCGACCTTATCGACGAGACCTCCCTCCATAGGGAGCAGGCTCGCCTCTAGGCGGCCGCAGCTCCATGAGGAAACCTTAGATAGTGCTTCTAGCATGTGAACCCCATAAAATGGTTTGATCATATATATTTTTATAATTAAATTCGAGGGAACAGAGAGTCCCTTCAGGAGAATCTATGGACGCAGAAAATGAGAAAAAAAGACCTCGCATTGGCGTGGCGGTGCTCGTGATGCAAGAAGGCAAGGTTCTCCTTGGCAAGAGAATGGGCTCTCATGGGGAAGGGGATTGGGCTTGCCCGGGAGGGCATTTGGAGTTTGGAGAAAGCGTGGAACAGTGTGCGATGCGAGAGCTTGCTGAAGAGACAGGGCTTACGGCCCAGTCGATCCGTCTTGGTCCCTGGACAAATGACGTTTTTGAAGAGAGGAAGCATTACATCACTTTCTTTGTATTTGTCGATCGCTTCGCAGGGGACCTGCAACTCTTAGAGCCGCACAAGTGCCAGTCGTGGGAGTGGTTCTCCTGGAATGAGCTGCCCAGCCCTCTCTTCCTTCCCATTCGTTCCCTCATCCAGAAAGTGGGACACGAGAAATTAAACGAATCCATCGAGGCGTTCTCGATCGAACTAAAACCGTAACTAGTTAAAAGACAAAAAACGCCCCAGTTTCTTCCCAATGGCATCTGGACTTTCTGCCGTTTCAACAAGCTCTCCCTCTTCTAGAAATAGAGCGCGATCAAAAGTCAACTTGGCAAAAGCCATGTCCTGGGTGGAGATGATGATCCCTTTTCCCTGCGCTCTCAATAGTCTCAAGATCTCGACGAGGCGCTGGGTATTCTCGGGATCGAGAGCGGAGGTGGGTTCATCGAGCAGCAAGAAGAGCGGGCTGAGCACGAGAGCTCTTGCAATTGCCACGCGCTGCTGTTGCCCTCCGGACAGCTCTTGTGGGTAAGCTGAGGCATACTTCTCGATGTCCAAAAAGGCAAAGATCTCATCGACCTTGATTTTGGCTTCTGCTTTGCTGCAGCCATGGAGCGTGCGGAGTGGGCGCGCGCAGTTGTCAAAGGCCGTCATGTGAGGAAACAAGGCATAAGACTGCGGAACAAAGCCCAAGAGCTGAGATCTCTCTTTCTGGGCGAGCTTTTTAAGGGAGCTTGGACCAAAAGCGATTTCGCCCACGTAATCTGCTTCTAGCTGAGCCATGCACCGCAGGAGGGAGGTCTTGCCCGATCCACTTTTGCCCAGAAGCAATGTGGTTCTTCCGCGCGGGAAAGTGCAATCGATTGGACTCAAGATCGTCTTTTTCTTTTTTCTCAGTGAGATTTCA
This sequence comes from Chlamydiota bacterium, assembly GCA_040389485.1. Taxonomy (GTDB): domain Bacteria; phylum Chlamydiota; class Chlamydiia; order Chlamydiales; family Rhabdochlamydiaceae; genus JAZJZV01. The sequence goes on from JAZJZV010000051.1 coordinate 25,117, forward strand.
ACTTTTAACATATTTTAACCTTTTTTCTAGGGTGCGGGCGCCTGCATTCAGTACGGCAGAGAGACATAAGTAAAATAGGGCCACCATCAGGTAAATGGGCACGGGCTCCATCTCTCTGCTGACGATGTTCATACCGGCTCTTGTAAGCTCGAGTAGTCCGATCGAGGAGACCACAGCGGTGCTCTTGAGCAACGCGTCGAGCTCATTGTTTAGGTTGGGCAGGACCTGACGCACCGTTTGTGGCAGGATGATGGAGCAGAGACTCTGGATTTTTCCATAGCCGAGAGAAAATGCCGCCTCCCATTGGTGGTCGGGAATGGCATTGACCCCCGAACGGATGATTTGAGCGACGTACCCTGACGAGCACAATCCCAAAGCCAGTACTGCTGCTGGAAAAGGTTCAAAATTGAACCCTAAAAGATCGGGCAGCACGAAATAGACAATCATCAGCTGGACGTAAAAAGGGACGGCGCGCAGCACAAATGCCACCGTCTCAACAAAGGGCGAAACGAGCGCCATTTTGAGGCGCCTGCAAGACAGAATCCCAAAGATAAATCCCAGCGAAATACTCAAGGAGGCTGAAAGGATTAGCACCTGGAGTGTCATGCCAATCCCTCGGATGAGAAGAGGCAAAGAGCGGAGGAATAAGTCAGTATAGCTGTCCATCATTGCCCCAGATTCCATTTTTTCTCGAGTGCGGCAACTTTGCCTTCCTCTATGAGCTGCTCAGTAGCCCGCTTCACATCCTCAGCAAGTGGTGCATTTGCCTTTTGAATGCAGATGCCATTTCCGAGAGAATAGTCCTCGGCAGAAAGAGGGAGATAAACCACCTTGAGCTCAGGATGCCTGGTGGTTAACTCAGAGATGAGCGAGGGGTCTGCCATGGCAGCGCGCGACTTTCCATAGCGGATCTCCATCAAAGCATCTGTGATTTTTTCGACCTGTTTGAGTGCGACTGCGGGATATTTTTTTAAGACATTTTCTTGAAAAGACCCTGCCTCCACGCTGACAGTGCTGCCTGCCAACTCCTCAATGGAAGTAACGCTCTCTGGAGCTGTTTGCCAAAAGAGAAATGGCATGGAAGTGACCTTTTCTCCCTGGTAGTAGACCATCTCCATTTTTTGTTGCCTTGCCTCCGTAATGGAGATAGCCCAGATGAGCAGGTCGACCTTTTTTTGCTGCAGGGCAAGTAGAAGGCTCGGCATGCTGCCGCAGTCCTTGATGATGACTTTGCGCCCCAGCTTTTGGCCGAGTGCTTCAGCAAAATCGATATCAAAACCCTCGTAATTTCCCTTTGCGTCGAGACTGACGTAGGGGGCATAACCGCTGGTGGTTCCCACCACAAGTGGGGTGGGTTCAGGGCTTGCAAAGAGCCGCGCTGAAAATAGCAGCGCAAATAAATACTTCTTCATATAAAACCTCGTGAAAAAAAATAAATAGGGGAAAACGCGCGCATAACGACTAGAGAAATAGCTCTAGGTTAAGCGAAAACAAAAAATTAGATGTGATGATGGTGGCAAGGAAGAGTAGAGAGTGAAACAGAGCGGAATATAGCTGTGTTCATATCCATTTCCTTGGGTTTTGGAATCGGAGAGTATTCTCCAATTACCTTCATTGTAGCGGGTGGTGGTATTTTCGGGATAGCCTTTTTGGTGTAGACGAAATCCGATTCTTGAGTCACGTTCGATGTAAAAGCAATTTTTCTATGCTTTGATAATAAATACGGGAAAGTGCGGACACTTGGATGCAATTCATTGGTCCTTCAAGGTCATCTGCTTCGACCTTGAAATCGACAAGATCTTTTTTTTCACCTTGAACGACAGCATGTCCCTCACCTGGAAGAAGATGTTTAATGATGATACACTGCATACTTCCCATTGGTTTGACTTGCATCTGTTTTTTCTCAGGAAAAAATCTTTCCGCAACAGCGCCACTAAATCCATGCAATAGCATAGATAATCCCGAATATTTTTGTTCAAATACCCAATAGGGATTCCTGAAAATCCCTCGATTTTCAAAACTCTCCTCATCAAAGGTGGATCCCACTGAAATCAGAATATCATTATAGGACTCGATATAATTCTTGAGAGAACGGTTTTTATTTACATCCACACTTTGAATGGAAAAGTCAGGGTTTTTTGTCACATAAACAATAAAGCGTATTTTTTCAGGATTAAAATAAATGCCCATGTGGTCACTCGCGTTAGAGGAAGCACAAAGAAGCTCTACGATTTTGTTCTTTGTCAGTTCTTTTATCTTAATTGCTTTCTCTAAGAACGCTGTATATTCTTCAATTGTAAATCCAGTACGTCTACTTATTGTTTCATATTTAGGCTGAAGCTCCGGATCTCCTGCCTGACACACGAGATTACTCAATACACCCATACCATTTGAGTTAGCCATCCAGCTAGACAGTTCTTTGTAACGAGACCAACATTTTGAAGTCTCTTCAGTAATGAATTCCATACGAAGAAAAAGAGATTCTCCATCTTTGTCAAAAGATGCTCCAAAAACGCCTTCTCGAATGACGTGTGGAGTTGGATCTAATCGTCTCTCAATGCCGTTGCTCATAAAACTTTTGTTATTTTTTGTTTTTCTCATATTGTAGTGTATCTTGTTGCGCAATTGTCTGCAGTCTGTAAACGCGTCATATGCAACAAGCTCTGATTTAATGGATTGCGACTCAATGGAAATTCTTTGGTGAAATGGGCGCTTAAAGTAAAATGGCGATTTGGCAGGGGTAAATATGAAAGGCGCAAAGACGCAGAGGAGCAAAGACTCGAACATAAATCTTCTTCTTGCGCCTTTGCGCCTTGGCGTCTTTGCGTTGAGAGGCTCTTTTCGACTCATTCTTTTGTTTTGCATCTGTGCCATTTCAGCAGAAGCGCACCAAGTGATCATTTGCGGGGTGTGTAAGGATGCAGAAAAGCAGTTGCCTGTGGCGTTTGCCTCGATCGAGGCGCTCGCAAAAAAATGCACGGATTACCGCGTTGTGATCTACGAAAATAATTCGAAGGATAATACGAAAATCCTTCTCAGACAGTGGGCAGTGAAAGATCCCAAGATTCTCGTGATTTCAGAAGACCTCTCTTCCCGCGCTCTCAAAAAGGTGGGCAGGGCTAAAAATAAGTCGCGGACCGAGTCCATTGCAAGAGCTAGAAACATCCTTCTCGATGAGATCATGAAGAAGAAATACGATGGCTTTCCCTATGTTGTCATGGCGGATCTCGATATGTTGGCTTGGGATGTAGAGGGGATTTTGGCCACTTTGGATGCAAAAGAGCCCGAGTGGGATGCTGTCTGTGCGAACGGCGGGTACGACCGTTTTGCATTCCGCGATGAGGAATATCCTTTCGGAGCAGAATTACTGGGAAACATCTATTGGAAGCGCGTTTGGGATTACGATCTGCAATTGAGTCCAAGCGGCGAGTGGAAAAAAGTGTACTCTGCTTTTGGGGGGCTGGGCATTTACAAGAGAGACTCTATCCGCGGGTGCAGGTATTCGGGCGTTGTCACCGCAGAGCTTGAAACTCTGATGGAAGGGTGGATCCAAGAGGGGATCAAGCGCTCTGTCTTCTTGGCCAAAGAGTACGAGGAACTGCTCAAAACTGCCCCGATCATCGATGTTGCAGGCGATAGGCTGGCTAATCGCAAGAACTACCCTTCGTGCATTGGAATGAAACTCCGATCGCATGGGGGAAAGGTGGTGTGGTTTGGCGTTGACGATAAGATTGCTTGTCCCATCACATGCGAACACATCACTTTCCATGCGGCGATGATCACCCGCGGCAAAGACAAAATCTACATCAATCCCCACCTCAAAAGCATGCACCCTTGATCTCTGTCCTGGGAACCAAAAATTGTCCAGTACAGAGATCCTTGAGTGTATATTTCCAATTCCTGTAGAACGAGAAAATAACAGGGATTGTGTGCGATGGCTGAGTCAGAAGTTCCAAAGATCACAAAAGGTAGAGCAGATCTGATGAACCCGCTCTATGATACCCCGCAGACATCGCTATTGTTTTTCCAGTTTGATCCTGTTCCATTTCCTTCTTCAACTACAAGATTGCAAAATAGCGCAGTGAAGCGCGCTTCGATTGAGGGAAAAGAGGTCTATCTCATCGATGGTTTTTTCACCGCATCGGAGAGTGCAGAACTGCGAAACTATTCTCAGAATGCCTCCTTTAGCCGCAACAGTTACGGAAGTGCAGAAGCCATTGAAAAGGGAGAGAGACCTGCCCGTTCGATGAATGGGAAGGAAAGGTGGCAGTTTTTCGCGCGGCCGCCCCAAGCGATCCATGAGCTGTTTAAGCTTTTTGGCGATTTGGCCCATCGGATGAATGCAGAAATTACCACTCTTCCGTGGGAGTTGTGCGATGAGAGGGGCAATGGATCTCCTTCTGTAATTGGGAATCGTCTCGAAGAAGCTTCCCTGGAGAGCATGGAGCTGGGAATGCACCAGGATTGCAATCCCGAAAATGGAATTCCTTTTGCAATCCCTGTTCTCTACGGGAGTGGAGAAGAGGTTCATCCCAGCAGTTTTATCAATGGAGATCAGGGACGTCCCTGGATCGTATCGGCGATGGTCTACTCGACAGGTGAAGATTTCATTCCCGAATACCGGATGGGAACGGCTTTCTATACGCAGGACAAAACAGTGGCTTTGCGCGCGGATTGCAAAGATATGCGTCTTGTCATCTTCGAAGGGGATATTTTTCACACAATTGAAGAGTCGGCATTTCCTGAAAACGCAAAGAACTGGCGCGTCTCTTACGTCTTCAAACTGCTCATCAATCCGAAAGCCAAGGAGCGCTCGATGAGAGAAGTCTTTTCCCGGCTCCTCCCTCGCTTTTCCCTCGCATCTTTAGGAGAGCAATCCCGTGCTTGAAGAGAAACGCTGCTTTCCCTTTTTCCCTGGTGGGGAACTTCTGGATCTAGAAGAGCTGCAGTCCCGCCTGAATTTCGCTTTCTTGCCCCATAACGCTTTTGAGAGCGAGGCGCATCGCGCAGAGATCCTCCAGCGCGGATTAGAAAAGTGGAAGAGTGGCGAGTTAAGTGAAGAGGCGCAAGCACTCGGTAGTCAATGGCAGGATAAAATCGGAGCAGCATACATTCCCGCTGTTTCCATCCGTTGGCTGGGGGATTCGTTTGGCCATGGGCTCTTTTGCGAAGAAACGTTGGAAGAGGGGAGCTACGTGGGCGAGTACACAGGGCGTATCCGCGTGAACAATCGGAGGTACTTTGAGCCTCTGAATAACTATTGCTATGAGTATCCCGTGCCAGATGATTTGGGGCGAAGCCACGTGATCGATGCGAGCTGTGGCAACTTGACGCGTTTTATTAATCACAGCGATAGACCTAATTTGAGGCCCGTGCACGTCTTTCGCGATGGGTTTTATCACCTCATCTTCTTGGCACTGAAGCGGATCGAAAAAGGAACCCAGTTGTGCTACCATTATGGCAAAAATTATTGGTATATCAGGGAGGCTCCATTGAACCTACCCCTTGTCAATTGATTGATCCTTTGGTATCCTGCTGGATATGCAAAAACTCATTCAGGGAATCGTCGAATTCAGAAAGGGGCTTACCGAAGAGAGTAGGGAGCTGTTTGCCAAGCTGGCCTTGGGACAGAAGCCCGACTCGCTTTTCATTGGATGCTCTGACAGCAGAGTTGTTCCCAACCTCTTTGCCTCGACCAATCCAGGCGATTTGTTCGTCTTGCGCAATATTGGGAATGTCATCCCCCCCTTTTCTGAGACTCTCGATGACCACAGTGCAGCTGCTGCTGTGGAATTTTCCATCTTCTCGATTAAAGTTTCCGATATCGTCGTGTGCGGGCATTCGCAATGCGGCGCTGTCCAAGCTGTGATGCAAGGAAAAGAGAACCTCTGCTGTGGCCACCTGTGCGCTTGGCTCAAGTACGTGGAAGAAGCGATGCAACGTGTTAGAGGTGGGTTTACACTCAATCCCTCCCTTCCTGAACAGGATCAGATCTCTCAGGTAAATGTCCTTCAGCAAATCGACCACCTGATGAGCTACCCCTTTGTGCGCGAGCGCGTCGAACAGAAGAAGCTGCGGATCCATGGGTGGTGGTTTGACATTGGCCATGCGGATGTCTATTGTTATGAACAGAGTCTCAATCAATTCATTTTAATTGATGAAAAAGAAGCAGAGCTCATTTTACAGAGATTGGGGGGATAATGGTGCGATTTTTGCTAGTATGTCTGTTGGGAATTGCGCCCATTGCTGCCCAGGAAAAAATTCTAGCCTTTGCTGGTAGCACGCGCCAAGACTCCTACAATAAAAAGCTCGTAGAGGAGGCTGCTGTGATTGCCCGCAAGAAAGGGGCGCTCGTCACAGTGATCGATCTCAGAGACTACCCCATGCCCATCTACGACGCCGATTTCGAGAAGACTGAAGGAATGCCCGTGAACGCCAGGAGATTCCGCCAGCTCATGGTCGAGAGCGACGGCTTCATCATCGCCTCTCCCGAATACAACCACTCGGTTTCAGGCGTTCTCAAGAATGCGCTCGACTGGGCTTCAAGAGATGAGAAAGGGGCAGGATCAAAAGAGGCTTTCCGAGGCAAGAAGTTCGCGCTCATGAGCGCATCCCCTGGAAAAAAAGGGGGAGCAATGGGACTCGTTCACCTGCGCGATGTCATTGAAGATTTGGGCGGTCAAATCGTTCCGGTTCAAGTGACCGTTGGCCGGGTCCACGAGATGAAAGAGGGGTTTAAAGATCCTGCACTGCAAAAGCAGCTAGAGGAAGAGATCTCTGAGCTCCTTGCACAATAGAATTCTAGTACATAGTTAACGAAGTTTTTACAGCTGATCGCGCCCAGATTTTGATGCAGATTGTGGCTCAAGAAAAGCCAGA
>JAZJZV010000052.1:0-4064 GCA_040389485.1 Chlamydiota bacterium
GTAGGCACCGTAATGAAAAACACACGCGGTACCATCTTCAAACGCCCCTGCAAATAAGCTCGTTCCAAACGATAAACTCGTGCTTATCAATTCCTCGGCAGAAATTTCTTTTTCTTTTTCTAAATTTCCAGCTCGGTACAAAACCACTGCGTCTTCTGCAGATTTGCTGCATTCGATATCGAGCGCGCGATCCACAATCCACCGATTCCAGACTGTAATTGCCGTCGGCTCTGCTTGGACGCGTCCGTAAAAGCTTTCCTTAACCCCAAAATTAAGTGCAGCCCCCTTATCGCGATTAAACCTGCCATATTCGATATAATGAGAAATAATACCCGCATGCCCAGCAAAATACTCCACAGCTTCATTGGTATGTTCCCTGATTTGTCCCATTGTGAAATGACCCTTTGGATGCAACCTTTCCACACACAATTGATTCATCCGATAGACCAAAACTTTCAAAAGTTCCGCCTGCGTCTCTTTCTTTTCATCGCTTGCACCCATAATCCAGGCGTCATCCATCACTCCGCTGACATGCCAGCAGCTATCCAAACAACTTTTAAATGCATCGCTCCAAAACCCTTCGAACAAGGCTGATCCGAAATCAGGAACAAATCCTTTGGTAGCTTTATATTTTTGCGAATCTGAACACATGTACCGTATTTCCAGTTCATGCTTAATCACCGCCTCTGTAAAGAGAAGCTCATAAAGAGCTCGAGGAACGAACGCGATTTTAAGTGACGGATCGATCGCTTGAACTTGTTTTTCGATAAGCGAAGATCTGGCATCAGAGCCTCCCAGGCAAGGGTCTTTCAGGAGTGGGAATAATTTGCGAAACAAGGGCTTTTCTACCTGACTATCCCCTTCGGAAGCGCGGAAAACGATGAACTCGCCGTAGCCATCTGAAACCACATCTTCGGGAAGGCGGTATAGTGGAAATGTTTGCGTTGCAACTGCTGAACTCGTTGATGCCATAAAAATACCTTTGTTATATTAATACAGTAAAATTATACATCAAATCAATTTATAATATCAATAGTAAAAGACTTACTTTTCAGAAAACCTTTTAAACCATTACATGATCAGCTCCTATTCAAGAACTGCTGATCAGCCTTAAGAAGACAGTCGCTTAGACTCTTGAAATAGACGTTACAATGTTTATTATCAACAACTTAAGATCGTCGATAGAAGAAATCTATTGCTGCTAAAGCTCTGTTTAAGAGCGCTTAATCAAACAGACCTTCGTCTAGATTCCTCCAGGCATTTGATCGCTAGAGATTGATCATGGGATGCGAGTAGTTGAGCAACCTTCAAACCCATTTCTAAAATTCATTTTAGCGTTTTTTAAAATATCACCTCCTCAATTAAAATATTTTTTTTGATTAACTATTCTTTTGATCGAAAATCTAATTAATTCTACAATCGCAGTAAATTTAAAAAGAGATGAGCATGGCAACCGCATTCCCTTCTGCACGTCGACCACATCACGCCATCGCTACCCCGGGGGAAACCCCACCTACCTTTCTCGATTTAAGCCGCGGTCGATGCTCTCACGCCTACACCACTGCGCTTATAGCAGCACTGAGGGAGAACACTAGCCTCAGATCACTCAACCTATTGGAAAATCAGCTTACAGCTGCTGATGCACCGGGCCTTGCTACCATGCTGAGTGTCAATAGCACTCTCACGTCACTCAATCTGGCAATCAATCGGATGAAAAAAAAGGGAACAAAAGCTCTTGCTACTGCGTTAACAGTCAATAGCTCCCTCTCGCTACTCAATTTGGGGTTCAATCGGATTAAAGATGAGGGAGCTGCAGATCTTGCTACTGCACTAACGTTCAACACCACTCTCACTTCACTTTTTCTAACAGCCAATCGGATTAACGACAGTGGAGCATCCGCTCTTGCTATCGCGCTAATCAGCAATAGCACCCTTACGTCACTTGATTTATCTAACAATCGGATTAAAGATAGAGCAGCAGATCTAGCCACTTCGCTAAGAGTTAACAGCACTCTCACCTTACTTAATCTACATAGCAATCGGATCCAAGATGAAGGAGTAGCCCTTGCGACCGCGCTAGCTACCAACAGTACTCTCACATCACTTGATCTGGGGTATAATCGGCTTACGGATGTAGGAGCTGAAGCTCTTGCTGCTTCGTTAAGGGCCAACTGCACCCTCACCTCACTTCATCTGGGGTTCAATCGGCTTACAAATACAGGAACAGAAGCATTTGCTACCATGTTGACTACTAATGGCACCCTCACATTACTTGATCTCTCGCCCCTAGCGGGAACTCATGTTTCGCAGGTTATCGCTTTGATGCAGAGAAATATTTGGAACAAGGCGAGAAGAAATGAGCTACTGGTAACTATTTGTTTAAGAGCGCTTAGTCAACCAGATCCTATTCAAAGTCCTCACAAGAAGTTAAGGCGATAGGGAACCAAAAGTGGACTTTTCAACGGGTTTCGGTATATGATCAGTTCCTATGCAAGAGCCGCAGATCATCCTCAAAAAAGTCAAAGTCCACAACCTCAAGAGTGTAGACCTCACCCTGAATCACAACCAGCTGATCGTCTTTACGGGCGTTTCTGGCTCGGGGAAATCCTCTCTGGCATTTCATACGATCTACGTCGAGGGGCAAAGGCGCTATGTCGAGTCACTATCAACCTACGCAAGGCGCCACATGGGCGATCTGCCCAAGCCCGATGCGGAGCTGATCAGCGGGATTTCTCCAACGATCGCCATTGAGCAAAAGACGGCAGGGCGCAATCCGCGCTCGACGGTGGGGACGATGACGGGCATTTACGACTTTTTGCGGGTGCTGTTTGCTAGAGTCGGGACCGCGCACTGCCCAATCAGCAAAGAGGTGGTCACTCCGCAGAGCGCTGAGCAAATCTTGCGCTCCATCAAGAAGCTCCCCATAGGAACCAAACTGATCGTCTTAGCTCCCTATGCCAAGAATAAGAAAGGAGAATTCAAAGACGATTTTGCGGACCTCGTGCGCAAGGGATTTACGCGCGTGCGCCTCGATGGGAAAGTGGTCGATCTGAGCGAGAGCATCCAGGTCGATGGCAAGGTCGCCCACGATATCGATCTGATCATCGATCGCCTCGTTTTGCAGCCGGAAGAAGAGGGGCGTCTTGCCGAAGCAGTGCAGGCAGCTCTCGAGAGCGGATCTGGGCTTATGAGCCTCTGGATTGTCGACGCCGACCAAGAGATCCTCTTTTCGCAGCACGCTCACTCTGCAAAATCGGGACAATCGTATGGACCTCTAGAGCCTCAGGATTTTTCCTTCAACCACCCCTCGGGGATGTGCCCTGGATGTCAGGGACTAGGCGTTGTGGAAGAATTCGATCTGGAGAAGATCATCGATCCTGAGCTATCGATTGAAGAAGACTGCTGCTCGATTGCTAGCTCCTATACGACGGTGCGATTTGGCAATATCTACGACAACTTGGCGCGCCTCTACCACTTCAAGATCAATACTCCCTGGAAAAAGCTCTCTGACGCTGCAAAGAAGTCCTACCTCTATGGAATCGACAAGAAGTGGACGCGGATGGAGTTCGTCCATCCCATCAAAAAGAGCCGCTGGACCGAATACGTGCATTGGAAGGGAGTTCTCCACGAAGCAAAAGAGCGCTACCAACAGGCACAGAGCGATACCTACCGCAACAACATGAAAGTGCTGATGCACTCCTCCATCTGCCCCGCCTGCAACGGAGAGAGAATCCGCCCCTATCCCGCTGCCACGACGGTGGGAGGCAAACGGATCGCCGAAATCACCGGGATGAGCATCGACGATGCTGAGGCATTCTTTCAGGGGATCTCCCTCACAGAACAGGAGACCTTCATCGGCGAGGAACTCCTCAAAGAGATCTCCCAGAGGCTCCTCTTCTTGAGAAATGTCGGACTCGATTATCTCACGCTCGATCGCACAGCGCCCACCCTCTCTGGGGGAGAAGCGCAGCGCGTGCGCTTAGCATCCCAAATCGGTTCAGGACTTGTGGGCGCCACTTATGTTCTCGACGAGCCCTCGATTGGCCTGCACCCCCGAGACAACA
>JAZJZV010000052.1:4074-6308 GCA_040389485.1 Chlamydiota bacterium
CCGTGATTGTTGTCGAACACGATGAAGAGACGATGTGCCACGCCGATACGATCATCGATGTGGGTCCGCTGGCCGGCCAATATGGCGGAGAGATCGTTGCGCAAGGCACAATCCAAGACATATTGAATTGCAAGGAGTCCATCACCGGTGCCTATCTCTCCGGAAAACTCAAGATCCCTATCCCAAAACGGCGAAAAACCGAAGGGCATCTCACCATTGAAAAGGCGACCCATCACAACTTAAAAGGGGTCACTGTCGAGATTCCCCTGAGGGCATTCATTGCCGTGACGGGAGTGTCCGGCTCGGGGAAATCCTCCCTCATTAGCGATACCCTCTACCCCGCGCTTGCCAATGCGCTGCACCATGCGGAGCTGCCCGTCGGCAAACACAAGGGCATTAAAAATCTCTCCGCAATCGACAAAGTGATTGCCATCGACCAAACGCCCATAGGCAGAACCCCGCGCTCGAACCCAGCGACCTTCATCAAGCTCTTCGATGAAATCCGCGATCTCTTTAGCCAATTGCCACAAAGCGTTGCTCAAGGGTTTAAAGCGGGCCGCTTTAGCTTTAACGTCAAAGAGGGATCTTGCCCTCACTGCTCAGGGATGGGCATGCAGAAGATCGATATGGACTTCATGGAAGACGAATGGGTCGAATGTGCCCACTGCCATGGACAGCGTTTTGATCACAACACCCTCTCCATCCTCTACAAAGGGAAAAACATCTTCGAAGTTCTGGAGATGACCATCGATGAGAGCGTGACCTTTTTCTCGGCCCTTCCGCAGATCCATGGCAAGCTGCTCACGCTGCAAGAGGTGGGACTTGGCTACATCAAGCTAGGACAGCCCTCCCCTACCCTTTCTGGTGGCGAAGCGCAGCGGATCAAACTGGCAAAAGAACTCACTCGCCCCTCCAGCGGAAACACTCTATATCTTCTCGATGAGCCTACGACAGGACTTCACTTCCACGACATCCACAAGCTCATCGGCGTTCTGCAAAAGCTCGTGGACAAAGGGAACACTGTCCTCGTCATCGAGCACAACATGGATCTCGTAAAAACAGCGGACTGGATCATCGACCTAGGTCCCGAGGGAGGCAAGTTCGGAGGAGAGCTCGTTGCTGCAGGCACTCCAGAAAAGATTGCAAAGATGGCAACGCCCACAGGTGCTGCTGTTAAAAAAGCGCTCCGCCCACTCGCAATTGCAGAGATGGAAAAACAAGAGCTGGTTACACGCAGCCCAATTGAAGAGATCACAATCGAGGGCGCCACGCAGAACAACTTGAAAAAGGTCAGCGAGACGATCCCACGCGGAAAAATCACTCTGTGCACAGGCCCTTCGGGGTCGGGCAAATCTTCCTTTGCCTTTGAAACGGTCTACGCTGAAGGGCAAAGGCGCTATATCGAATCGCTCTCTGCCTATGCGCGCCAATTTGTCAAACAGATGCCCAAGCCCAAGGTTGAGCGCATCGAAGGGCTATCTCCAGCGATTGCCATCGAACAGAAGAGCCACGCCGGCAACCCGCGCAGCACCATCGGCACCATGACAGAATCGTACGACTTTTTGCGCGTGCTCTATGCGCATTTGGGAAAGGCCTATTGCCCTGAAACGGGCGAGGAAATCCGCACAATCAGCAAGGATTACGTCCTTGAAAAGTTGCTCGCCCTTCCTGAAAAGAGCAAAGTGCAGATCCTCTCTCCTCTTCTGATGAAACGGAGCGAGAAGTTTGAGGATCTGAAAGAAAGGCTGCAAAGACAGGGCTTCTTGCGCATCCGCCTCAATGGATTCTATTACGAGCTCGACCAGGAAATCCCCTTCGACAAGCAACGCAAAAATGCGCTCTTTCTCGTGATCGACCGCTTGAGCATTGCTCAGGAGAATCGCAAGCGCTTATTCGATGCCATCGATCAAGCAGCCACTCTCTCCGGCGGCACTTTGACCGCAGCGCACGAAGATAAAGAGCTATTCTTTAATCTTTCTTTTGCCGTGGTCAGCACGGGAAAATCCTATCCCCCGATCACGCCGCACACCTTTTCCTTCAACACGGAACAGGGGATGTGTCTCGATTGTCAGGGACTGGGATTTCAGTATGGCGCCGATTTGTCGCGCCACGCCGAAATCATGCATCTCTCAGCCAATGATCTCTTTCTTCTACTTTGTAAAGAGAGCATCAACAAAGAAGCGCTGCGCGTCTTCCACCACTTCATGAAGTCCATTGACATCGACCCCGACACG
>JAZJZV010000052.1:6318-7186 GCA_040389485.1 Chlamydiota bacterium
CTCAATGAACTGAGCTCTGCCCAGCTGCAGCCCCTTTTCAACGGAAACAAAGAGCCCCTGGAAAAGAACGGACTCACTCTTGTATGGAGGGGATTTAACACGCTCTTTTCTCTGCTGTCCAAAAGCTCTGATTCAGAAATCCGCGAAACGCTCATTCCCCTACTCGATCAGAGCCAGTGCCTCTCTTGCAAAGGCACCCGCCTCAATCCTCTCGGCCGCCATGTGAAGATCGAAGATCTCTCCATTGCTGATCTCTGCCACCAGTCAATCACTCGTGCCAAAAAGTTCATCGATAGTATTCAGCTCAGCGCTAAACAAGCTCCATTTCTCGAGGAGACGCTCCGCCAGCTCAAGCACCGTTTGCACTTCCTGAGTGCTATTGGCATCGGCTACCTATCGCTCGACCGCAGCGCTCCTTCTTTAAGCGGCGGAGAGGCTCAGCGCATCCGCTTAGCTCGCCAGCTCGGCAGTGGACTCACGGGGTGCCTCTACGTCCTGGACGAGCCTACCATCGGACTCCACCCATACGATAATCAGCGCCTCAATAAAGCCCTCAAAGATCTGTGCGCGATGGGCAATACCCTTCTGCTCGTCGAACACGATCCCCTCACAATCCAACTTGCCGACCGGATCATCGATTTCGGACCGCACGCCGGCAAACAGGGAGGGAAAATCGTCTCCAGCGGAACTCTTGAGCACATCCTTGCAGACGAAAACTCACTCACTGGCAACTACCTCAGCGGGCGGATCCAGATGCCTGTGCCTGATAGACGGCGCCTTTTAGAACGCTTCATTGAAATGCGCGGCGCTTCCCTGCACAATTTGAAAAACATCGACGTCTCGATTCCGCGTAACCAACTGACCGTCA
>JAZJZV010000052.1:7196-10227 GCA_040389485.1 Chlamydiota bacterium
GGGAGAACGGAATATCAGAACACCCTGTTTACAGGTCTGCACAACTTCGACAAATTGCTCGTCCTCGACCAAAATCCGATTGGCCACACCAACCGCGCCGATGTCAGCACCTACGTCGATCTACTCACTTCACTGCGCACTTTTTTCGCCGCTCTTCCCGAAGCCAAAAAGCGCGGTCTGCAACCCAAGCATTTTAGCTTCAACCACCGCAAAGGGATGTGTACCACCTGCCAAGGATTGGGAACGCGCACCATCTCCATGCAGTTCCTCCCTCCCGTTAAAGTCACGTGCGAGTCGTGCCACGGCCATCGCCTCAATCCCCTCAGTCTCAAGGTGACAACCAAGGGCAAGCACTTGGGGAATATTCTCCAAATGACCGTTGAGGAAGCCAAAGAGTTCCTCCCTCCCATCCCGAAAGCCATGCGCATTCTCGATACCCTGACCTCTGTCGGCCTCGGCTACTTGCAGCTGGGCCAAGAGATCGCCACACTCTCTGGCGGCGAAGCCCAGCGCATGCGCCTCTCTCGAGAACTCTCTAAGCGCTCAACGGGAAAAACCCTCTATCTTTTGGATGAACCCACTGTCGGTCTGCACGCCGATGACATCGCCAAATTGCTCAAAATCTTCGACCTTCTCGTCGACAAAGGGAACACGGTGATCATGATCGAGCACAACCTCGACGTGATGGCCTTTGTTGACCACATCATCGACATCGGTCCCGGCAGCGGAGAAGAGGGCGGCAGAGTCGTTGCCGTTGGCACTCCCGAATTCATTGCGCGACACAAGACCTCGCTCACAGCTCCCTTCTTAGCTGAGCTATTCTCATCGAGAAAATAAATTCTCTATACCAAAGAAAATCATTAGCAAACTTTGCGTTGGTATTTTGAGTGAGCTGTAACCTTGAGAAAATAGCAGCGATGCCTTACAAGGAAAATAAAGGAGCACTCCCATGGCAAAGATGATCGTATCGCACAAGCGCGCAAAGGCAATTTCAGTCGCCGTCTTTTTAGTCGGAATTGCGATCGTCACCTATCTCGATGCCTGGTGGCCAGGGATCATGCTGGCTGTGGGTGTGCCCTTAGCGCTGAGACAATACCTGGTCGGCCGCCACTACGACATGGGGGTATCCCTCTTTATCTTTATCGGCGTCTTTGCCACCGTGCAATTCAACATTTCTTGGATTTTACTGCCCGTTTTATTTGCTCTGGGCGGTCTGTTTATCCTCTTCCGCGAATTTCTCGAAAGCGATGAGACAACCGTTGCCGAAGAGGAAGAGGATTTAAATCACGAGATCGAAGAAGATCAGCACAAATAGAGACCACTGTATCAGTAGTCCAAACACATCGCTTGGCGCACTTCTGTCAATGTCTTGGAAGCACGCGCATTGGCGCGCTCTGTCCCCTTAAGCAAAATCTGCATCACCATCGCCGGATCCTTGGCAAACTCTTCCCGACGCGCACGGATCGGATCGAGGAACGCCTGAAGAACGTCATTAAGCCTTTTTTTCACAATCGAATCCCCTAACCCTCCGCGCTGGTAGTGCGCTTTCATCTCTTCAAGCCCCTCTTTGTCGGGATCAAAGGCATCGAGATAGGTGAAGACGGGGTTGCCTTCGACCTGCCCAGGATCTTCGACGCGCAAATGGTTGGGGTCGGTGTACATCCCCTTGATCTTTTTTGCCACGATATCTGACCCATCGGAGAGATAGATGCAATTGCCGAGCGATTTGCTCATCTTGGCCTTGCCATCCGTCCCGGGAAGTCTAGCGACTTTGGGAATGAGCGCCTTGCACTCAACGAGAACATTTTTCTTGTAGACCCTGTTGAAGTGACGGACGATTTCATTTGTCTGCTCAATCATCGGAAGCTGATCTTCGCCCACGGGAACAAGCTCTGCCTTAAATGCAGTGATATCGGCAGCCTGGCTCACGGGGTAGACCATGAACCCCGCTGGGACGCTTTCATCGTATCCCTTTTGGACGATCTCCTGTTTGACGGTGGGGTTGTGCTTAAGGCGATTCCACGTGACGAGGTTGAGGTAATAGGTCATGAGTTCAAATAGCGGAGGAACGAGCGACTGGATAAAAATCGTGGTCTGCGCGGGATCGATCCCAACAGCTAGATAGTCGAGGGCCACTTGGAGAACACTATCGCGCACTTTTTGGGGATTTTCTGCATTGTCAGTCAGCGCCTGAACATCGGCGATCATAACGAACTGCTCGCAGCGGCTTTGCAGCTCCACGCGGTTCTTTAAAGACCCGACATAGTGGCCAAGGTGCAACGGTCCCGTGGGACGGTCTCCTGTCAAAATCACCTGTTTCGCTGTAGACATAATTACCCCCAATTGGTGGGATTTTGCCTCATTTTTCATTTTCTAGGAAGGGCTTTCATGACTGCTTTTCGATTGCATACAGGGCATAGGAAGAGGCTGCGATTTCAAAGAGTTGTCCATCTTCCCCGACGGCGCGATAGAGAATCGGATACTTCGTGATATTGATGCGCTGGATCATCTCCGCTGACAGTTCTGATTCTAATGCGGCGTTGATATCGACAATTGGGGGAATTTTCCTAAATGCGATTGCTGATCCAATGGCAGATTCCAATCGGTGCAGCAAGTCTTTATCCCTTCTAATGACACGAAATGAGCAGGCGTCGACATAAAGCACTCCCCGAGTGTTGAGCATGTTCAAGATGCGGAGCCACGTTGGAAACACCTTTTCGGGTTCGATATACCTATGAAAAAGTGCAGAACAGGTCGCTACGATCACATCATAGCGATTGCTCGCCTCGAGAGGAGAATCATCGGGATCCTGAGGGTTCCAAACGATGTAGTGTGTCTCTGGAAGAGAGCCCCTATTCTCCAAATCCAGTCGGCAGGTCAAGTGCTTCACCAGCTGCTCAACCAATTCCGATAATTCTTGAGTCTCAGGCACCATGGTCTCAAAAAAATGCTTTAAAGGCCCCCGGTCATAACCCAAATGCTTCCCGGCTTCTTGCACAAGGAGCGGATTGTAATCAAAGCAATCGAGCGT
>JAZJZV010000053.1:0-1422 GCA_040389485.1 Chlamydiota bacterium
AGTAGACTTTGGGGTAGAGAGGTTGGGAGGAAAGCCAGTCGATCGGATCACATGGGGCAGAGGCGACTTCCCGATGAATCAAATCAGCCCATTGCATTCTTATCCCCCTGATAGACAGTTGCAACCCCGCCGAGAAGTGGGGATGCCTTGACATTCACAAATCCTGCGGCGCGCATCAGAGTGCAGAACTCCTCCTGCTGAGGAAATGTTTCGATTGTTTCATTGAGATAGCGGTAAGCTTTTTGATTTTTGGAGATCCATCCGCCAACGCGCGGAAGGATATGGCGCAAGTAAAAGAGATGGAGCGCTCTCAGAGGCCTGTTCCCAGGAAGGGTCCCTTCTAAAATCAGTGTTCTGCCTCCGTTAACGAGAACTCTGTGCATTTCTCGAAGGGCAAGTGAGACATTCTCGACGTTGCGGATGCCAAAAGAGATCGTCACGGCATCAAAGCTGTCCTCATCAAAGGGAAGAGAGAGTGAGTCACCCACTTGAAAAGCGACCTTGGACGAGGTGATCTTTTTCTTGCCAATCTCTAGCATCCCTTCGGAAAGATCGACCCCGATGATGGAGGCGACATCAGGTCTTTTCTTCAGAATAGCGAGGATCTGATCTCCTGTTCCCGTTGCGCAATCGAGGATTCTCATTCCTCTTTTTTTGGGCAGAAACGCGCAGAGCTGTTTGCGCCAGCGATCATCTAAGCGAAACGTCATCACTTTATTCGCACAATCATACGTCGGTGAGATCTGGTCGAACATTTTCCAGATCTCGCGTCGTGAAGGAGCTTCCACTTTTTTCTGCATGAAGAACCTATATTCTTTTCAGGCGATAGTAAAGCAGCAACATGAGAAAAAAGAAAAGAGTAAATGCGATCGGCAAATAAATGGGATTTTCCGGCATGAGAGTTTCCGAGAGGAAAACCGCCACAACGGCTGTGCTCATATTGACGCAATTGAGCATGGCAGAGGCGTTTGATTTGTTCTTTGCGGTAGAGAGTCCAAAGGAGGAGATGTTCGCAAAGACGATCGACTCAACACCTAAGATCAGAGTCATTGGCAAAAAGAGCGACAGCATTGTAGGCGCTCCTAAAGCAAATGGAATGAGCATCGCAAATGTGGCGACGAGCGAAGCGATCACTCCTGTTTTTAGAAGCTGTAGAGGAGCGTACTTCCCTGCCAGCCAAGTCGCAAAGAGAGAGCCTGCGATTAGACCTGCGGAGGGGATGAGGTTGTACAATCCAAAAATATCGGGAGAAACGCCAATGAGTTCAATGCCGATAAACGGGGCTTTTGCGGAGAACACATAGATGACAGATGTCCCAAGACCCATCATGAGGGCCGAGGTGAGAAGCTTTTTGTTTTTCAGCTTCAAATTTAGCTAACTCTTCTTTTAGTTTATTAATAGCATTTTCTATACGCATATTAT
>JAZJZV010000053.1:1432-3575 GCA_040389485.1 Chlamydiota bacterium
ACGCAGGTCAGAAAAATGACCGGCCGATTTACCTGGCACGCAGCTTTAGCGCTGAGAGATCAATAGATGGGGCAGTCTCAGGTAAACGCGAAACGAACCACAAGGTGACAACGCCAAAAAGCGCGAGAAAATAAAAGCAGCTCTGCCAATTGATATATTCGGTGATTGCCCCGCCGATGGCAATCGCGATGCCAGGCATTATGGCAAATGCCATCAATGTTTTAGAGATCATCTTGGTCGAAGCCGTTTGGTCGTAGACATCGGCGATCATTGTGAAGCTGACTTTCAATCCGACGCAGGCGCCAAGAGCCTGGATCACGCGTGCAATGACGAGCAGCGGAAAGCAGTGCAGCGGAGCGGAGAGCGCGCAGAGGAGTGATCCAATGATGGAGACAAAGATCCCCCAATAGAGCGTTTTTTTGCGTCCAATCCCGTTAGCCAGGGGGCCATAGGGAAGTTGCCCGAGCGCATACCCGATCAGGTATGAGGTGATGGTGAATTGAACACTTGCAGCGGAGACATTAAAGTGGTGCGCAATCGAGGGTAGTGCAGGCGTGAAGAGCACAGCTCCCACAGAAGCAAAAGAGACCAGAAGAAAGAGAATGGGCAAAGGAAGACGGAGGGATGGCATGTGGACTCACTATTGATAGTGGTCAATTTTAACGCAGAAGCTAGCAAGATGCAAAGAGTAATTAACCACTCGTTCGCTTAAGCAAAGCGAACGAGTGGTAGATCAATTCGACTACTTGCGTTTGCGGTCGTTTTCAGATAGGAAACGCTTGCGCAGTCGGATGAAGTGCGGAGTGACCTCTATGAATTCATCGTCTTGGATGTAGTCGATCGCCTGCTCGAGAGTGAATGTGCGCGGAGGAGTGAGGATGATGTTCTCATCGCTTCCCGATGCGCGGACGTTAGTGAGCTGCTTGCCTCTAACGACGTTGACGACGAGGTCATTATCTCGCGAGTTTTCGCCAACAACCATTCCTTCATATACTTCATCGCCAGGGCTGACGAAGAGCGAGCCGCGTTCTTGAATGCTGAACGAGGCGTAGGCGGTAACTTTTCCAGGGCCGTTGGAAATGAGCGCTCCATAAGGCCGTCCAGGGATAGGGCCTTTGTGAGGACCATAGCTGTCGAATACGGAGGTCAAAATGCCGAGACCGCGCGTCATGGTGAGGAAGCTGTTGCGGTATCCCATGAGTCCGCGTGTGGGGATAAAGAACTCAATGGTCGTGATGTTGTGCTCGTTGGTGCTGAGCGCGCGCATTTCCCCTTTGCGTCGGGAAAGTTCTTCGATTACAGAGCCAGAGAAGTCTTGTGGGACTTCGATGTGGACGACTTCGAACGGCTCATGTGTGGCACCCTCGACTTGTTTCAAGATAACCTGGGGCTTGGAGAGGGTGAACTCATACCCTTCGCGGCGCATGGCTTCGATCAATACGGCTAAGTGAAGTTCTCCACGTCCGCAGACGCGTACGGCGTCGTCCTTAAAGGAATCTTCGATTTTAAGCGAGATGTTCGCCTTCTTTTCCTGGATCAGGCGGTCCCTGATTTTATTCATGGTGACGTGCTTGCCGTCTTTGCCGACGAAGGGGCTATTGTTGACCATCATCTCAATCGAAAGGGTGGGTTCTGCAAGCGAGATAGGAGGAAGTTGGACGATGTGCGATGGGTCGCAGAGGGTATCTCCAATGGAAATTTCGGCAATTCCTGAGATACTGACGATGTCGCCGACGCCGGATTCTTCGATTTCGACTTTTTTGAGCCCGTGGTAGCCTTCGAGGCGCTGGACGCGGTGTTTTGTCGGATGGCCGTTCTTATCGACCTTGACGATTTCCTGCCCCTTGCGAATGTGCCCTTCGAGGATACGGCCGCAGGCCTGTCTTCCGACGAAGTCGTCATAGCTGAGGGTCGTTGCCTGCATCAGGAAGGGAAGTTCCAGGTTGCCGGGAGGATGGGGAACGCGTTTGATGATCATTTCGAAGAGGGGACGCATGTCGACTCTGGGGTCGTTGATCTCTGTCGTTGCAAATCCGCCAAGTCCTGAAGCGTAGCAGATGGCGAAGTCGAGCTGTTCGTCATTGGCGCCGAGCTCGACGAAGAGGTCGAAGGTGAGGTTCAGCGCGCGGTCTGGGTCGGCGTG
>JAZJZV010000054.1:0-7500 GCA_040389485.1 Chlamydiota bacterium
AAAAGCCCCATTATGCAGGAGTGCGCAGGCAGCAGCCGCGGACAAATATTTCCGACGATGGAAAAAAGAGCTCTTCCAAAGTGAAGAACAAGTGGTTCTCCAGCAAAACGCAGCCGAAGGTCGTCAAGAAAGAGACTGTGCAGGCGGATGCACCTGTTGAGCCAGTCGAAGAGCGTCCCTATTTTCAGCGCGTGGATAACCGCCCTCTAGCGCCGATTGCAACGCAGCAAACGCCTCCTCCTCCTTCGAGCGAATCGGATCGGATGGAGCGTTTGGAGTACAAGGCATATCACATCAAGGAAGACGAAGAGGGACTCAAGTACCCCCGCCATGGTTTTCAGGCGCCCAATGGTCACGCATTTATCACGGCTGAGTGGCTCTACTGGAGAGCGCGCCAGTCGGGGATGGAGTACGCCTTTGCTAAAACAGTCAATTTCGAATTCGAATCGGGCTTCCGCGTCGGAGCCGGCGTGCACATGCCCTATGATGGCTGGGATGTTTATGTGAATTACACGCGCTATGTTCCTGACCAAACAAACAGCGCCGATGGTTCCGTCTTCCCCTTGCTGCTTTATGGTGCAACGAGCAACGTCGCCGATGCGCATGCGCATTGGGAAATTGATTTCCAGTCGATCGATTTGCAAATGGGAAGAGTGTACTACATCGCAAAAACTCTCTGCCTGCGCCCCTATTTTGGAATTAAAGGAGCGTGGATCGATCAGGAAGCTCACCTGCGCTACAAGGGCGGATTTATTCCTGCGGGGCAGGAGTACACAGTGCACTATGAAAACGACTTCAAAGGGGCAGGACCTCTTATTGGTGTCGATGCAAACTGGCAGCTGGGCATAGGCTTTAGTTTGTTTGGTAATGCAGCAGCAGCGCTTGTCATTGGACAGTTTGATCTGCACAACAAACAGCATCAAAGTGGTGGGTCTGTCCCCATTGATCTCAAGAAAGACTTGAACCTTGTGACGTCGATGCTTCAGCTGGAAGCGGGACTTGCCTGGGATCGCAATTTCTGCGAAGATGCGTGCCATTTTGGGCTCAGCGCTGGTTTTGAATCGCAGTACTGGACGAGCCAAAACCAAATCGAGCAGTTCACGACACCAGGACAGCCCTACTATACGAGAGCAGACGGCAATCTGGGGCTTTACGGCTTAACGTTGCGCGCCCGCGTCGACTTCTAGAGTGCGTATCCCGACGGTGATGTGAAAGTCGTGATTGACAATTTTGGGAGGGAGGCCGTTGCTCATGCGGATGAGCTCGACTTGCGGCACGTCTACTTTGTAGTAGTAGATGCGCTTTCCCTCCACCTCAACTGCATCGAAATCAGTGACGGCAAAGACAATGGGTTGTTCGAGCTGCGGCAAAAAGAGGTCGCGGCTCTTACTTTCTTCGATGGTAAAGGCGGTGATATGCGCGCCGATTTTGCCTTCGCCAAAGTAAGGCGGTCTCTCAATTGCGGGATCGTTCAAAATCTTGAGGGCTTCGTGAATGTAATGGTCAGAGACCTTGACGTAGACAAGACCATCGGGTGCTATTAGTAGCCTTCCCACAGAGGAGAGTCTCTCTTGCGCCATTTCCAGAACGAGGGGGGCTTCGACGGGAATGGGGGTTGCGCTGATGAGCAGCGTTGACGCGAGGAGGGAAAGACCGAGCTGTTTGAAGAGGCTTTTTTGCATCGTTTTCCTTAGATCTTGATGTTCAGCAGTTCTTCCCAGCAGGTGGTGAATTTTTGGGAGATTTTCCCCTGCTTCATTTTCCACGGTTGCTCGATTCCTTCGGCTGCAAAGCGCAGCGTCTGTTTTCCCATACGCTCGTTGAGGGCGTCGAGGGTTTGCATTGCGCGCGCCTTTTTCTCTTTCCGGGGGCCTTGCTCAGTGAATAGGCCTGGCTGGTAATTCTTCTGGGGGACGAGTCCTCCCATCGTGATTCCCGTTTTTTTATATTCATACCCTTTGCGGAAGATCTTGCGAAGCGCTTTTTTTGCTGTGGAAATTAAGTCAGGAGTGAATGCCGTGGGTTCTTCGAGCTCAATGGTGATGCTTTGATGATAGGGATTGGGTACAAAGGGGGAGGTCATGAGAAAGATGGTGACGAAGGAGGGGAGGAGCTCTTCAAGGCGCAATTTTTCAGCGACGATTGTCGTATAGGCAGAGAGAGCTTCTTCCAGTAGTGGAAGAGTTGACACGTTTTTGCCGAAAGAGCGCGAGCAGGTCACTGACTTGCGCGGCATGGGGACCTCGTCAAAGGGAAGACAGCAGATCCCGCGCAGCTCGCAGGCAATTCTTTGGACAGCGACAGAAAAGCGCGCCTTTAACCAACCGTCATCGGCATCTTTGAGCGCTTTGGCGTGGTGGATGGATGCGCGGTGTAATGCGTTGCTCAAGTGTTTGCCGATGCCCCAGATCTCTTCGACAGGGAGCTGCTGCAGAATGGCATCGGTGTGGGCATCATCGAAGAAGGCAAAGATCCCTTCGCGGCTCTTTTTCTTGGCAATATCGTTTGCAACCTTTGAGAGTGTTTTGGTGGGCCCGATACCAATAGAGACGGGGATGCCCGTCCACTGCAGCACTGTGCTTTTGATCTCTTTTGCGCACGCTAAGGGGTCTTCCGCAGAGATTTTTAAAAATGCTTCATCAATCGAGTATTCTTGGAACTGGGGAGAGAAGCGCGAGAGGACATGCATCACTCTTTGCGACATGTCTCCGTAGAGAGCGTAGTTGGAGGAGAGGACATGGACTTTTCCCTCTTTGAAGAGCTTTTCGCACTGGTAGGCAGGAGCTCCCATGGGGACGCCGAGAGCCTTTGCCTCTTTGGATCTGGCGACGACGCATCCATCGTTACTAGAGAGCACGACGACGCTTTTCCCCTTAAGCTTGGGAGAAAATACCTGCTCGCAGGAGACGTAGAACTGGTTGCAGTCGACGAGATAATATCTCGACTTTTCGGAACTATACATGAATATTAAGTCTTGTGGATGACGTAGGTCACGATTCCCCATACTTGGAAATCGCTTCCTTCTTCCACTTCTATTACAGGGTAGGAGGGATTTTCGGGAAGCAGAAGGATTTTTTTGTCTTTGAGACAGAGCCGTTTGACGGTGAACTCAGAGTTAAGGATGACGACGGCGATCTTACCGGTTGTAGCAGGGAGCGCGCGGTCGACGACGAGGATATCTCCGGATGTAATGCCAGCATTGACCATTGAGTCGCCGGCAACGCGGACGAAGAAAGTGGCTGCGGGATGGGAGATAAGAAGTTGATTGAGGTCGAGCTGCTGATCGAGGTAGTCCTCAGCGGGCGAAGGGAAGCCCGCCTGGACATTCGCGTGGAAGAGGGGAAGCTTTACATGCGACAGGTTGTCGCATGAAAAAATCCCCTCAATTTCTTGAGAATAGCGCATGCTTTACTCGACCTTGACCGAGTAGAAGCGGGTCATGTTGCCCTGGCGCACGAGAAGCAGAATTCTCTGATTCTCCGATTGCCCCATGGCTTCGCTAAATTCGGTGACGTTCGTCACTTTCTTGTGATTGACGGCTTGGATCAGGAATCCTGGTCGCAATCCGGCAAGAGCAGCGGGCGATCCCGGTTTGATCTTGGTGATGACGACGCCCTCTTCTTTTTGTGTGTAGCCTAGTTGTTTTGCAAGGTCTGGAGAGAGGTTGTCGATTTCCATTCCCAGCTTCTGAATCGAGTTGCCTGTCGCAGAGCCGTTCTCATTGATTGTTCCCAACGTGATCGGGATCGTCAGAGTTTGCCCTTTGCGGTTGACCTTGACAGAGACAGTGGAACCTGGCGGCATCAGAGAGATCTCGTTGCGGAAGGACTGGAGCGATTTGACCGGGATTTTGTTGTACTCGAGGATGATATCCCCTTGCTTGAGTCCAGCTTTATCCGCTGGGGAGTCTTTGACGACCTCAGAAATGAGTGCGCCTTCGGGTTTGGGCAAGTTAAAGGCATCGGCGATGTCTTTGTCGACAGGTTGCAGAGAAACCCCGAGGAAGCCGCGGGTCACAGAGCCTTTGTCGATCAGCTGCGCCATGATATTTTTCGCCATGTTGCTGGGGATCGCAAAGCCGATTCCCATGTAGCCGCCGCTGCGGGAGACGATCGCGGTGTTGATGCCGATCACTTCGCTTTTCAGGTTAAGGAGGGGGCCTCCCGAGTTACCGGGGTTGATGGCAGCATCTGTCTGGATAAAGTCTTCGAAGTCGGTGATGCGCAGATTTTGTCTTCCCTTAGCGCTGACGACGCCGACTGTCACAGAGGCCTCGAGTTGGAAAGGGCTGCCGATGGCAATCACCCATTCGCCTACGTCGATTTCCTCGGAGTCTCCGAGAATGACAAAGGGGAAGTTCTTCCCTTCAATTTTCAGCATCGCGATGTCAGTCTGTGGATCTGTTCCAATCAACGTCGCATCCATTTCTCTCCCATCGTTGAGAACGGCAGTGATTTTGTCCGCACCTTTGACGACGTGGGCATTAGTCATGATGTAGCCGTCTGTACTGAGGAGGAAACCCGATCCCTGGCTCATTTGTGGAGCAGGTTTTTGGGGTTGGCCGCCGCGATAGGGGAATCCAAAGAAGCGATTGAAGAAGTCATCTCCATCCGAGTCGTAGGGGTTTTGGTAGCCATAAGGGTAGCCATTTTCATCGAGCTCGGGGGCATTGCATTGCACCTTGATGAAAACAACGGCGGGCATCGCTTTTTTGGCGACCGCTGTGAACGCTTTTGAAGTTTGTTCGGGGGAACATGAGCAATTCTCATTATTTTCTGCCTTTGCAATGACTTCCGGTGTTGCAGAAAGTAGCGCGGTGCAGGCAATCGCAATTAGTGGGTAACGCAACATAGGACACTCCTTAAGCATGTTCAGTAACCCCAAATCATATACGAGAAAGTTAGATATCTGCAACGCCTGTGATCTGATGATAGGAGCGGTTGGAAGTAATGGTACAAAAAACCGGGGTAGCGCTTCTTGTACACCTGTCGGGGATCTGGCACAGCGTGTCTCCGGCCAGTTCGCGCGCAAGCAGGCGCGCTTCCACCGCTCCACTGAATGCAAGCCAAACTATTGGCTTGCATTGCGGCACAGCCGCAATCAGTTCCGAGCCCCGCCGGACTGCATCCTCTCGCAGAGCCAATCTTGAAGAAGGCCAATGCGCATTGTCCTTTTCAACGGCAAATTCTAAATTTTATTTGCAAATTAATAATATGTTTTCGTTTGTTTAATTTAGATGTCTATGTATAATGTGAAATGAAAAATGAAATAATTTTATTTTGTATAGATTTAGCAAAAAATAGATTTATTTTAAATCAATTTAGGGTTTTATGTTAAATGGATTAGATTGCTTTATGCCATCTTCGTTGAAGTTGTACGATGACAGTGCCTGTGTGAAAAATTATGATCCTAAGGAACTTCCTAAGGAGATAGGCAAAGTTGTTCTATTCGGAGTCGCAACGGTCTGTTCTATAGTGGCGGCAGCCGCTCTTGTCAAACTGGCAAGCCTGGCGTTCATTGCACTATGTCCTATGATTGCAACTTGGTCTACCTTAACATTTCTCGGAGCCGTCGGTCCCCTCAATGTGTTTTTCTTGTTGCCGGTATATGGACCTGTAGCACTATTGTTTTTTTCTATCCAAAACGTGATCCGTTTGAGATCATGTATTCCTGCGAATGAATGCTTGGAAAATTTGTCTGTCAGAGATATTGAACAGATTTTAGAGCAAAAAGGGATCAATTGGTATTCCATTCCAGGCGTTGCCCAAGAACCCAATCGGTTGCTCGCGCTAAAACCTGTGATAGCCCAACTCAATAAATGGGAAGCAAAAGTTCAAAAATATGAAACCCTACACCAGCAGCACACTGAAAAGATCACTCTGCTTCATGACCATTATCTTGAAAACATCGTTCCGAACAACCCAAGGCTCAAAAAAGCATGTGAAACAGATATTAGGCGAATTGCTTTAAATCAAGAATGGCCTTATTTCTGTGGCGAAAAGTATGGATGTTATGATCTTATTCCTTCCTATCTTTATAAAGAGCGCCGAAAACTCATGGATATTCGCAAATCACTTTTTAACGCAAAAATCGAGGCTGCTCGTTTCCATGCTTGGATTTCTAAGCCCAATCAGCCCAATACAAATGTCATGCGTTTCATATACAAACAGGCTAACTTCATAAGCACGGAGAGATCTGCTGTTGTCATCTTTGATAAAACGATATTCAGAAGCACGCCGAGTGCTTACTATGCTCATGAAAGAGTTAATCCAAACGTCCGTCCCGACTTGACTTGGCAGTTTGTCCAATCTTTGAGTATCGCGCAATTGAGCCAATATTTTTTAAGCTGCCAGACACACAATAGTTGAGTTAAGCGGGCCCCTTCCTTCTCGACAATCATTGAGACCTTCTCAAAATAGCGAATAAGGCTTTTTGGGATGCATTCTAAATTCGCTCTGCGAGAGAACGTGAGCAGGGGCCCCGCCAAGAGGACGCACGTCCGGCGGGATGCGAGCGCTTCGAGCAGCCGATGGACTCAGATGGCAAAGCGAAATCGCTGCGCAGGAACGCCCGCAGGGCGGCAAGGGCTGATGAAGACAGGAGAAGGTCCAGCGGACCTTCGAGTTGCGAATCAGGTGAGCGAATAGCGAACCGGACCCGTAGGGCGTGTTTTACACGCCCCTTTGGCGAGCACGCGATTTGGCAAAGCCAGATGAGTCTCAAAGGGGCCCGCGGGGGCTCGGAGCTGATTGCGGCTTGCCGCAATGCAAGCCAATAGTTTGGCTTGCTTTCAGCGGAGAGGTGAAGCGCGTTTGCCGAGCGCGAACCGGGACGGACACGCAGTGCCAACTCCCCGACTGGTGTATTGGTGGCGGAATAAAAACCTTTACCACCAACTCTTTTCTCTTTTCTTTGCTCTTTTTCTTAGATGGAGAGGATGGGGATTTGGGGGAGGAGGGTGTGTTCTCGTTCGCATTGATCTTTGCCGGCAAAGGAGACAATGACGCCTTTGCTTTTAAGGGGGAGTAGATGCATCTCGACGGCGTGGACGATATCTTTGTGGGTAAGGGCAAGGAGACGCTCGCGGAACTGCTGGCGCATGGCGTGCGACTTACCGTCGCGCAGCCAAGCATAGGCGGTGATGGCTCTACTGCCGGGGGAGATGGGGATGTCGAATTGCTGGATGATGCCGAGCTTAGCCTCTTCTAGGTCTTGGTCGTTGAACTCTCCGTGGGCAATGATGTCGATGGATTCTTGGAAGGTGCTGAGGGTGGAGGCGATGTGAGGATCTCGGAAGGAGTGGAAGACAAACTGTCCCAAGGTGGATCCATAGGTGGCTCCACATCCGTAGGCGCCTCCCTGTTCGCGGATTTTGCGGTGGAGGATTTTGTGATCCAGCAGCAGGGATGCCACGAGGAGGGCGGGCGCATGGGGATGCAAGTAGGAGATGGTGGTGTGTGCTTCGGCGGTGAAGGCGACTTGCGAGGAGATCGTTCTAAA
>JAZJZV010000055.1:0-11818 GCA_040389485.1 Chlamydiota bacterium
GGCACTGAATGAAATGAAGGCTCAGATCGTCGCAGGGAACAACCTGCCACCTCTTAGCAACTCAGGTCACACACTCTGCGCCATTCTCTAAAGTTCCCCACTCGAAGCACCCTAGATGCCTGCAAGGGCATCTAGGGTGCTTTTTTTTTGCCATCTTCTACCTCAAAAATCTCAACTCAATCCTTTAACGCACGGAATTTCGCGGGTGGTAAAGGACGTAGCGGTATAGCTGAGCATAGGTAGGAGGGACATTAGAGAGCTTGAGTGTTGCAGAATAGGTGCGATTTGTACTGTCGTTGACCGCGTGGATGGTTAAATTGTCATAAGAAATGGCATGTATTTTTTGTGTATTCGGCAGGTCTTGTTGGGACGGACGGCTACCATCCATGGGATCGATGAAGTACACGATGCCACC
Source organism: Chlamydiota bacterium (assembly GCA_040389485.1). Lineage (GTDB taxonomy): Bacteria > Chlamydiota > Chlamydiia > Chlamydiales > Rhabdochlamydiaceae > JAZJZV01. The sequence continues at coordinate 416 of JAZJZV010000055.1, forward strand.
TCCTTTTGCTTTAGCATTGATTGCCGCTCCAATGATGACGACGACATGATATCCTCCTCTGATTCTGTGGGGGAGGTCAGAATCTTGCCTGCGATCTTTGGGGAGCCAGCCGAAGACAGGCTTTCCTGCCACCACTTCTTTTTGCTCCGGTGGAACCCGATAGTGGCTTCCACCAAATTCGCCTACCACAACTAAAGGGCCATATTTTTTTAGACACTCTTGAAGTTCCGTTAAAGGTTGGCTGGGCGTCCATGGTGCAAACTGGAACCCGAGTGCCTTTGCAGTTTCGGAATAAGCCAAGTGATTGAGGCGGTCTACGCGTTTTTGGATTTCTTCATACGGCAAGATTGAGCCCATTGCTGTTTCCACGGCTGTCTCACTGATCAAGGCCATAGATCCCAATTGCAAAGAGAGATTTTCACTTATGTCTTTCCTGGCCCACTCTTCATAGGCCCGTTTGGGATCTTGCGTCAATTGACTAAGGAAATCTAAACACAGCTTGATGTTTTCATGGGTATAATTGTGGCGGATAAAATATTCTAGGTCGTGATATTGGTCCTGCTTGGTAAATTGCTCGAAGAGGGATATCGCTTTTGCGTAAATTACGCGTTCTCCTGAACCCTCTGCAACTCCGGCAGATTGTGCAAGACGATCATATTCCCGCAGCAAGCTGTCGACCAAAGATCTCTGAGGAACGAGCTTTGCACGCGTCAAATCGATATCAATGGAGCGAAGCATGCGGATTGCATTGATATTCACATGAAACATCTCGACGAGATTTTCCTCTATAAAGGCAGACTCTTGACGTTTATCTTTGAGAACCATCAAATTCTTTTTAAAATCTGAAATGAGTTTTTCCACTTTCCTGGCCTCTTGATATTCCGGCGAGGGATTGGGGCCAACGCGGAGGCGCAACATATTGAAAGCATAGAATAAGCAAGAGAGACCCTTTTGCGGTTTTTGTTCGACCATGGGACGGCAATCTTCATTTTCTGGAGTCAGAGGGTGATTTTTTACGTCTGGCTTCCCTTCGGGCATGGAATAGATGAAAGTAGACGCCGTGTCGACAAGCGGAGCGATTCTATAAGATGTACTAGCCATAAAACCTCGTTATTAGAAATTATTCGTTTTTACTCCACTCAATTTTAAACGTTTTTAATTTAACAGTCTACAGTTAAAATAATTTGTGAATATGGAGAGAGAATCGAGTGAGCCGAGCACTTCGCAAGCGAAGTCGCGCTACACGCTCTTTTGAAAATCCCCCTTTCTGCTCGGGGGCACAACCTATGACTGCGTCTGAGACATCATCGCAATTTTCCACGACAGGATTGGTAAAAGGCATCGAGCGCGGGTTTGAGTCCACCGTGCTTGCGGATGTACGCCTTGCCTCCGCTTCCCACCCAATGAAGAACCACGGCATTCAGATTAAATCCCTGGGCAAACCGCCAATTGTAATCGTCGGGGATCTCTGCGACTTGAAACTTCTGTTCTGCAATCAGCTGAGAGAGCAGCATGTCATCGGACCAGACGAGGTGGTTGCGTTTGAGGGCGCCCTCAGCCCACTTTTCAATGATGGGGGCGCCATGCTCAAACACAACGACGCCGCCATTGAAACGCACATGGGGGTCAGTACTTGGGAGGTGATCTGTGGTATATTCTCTGGCAAGGGCTAGACCATTATATGAAAAGAGAGGCTCGAGAGAGCCCAAGACCTCGCAATCGAGATCGAGCCAGATCCCTTTCCGGTAAGGACTCTTCAAATAGGCAAACGGCTTTTTAAACCAACTGGGGCGAGAATTCCACACCGTCCATCCATAGAATCCTTCCCACTCTTTTGCTAGGGCATCGTCGATTTGGCTACGCGGGGCAACAAATGAGGTGTCGATCGGAGCAGAAATCAGCTGTCCCTTCTCTTGGCACCAGACTCTCGCTTCTTCGGTCATCCCAAAATCAAAAAAGGTTACGGGATAAGAATTGTGTTCTGAATAGCGCTCCCACCACCAGGGCAGAAGCCATTCTTGAGTGCGGTCGGCTGCGCAGATCACCCCGCGCTTTTCCTTGGGCTTGCATTGCCACTTTGTGGAAAACTCTTTCAAGCTTTTTTCCTTTCGATCAATGTGATGGTGTCTGCGATGCGCGACTTGGCATCTTCTGGTGCGGCATCATAACTCCGCTGGGCGTGTTGGAGAGCTGATTCGATCTCTTCTTGCGTACACAAGAATTCTGCGATCATGAGTTCTGCCTGCCAGAGAGCGTGGGGCTCTTTTTTCCCAAATTCACTCACATAGCGCAAAAGCGGCTTTAACGCTTTTTCCAAGCGATCTCCCTTTTTAAAACCAAGGACGTTTTTTTGGAACTCCAACGCAGCGATCTGAAACCTGGCTCCGCACGCTTTCTTTTTGTCGATTTCGAGAATTTTTTCCTTCCACTTTTGCACTTTGGAGGTTCTTTGCTTACTCTTTTGCAAGAGCTCTGCATACCTTTCGAGATGAAAGAAAACCCCTTTCTCTTCCTTGATCCCTCTCTCTACAATCGCGTTTTTATAGTAAGGCGTTGATAGCTGCTTGGCCTTTGCATAGAGACCTTTCCAGGAAACTTCGTCAAAATTTCCCTCCACTTGCGCGCAGATCAGTTGAAAATCCTCGATTAAGTTGCCGATGGCTTGTCCATACCCTCTTGCATCGAGTGGCAAAAATCCCAGACGGGCAAATTCTTTCCCCCGCGGATCCATGAGCAGCACGACGGGAAGATCATCTATATGAAACCGTTTGCGAAAGGCTTCCTCTTCCCTCTCTTCCTTCAGATGGACACACCACACGGCTGCATCGCTTCCCATGTTCTGCAAAAATTGAGGATCTTCCAAGATCTCTTGCCGAAATTTCTCCGACCAGAGACACTCTTGTGACCCTAAAACAATGGTTACAATGATGCGGTTTTCAAGTGCCGCTTGGCGAAACATAGAGGATTCGGTTTGAGAAAGATTGGAATGGAGCGCTCCCATCCCCAGCACCAAAACCGACAAGAACCTGTACAACATAAATCTCATAATTGATCAAAATCAGTAGATGATATAAAATTACACTCTCAAATTATCTATATAAAAATGATACTATTTCCGCCCACTATTATTTTACGCCACCGCAGAGAAAATCTAAAAAAGTGCAGCCTGCGCGGGTTAGAGAGCCGTCCCGACATGCGCTTTTTCACCTATCCTAAAGACACTCTCCCCCCTCTCTCCGGATACTTTTTACTCGCCTTAGATGCCCCGCCCCTCACTTCGAACGATGCTCATTTGGGGATTTTTCTCATCGATGGCACCTGGCGCTACGCAGAGAAAATGTACAGCCAGATCCCTGAGCCTCACCACTTTGAGCTGCGCAGCCTCCCTTCCCATTTCACTACTGCCTATCCACGCAGACAAGAAGATTGCACGGAGCCCAGCCGCGGCCTAGCTTCTGTCGAGGCACTCTTTCTCGCCTATCGGATCCTCGGAAGAGACACCCAGGGCCTTCTCGACAACTACCACTGGAAAGAGCCGTTCTTGCAAAAAAATTGATATATATAAAGATGCTGTACTAGGACAGATCCCAGCCCATTTTGAACTGGCTTGTGTATATTCAGACTTTGCGATAAAATTCGGAGAATTAATCACCTTCAAAGACTTGAGTGAAACAGAAAACCTATCCGTTTGAAAAGCACCAGCTACCGATCGAAAAAGTGGATCCAGACGCTCTCTACGTCATGGAAAAGCTACGCGCACACGGTTATTCTGCCTACCTCGTCGGCGGGAGCGTCAGAGATCTTCTCCTTGGCAAAAAACCCAAAGATTTTGACATTTCCACGTCAGCAGAACCTGAAGAAATCAAAAAAGTATTCCGCAACTGCATCCTCATTGGACGCAGATTCCGCTTAGCACACATCCGCTTTGGAAGAAAAATCTTAGAGGTCTCTACCTTCCGCTCGGGAGATATTGAGACCGATGCGCTGATTGTCCGCGACAATGTATGGGGAAGCCCCGAAGAAGACGCGATGCGCCGCGATTTCACGATCAACGGTCTACTCTACGATTCTGCCACTCAAGAGATCGTCGACTACGTCAATGGGTACAGCGACTTGCAAAAGAAGACTCTGCGCACCATCGGCCAGCCCTTTTTGCGATTCAAGCAGGATCCCGTCCGGATGTTGCGCCTGCTCAAGTTTCAGGCCCGCTTTGGTTTTAACGTGGATCCCGATACCCGGATTGCCCTTCTCGAGTGCCGTCAAGAAATCCTCAAGAGTTCTTCCGCGCGCATCCAAGAAGAGCTTCTCAGAATGCTCGAATCAGGCGCCTCGGAGCCCTTTTTCCGGCTCATGACCGATCACGGGATGCTTCATCTGATGATGCCTGCTCTGGGAGAATTTGCTGAATCCCCCGAAGGGGAAGAGATCTTTGCCATCCTCAAGGAAATCGACACGACCTTCCACGATCCCTCGCGCGAGCCATTGCAGCGCCCCGTCCTTTTGGCTGCTATCGTCTTCACTCTTTTGGATAAGCGGCTGAAGACGCGCTATGTGGATAGGGAACGGATGCCTCATCTCGGAGAGATCTTCCGCGAAGCTGGAGAGCAGATCAACGAAATTTTCCACCCCTTCTTCTCTCTGTCACGCCGCATCCGAGGTTGTTTGATGTCCATCCTCACCTCGCAGTACCGCATCTCCCCCTTAGAGAAAAAGAAAAATAGACGCTTGCGCATCCCCAATGATCCCGACTTCTCTATGGCTCTGCAGTTTTTTGACGTGCGCTGCGCGCTGGAACCGGCTCTGCAGTCCACTCGAGATGAGTGGAATAGCGTCCTCGAAGGAGAACCCCTAGAAACGACAGCCCCGCGAAGAAAGCGCCGGCGCAGACGCCGCCCTCCTCGCAAGGAAGCCTCCGGTGAGTAACACCTCCTGCCAATTTTTCGATTGCGGTCCTGATATTGACGTTGCCTTCCTCGGCCCCGCCTTTTCTTCAGGCCCACTCCCTGCACTCTTCTACCTCTCGCTCTCTGCACAAGATAGCCTTTGCCTGGATCCCTTCAACCAACCCGCTGCGTATCTATCCGCGCTGCCAATGCGCATCTTCTCCCTCACGCTACCAGGACATGAAAACAACCTCCCTCCCACGCAAGCACTTGATTATTGGGCACAGGAAATCCGCAATGGCAACAACTTCATCGCCACTTTTGTAGACAAGATGCGCACGGTTCTCGATGCGCTCTTTTTGCAAAACGTCCTCATCGAAGATAAGGTCGCCATCGCAGGTCTTTCACGTGGGGCATTCCTGGCAACACATGCCGCCGCACACATCCCCACTTTTAAGCACGTGGTGGGATTTGCACCGCTGACACACCTGCATTACGCCAAGGAGTTTGAAGAGCTCAAGGATCATCCCATGGTCCAATCGGCGAGTCTGGATGGCCTCGTGAATGCACTCACCGACTGCCAGCTCCGCTTCTACATCGGCAATCTCGATATGCGAGTCGGCACCCGCCACTGCTTCGACTTCATTGAAAAACTCTCTCAGGCAACGCTTGAAAAACGGATCCGCTCTCCGCAAGTCGAGCTGTTCATCTCTCCCTCCATTGGCCATCAAGGACACGGCACCCCCAAAGAGATCTTCCATGCAGGCGCTCAATGGATCGCCGAACAGCTAGGAGCCATCGATGTCCTGTGATATCTATTTGATTGCGGGGGAAAAGAGCGGCGATCTACATGGAGAAAAGCTCATTCAATCTCTGAAATGCATGCATCCTGATCTCCGCATCGCCGGAGTGGGCGGGCCCCGCATGCGCGCACAAGGACTAGAGTGCACCCTCCCGATGGAAGAGTTTCAGGTGATGGGCTTTATCGACGTCTTCCTCGCCCTCCCCAAACTGATCCGCCAGTTCTACACGATCGTAAGAGAAATCGAGCGCCTAAAACCCAAAGTCGTCATCACCATCGACTATCCCGGCCTCAACCTCCGACTCGCAAGACACCTCAAGAAGAAAGGAGTTTCCGCTAAGCGCGTGCACTTCATCTGTCCCTCCGTCTGGGCCTGGGGAAAGAAAAGAATCCCCTTCATGGCAGAAAACCTCGACCTCCTCCTGACAATCCTCCCCTTCGAAAAACAGTTCTTTTCACAAACCTCCCTGAAAACCTCCTATGTCGGCCACCCTCTGATCGAGCGCCTGCAATCTTACTCCTACACCTCGCTCAACCTCCCCGACCAAAGCACAATCGTCGCCATCTTCCCAGGCAGCCGAAAAAAAGAGATCGAGCGCAACCTCCCCCTCTATTTACAGGCATGCGCGCAGCTCCACCAAAAGCACCCCGAAATGCACTTTGCGCTCTCCGTATCCGATGAGCGCTTCCGTCCCCTCATCCTTCAAATCCTCTCATCAGAGCCCAACATCCCACTCACTCTCATTCCTGCTGACAAATCGTATGAACTGATGAAGGCCGCCCATCTCGCCATTGCCAAATCGGGCACGGTGACACTCGAGCTCGCCCTCCACAAAGTCCCCACGGTGGTCACTTACGGCATCTCAGCACTCGATGTCATCATCGCACGAGACATCTTGCGCATCCGGCTCCCCTATTACTGCCTGGTGAACATCATCGCGCAGAAAGAGATCTTCCCCGAACTCTTTGGCCCCCACTTCACATTAGAGGCCTTAAATCAAAAACTCGATGACATCCTTGCTAACACTGCCTCGATCCAAAGCAGCTGCGCCTCCCTCATCTGCCAGCTTGGCGATCTCAATACCTCTGAAGAGGCCGCAAAAGAAGTCCTTGCTCTCCTTGAGCCACTCCCTTACAATCTCTCCCATTAGATTTAAGGAGAAGAGCGCCGTGGACAATTTAAATATTTACATCGACAGACTAAAAAATGCAGAGCCTCAACAATTTGATGAGTCTCTCACACCCGCATTTCTCGAGCTCGACGGGGATGAACTCCGCTTCATCGACCAGATCCTCCTGAAAGGAGAGGCCTACCTCGTCGATGACCACCTCATCGTCCATCTGAATGTCAAAGCGCCCGCCACGCTGCCCTGCTCCATTTGTAATGAACACACCCGCGTCGATATCGACCTCAAAAATGTATGCCTCACTATCCCCCTCGAGGAAATCAAGGGCGCCATCCATAATATTGGTGCCAATATCCGCGAGTCGATCCTTCTCCAAGCCCCCCTCTTCGCCGAATGCGGAGGGAAGTGCCCCGAACGAGACACTATCAAATCATTTCTTGTGCCCCAAAAAGACGCTGCCCCCGCTGATATCGTCCACTTCCCCTTCGCCGACCTCTAGAAGGAATGATTAACGCGAAAGAGATTTGTATCTATTTGCGCCTTTGCGCCCGCGCATCTTTGCGTTGTGCTTTCACTATAAATCGATTAAAAGACAAAATTTACTACTCCCAAAATCATCCTATTTAAGCGCTGGCAACAAGTTTTACAATTCCCTCTCTTGATAAAAATTGTAGGGTCGGCGTATGATCTGCTTAATTTTTTATGGAGAGGATTTCATATGGCAGTTCCACGTAATAGAACATCTAATGCGCGCAAAAAATCCCGCAGATCACACCATGCAAAAAAACCGAGAAACACTTCTGAGTGCACTAATTGCGCGAAACCGCGTTTAGCTCACAGAATTTGCCCCCATTGCGGATTTTATGCAGGACGAGCGGTGGTGCATGCGAGGACAGAGTAAAGGCGAAAAAGATCAGTGCCACATTGGCATTGATTTAATGGGAAGTGACTCATCCCCGGATGGGTTGCTCTCTTGTGTTCTCGATTTCGCACGCGATATGCCCGTCGATGTGCATCTCACTCTTTTCGGTACCGCGGAAGTTTTTTCCAAAAAACGCAAAATCCCCCCCCAAGTCACATTTCATCTCGTCGAAGAAGTGATCTCGATGAACGAGCCGCCTTTGGCTGCAATCCGGAGAAAAAAAAACTCCTCGATCTGCACGGGAATCCGTTTGCTAAAAGAAGGAACTCTACACGCCTTCATTTCAGCTGGGAATACCGGCGCGCTCATGGGCTGTGCAAAATTACAGCTTCCCGCACTTCCCCCTGTAGACCGCCCTTCGCTACTCACTTTACTCCCCACCCAAACGGGTGATCTCGCCGTCCTCGACGTAGGAGCTAACACCGCCACTAAAGCCAAATACCTCGTCCAGAACGCCGCAATGGGAGCCGCCTACCAGCGCAGCCGTGGAATCAAGCAACCGCGCATTGCCTTGCTCAACATCGGTTCTGAGGCCATGAAGGGCACTCCTGAGCTGCAAGAGGCCTATCACCAACTTGAAGCACTCGGCAAAAAGAAGTCAGCAGGTTTTGTCTTTCATGGAAATGTCGAAGGAAGAGATGTCTTTCACGGAGGCATCGACGTGCTAGTTACCGACGGATTTACTGGAAATGTCTTCCTGAAAACGGCAGAGGGCATTGCTGCCGCCATCTTGGATCAGTTTGAAAATGCCGCATTAGAAGGGTGCTCCTCCGATCTAAAAAAAATGATCAGCGGGATGCGCACGCGACTGCACTATGCAGAGTACCCCGGAGCTCTTCTCTGCGGCGTCGATGCCATCGTCATCAAATGCCACGGCAACATCAGCTCCGATAGCCTCACCCGCAGCATCACTACGGCTGAGAGATTGATCAAACACTCCTTTTTAGGCCAAATCAAAAAAACCTTGGGTACTTACAAATGAAACGCACACTAGCAACACTTCCCGCACTCTTACTATCTCTCGCAGCACACGCAGATTCCGCTCCCGATATGAGCACAACGGCGCCCACTTCCTTTATCGAATATAACAACCGTATGAGCGTCTTTTCTCCCCTGCACCAGGCGTATGAGCGGACCAAGCCGAACGCTTTCTATGCAGGTGTCGAAGGATGGTTTGCCTGCCCAGGAGTTGCTGAGGCAGAACTGCGCATGGGATACAACTTCTTCTGGAATGGAAGGGACCACTTCACTCCCTTTGCGGGAGCCGGCGTCTTCAAGGACGTTCACCACCATCACCACTGCAAGCCAGCCATCGTCTATGGCGCAGCGGGATTCCTGTACGACCACGAGTTCACCTCCTGGTTCACCCTCGGTCTCAATGTCAAGGGAATGCTCGGGGGCGCTGTGAACAAAAAGCACTTTAACTGGGGATCCCCCGTTGGAGGAGTCGATGTCGCCCTGCCGATCACTTTCCGCTTTGGACGCCTGCGCCACTGGGATTACCGCATTGAGCCCTACAACATCTGCCTCCATGGGTCAAATACGACACGGGATTACTTCGGGTTCCGCAACACCGTCGGCTACCGCTTCTAAACATGGCTCCATTAGAAAGGACGGGTACGCCCACGTGCCCCGTTCTTCTTCAAAAAAAAGGGAATGGCTCGCCACTAATTTTTGTGGAAAAACAAGTTAAATTCCCCTACTATCCTTTTATTGTACATGGAGGGAGTTGCAGAACTCCGATTTCGGCCCCAAATCCGCGCTTTTGGCGTTAGCACGGATTTCTTGCAAATCGCCTATAGACAATGAGATATATCGATTTGCGAGAAACCGAGCCAACGCCAAAATCATCGAATCTGATCGCGAATGTGAGTTCTGCAGTTTTCTCATGAGCATGTAAAAAAATTATTTTCATCGGGGATCCAATGCAAGAAATCCTTCTCAACGTCGACTCCAAAGAGATCCGCTATGCTGTGTTAAAAAATGGGACCCTTTGTGATCTGATCATCGAGAGAAAAAAGAACCGTCAGCTGACAGGCAATGTCTATCGCGGACGCGTCACTAACATCTTACACAACATTCAGTCCGCATTTATTGATATCAATGAAGGCGAAAACGGCTTCATCCACATTTCCGACATTTTAGAGAATACACAAAAGTTCCAGGAAATGTTCGAAATGGATTTCGATTGGGACTGCGACATCGCCAAGATCCAAGCGCGTCAAAAGAAAGAGACCGACATCTCTAAAATCATGAAGATGGACCAGCCGGTCCTCGTTCAGGTCGTCAAAGAACCCATTGGAACAAAAGGCGCCCGCCTGACGTCCAATATCTCGATTGCCGGCCGCTACCTCGTCATGCTGCCCAACACGCCTCACAGGGGTGTCTCGAGAAAAATCGAGGATGCCGCTTCGAGAGACCGCCTCAAGAAACTCATCAAAGCGTTTGAGATGCCTCAAGACATGGGACTCATTTGCCGCACGGCAAGCATGAACGCCACCGCAGAAATGCTGATCGATGAAGCAACGGAGTTGCTCAAGACGTGGCAGTCAATTGTCGATGGTTTCAACAAGTCGAGCAGACCCACCTGTCTGTACGAGGAGTCCGACCTGATCAAGCGCGCTGTTATCACCGCTGTTGATAAAAAATATGACCGCCTACTCATTGACGACTACGCGACATTTTTAAGATGTAAAAAGCTCTGCGACCGCTACAAAAACGAACACCCGCTGAAAATCGAGTTTTACCGCGATAAATCGCCGATGTTCGAGCGTTTTAACGTCGAAAAAGAGATCGACCGCGCGCTCAAGAGAAAAATCTGGCTGCATAGCGGCGGATACCTCTTCTTTGAGCGTACCGAAGCGATGTACACCATCGACGTCAACTCAGGACGTAGCACCTCCCAACAGTCTTCTGATGTCGAAGAATCGCTCGTGAGGATCAACATGGAAGCTGCCGATGAGATCGCCAGACAATTGCGCATCCGCAACGTGGGAGGCCTTGTCATTTGCGACTTTATCGATATGCGCTCCCGCCGTAACCAAAGAAGAGTTCTCGACAGGCTCAAAGAGGCCATGAAAGACGACACCGCCAAATGCACTATCTTAGGAATGAGCGAATTCGGCCTCGTTGAAATGACGCGCCAGCGCAACCGGGAATCCCTTTCGCAGACGATCTTCACCAGTTGCCCCTACTGCACGGGAAGCGGAACGATCAAAAACCACGAGAGTGTTTCCGTGGAAATTGAGAGAGCGCTTAAGAAACTCATCCATCAGCAGCACTTTGGACTCGAGCTCCTCTCTCACCCCGATCTCGACCACTACCTCAGTCACCACGACAAAGAGCACCTGCGCAAAATGGCAGAAAAACTCAATGCCGAGCTGCGCTTTAAGAGCAGCGACAATCTGCACCTCAACGACTACGTGTTCGTTTCTACTATCAATGGGAAAAAAATCGAGGTTTGAGAAGGGTTTATGCGGCAAAGTCCCCTGAGTGAGATTTTTCAGAAAATTGATCAGTGCGCTGTCGATGGTTCCATTCCCAAAAAGTATGGAGACCAACTCAAGACGTTTCTCGCTGGCTATGAAGAGGCGATCCATGCGGACGCCTCTTGCTTCAAGACATAAGAGCAGCTGTTTTTGACCTTCATCCGTCTGATTCAAGAACAGT
>JAZJZV010000056.1:0-6137 GCA_040389485.1 Chlamydiota bacterium
CTTTTTTAATTCACCCTGGATACCTGTGAAGGTTTCCAGGGTTTTTTTTTGCCTTCTTTTTCTCGTCTTTTTTTGAAGCGCGGTTGGTATACACTGATTTTCAAATACAAACGGTTTTCACTTTTACTAAGGGGTGAAAATGCCCACGTGTTTGGCGTTTTAAAGGCTTACACGGCCTTTGCGGAAATTTCATGTGGAAGATTATGGATTGATGCACGTTATCGCGGTCAGGGCCACGGTAGGCGCCTCCTGCAAAAGCTTGAGAATCTTTTTTCTGGGAAGGGATTTAATAATATCAACATAGGTAACGAGTGCCTTCCAAGCCCCCGAATTTTGTCAGAAGTGTGGGTTTGCCGTTGAATTTGTTTGAGTAGACACACTCTTAATCCTCAGCTCACCAAAACATTCTTTGTAAAATATTTTAAAGATCGAGTGCAAACGCAGGGAATTTTAGAACCCAAAACCTCATAGGATGGGGCTCTCAAGGTCCAGCAGGGCCAATGAGGGCTCTGGTCTATTGCTCAAAATCGCATAATCTTTCGGTTGTGCCAAAGCGGCTCGGCGCGACAATCCCCAAATCCGGTTCTTGAGTACTGAGCGATCGCGATGCTTTGATGAGCATTATCTGTACTTTTTATTTTAAATCTGCGAATAGGAAGGAATCAGAGATGCAGCATTAGCTGCAATACAACGAGGTATGCAGTGAATATTAAGAAAGTGATAGGAATTCTACTCGTGGTTGGTGGAATCACGATGATTGGGCTTGGGGCCTATATTAGTGGAGAGGTCGATGAAGGAAAGCATAAAATTTCTAGTGCGCAAGAAAAAGTGGACACTGGAAATAGCCTTTTCTCAATGAGCCCTGCAACAAAAGAGTTTGGCAAGGGTATTACCGGATCTGCACAGAAGAAAATCGATGAAGGTAAAGATCAAGTATCAACTTATGAGGCGATGAGCCAGAACTTCAAATGGGGTGGGATCATCGTTTTGATTGCTGGAGCTGTGATTCTTTTTATTTCGAGAAAAAAGTCTAAGCGATAAAAACAGAACGGACCAAGGGGAAACCCCTTGGTCCGCATGAACTCACAAGAACTTTCGATTCTTAGTGTTCGCGACGTGAACGGAATCCACCGCTACGCTCGTTGCGGAATCCGCCACGATCTCCACCACCGCGAGACTCTCTGCGCTCACGTGGTTGCTCAGGACGTGCACCATTGACGATCAATGTGCGGCCGTTGAGGTTAGAGCCGTTGAGGCCTTCGATCGCTTTGCGAGCGTCGTCTTCGTTTTCCATTTCAACGAATCCGAAACCTTTTGACATTCCAGTAAACTTGTCAGTGACAATGCGTACGGATGTAATAGGACCAAAAGCTGAAAAGAGTTCTTGGAGCTCTTCTTCAGTTGTGCTGAAAGGAAGGCTTCCCACGTACAGTTTTTTATTCAATGCTTGATTCATACATTCTCCAAAAGATGTAACACCTAACTCTTTGATAATGAAGGGGAAGTGTTGTTCTTCTTTCCCTTTAGCTCATTTAACTTAAGTGAGTTAGGTTATAATTAACGTTGACTCGGAATTGAACTCCGGCAGAAACAAACTGCACGCAAGGGACAAAACTCGGTATCAACAACACAGTTAAGCAACTCTCTATGTCGAACCTCATTTGAGGAGCTACGTAAAGATTTACTTGCATGCAAGTTTAACAGATATGCCTTTTCCATGTCTAATGTAAACGTGAAAGTAAAAAGTAAAATAATTATTTGTGCGTAACCCGTTGGATTTTATCGGGGTAGCGAGAGATGAAAAGGGGGGGCCATTCCTCCTCCTGCGTATAGCAGTGGAAAAGACGCATGATTTCTCGGGTGCGGGGGCCTACTTTTCCATCGCCAATGGGCTGGCCGTCGATTTGTACTACGGGGATCACCTCTTTATTGCTTGCAGTGATGAAGGCCTCCTCCATTGCAGAAATCTCCTCCACCTTAAGGGGACGCCTTTCCACTCTATAGAGCCCCTCTGTCACGCGCAATACAACCTCGCGCGTAATCCCGACCAGTACCTCGTCGGAATCACAGGTGTACAGCACTCCCTCTTTAAACGCAAAGAAGTTACTCGTCGTCGCTTCCAGGATTTCTCCTTGGGCATTGACGTAGAGCGCCTCTTTGGGCTTAAGAGCTTTGGCCTTTTGAATCGCTACGATAGCAGAGGTGTACTGCGTCGTCTTACTTGCGGGCATACTGCGCGATAGACGCGTCGTGATCACGGAAATGCCTTCCCTGTAATATTCCTCAGGATAATGGGAAAGGGGATAGGCAAAGGCGATGAGGTTACTCCCTTCTACTTGAGGAGTGAACTGGTCGGGGCTGATGCCTCCTGTCACGACAATTTTCAGACTCGCCTCATCAAAATCGGATCTAGCGAGAAGCTCCTCTACAATTCCTGCGATCTCGTCCAGGGACTTGGGAATCTCCAGCCCCACTTCTTCGCAGGAGTGAGCCAAGCGGAGCAAGTGCTCCCATAGATGAAATGGTTTTTTTCGGTATGTGCGCAAGTAGTCAAAAACGGCAAAACCCCTCAGGACAGATAAATCCAAAACCGAAATTTTAGCATCTTCCTCTCGAACGAATTCTCCATTTAGATAAAACATGAACACCTCCCTCTGCGCAGCCCAAATCCGATTGTTAAGTCACGTTCGGTATATACCACAAGCGGCGATAAATCTCGACACAGCGTTCGCTCTCACACGAGCTCCACGTCTTTCCCCAGTTTCTGGCCATTTGTGGTATATCAAAAAAATGGGAATCGAGTATATCGAGATTTGGAGAGACTCTACTAGGAGGGCTATTGTGTTACAGGAAACAGTCGACGCAATGCAACAAATGCTTCAGGGTCTCCTGCGGGATCTTGGCAAGGCCTGCAGAGGCAATAAAACGGCCGCGCAACGCGTCCGCGCCAATACCGTGAAGTTTGCCAAGCTATCCAAAGTCTACCGCAAAGAATCGCTCGGCGCCGAACGAGGCACGAAGAAAAAATCCCCAGCTAAAAAGCGCAAGCATAAGCGATCGTCTAAGAAATAGACTCGCTTGCAAATAAAGATTATCATCAACCACACTCCTTTCTGGCTTTTGTCAATTTTTTCCAAAAAAGGAGGAAAAGATGAGTTTTTTTAGCATAGGAGCTCCAAGAACTGAAAATTATACTCTGGGAGCAGATGGTGTAGATCACCGCGTCGAACTGGGAGATGTCACCAATCCCACGCATCTCATGCAAGCGCGAAGCGTCGCCTGTTTAACAATGAAAAGTCAGTTAACGGCAACTGCTTCTGGCTATTCTGTAGCTGCTCATGTGCCGACGCTCGGTGGGCACTATAACCTCGCACCGGGAGAGAATTTTGCCGATCAACAGATGTTGGGCGGTGGAACAGCCTTTTTAGTGGGCAACAAACGCTATGTGTTGACAGCGGGGCATTGCTTATTCGATAAACGCACAGGCAATCGCCTGAATGAAAAGGATTTCAGGCTTGTGTTTGATTTTGCAGTCACTAATGGAAGTACAAAGACAGACTTTGATGCCGGTTCAGTGTACAAAGTGAAACGCGTGGTCGGCTTTGAGTTCAAGCACTCTAATCCAAATAAAACTTCTGATTGGGCGCTGCTCGAACTCGACCGCGATGTAGAGGGAAGAGAGCCCCTAGAAATGCATTTTCACCGTAGACCTAGTGAGGGAAAATCGGTGCACATGTGGGGACATCCCTCTGGATTGCCCATGAAGTTTGCAGAACATGCAGAGATTCAGAGCCGAGCGACCTCTCCAGCTCTTCCCGACACGCGTTTTCCGACAAGTTTAAATGCTTTTAGTGGCAATTCAGGATCTCCCGTTTTCAATTCAGCAACCAATAAAGTATTAGGCATATTGGTCAGTGGCCCAATTGATCTTCGGACTGGGCATGATTATTCACGGCAGGCTGATGGGAAGATGAAACCGTATAAAACAGACCGACCTACGAATTGTCAATCGCTCCGAAATCTGCTCGTCGTGGAAAAATATCTCCAGGCAGTCGAAGCTATTGGAGATTTAGAAGGGAAGGATTTGGCCAAGGTTCAAGAGAAAGTGGGACAGTGGATCGCGCGTGGAAAACACGGGCTCTGTAAATCAGAAAGCTTGGCTACCAAGTTTTTTAAGCAAGCTGCAAAAAATGGAGATAAACACCGCGCCTTGCAATTGGGCTATTATTACAAGTGTAAAGGGAAAGAAGAAAAGGCATTTAAATACACCATGCTGGGGGCAAAAGCAGGTTGTAAAGATGCCCAGTATAAGGTGGGCAAGTGGCTATACTATGGAAAATATACCGAAGAAAATGAGGAAAAGGGGTTATGTTGGCTGCACAAGAGTGCCCAAAAGGGGGGTATCTGGGCAATTCAGATGCTGGGAAATGTCGATCCTGACTGGGAGGATGCTCCACCACCTGTCAAACCTCTTGACTCTTCTAAATCGCGTTGGGAGAGTTTAAATCCCTGCTACTGGATCAACCGAGCAGCGAGCTACATTTCTTCGTCATAAAGATGGGGTGGTAAACTGAAACCTAAAGCGGAAAATCAACAGAGTTTTAAGAAAGACCGGGTCGTTCAAAATCCTGTTGATTCTTCCGGCTTATAGGCGCATTCCGTTTGGCTATAGGAACAATATCTCCGTTTAGTTTTGCTTGAGCCTCTTCAAATGTTTCTTCAAACACCGTCGAGAGTCTTCCATTACTTGAGTGATGAGTCCTGTACGTAAGCATACCGTTTGTCATTGAAATTACAGATAATTTGTCAATATCAGGACTGGAACCATCTGGGTTTCTCAGAAAAATCGCAATTTGAATATTATTCGGCATAAACGGGTGATTTTGTAAAAAAGGATGGATTTTTTCATTTGAATTAATAGTGTTTAGAAATGTCATTCCGGCAGTCATCAATAATTCTCGTGCTTCCTCGACATCAACTTCGTTGTAATAGTAAAAACTGATCGCAAGCATTCTAATTTGGTTCATCATTCCTGAACCAATTCCACATGCTCGCAAATTACTCTCTGTTTTTAATTTAACAATTGTTTTATTCGTAACTTCGTTAACTAACGATTGTCTGCTTGGAAAATCAGGGTTCTCCATTGAAGAAGGAGGATCGCAACTTGTTACTAAAGCAATTAAAATTAAAAATGAAAAAAATCTCATCTAGGCTTATCTCGCTTTTTTCAGATACTCTTCAATATGGTACTCGATGATCTCTTCGAAAGTACGGCTTTCGAAATCGTGATCGATTGATGTTGCTTCTTCGTGAGGATTTATTAACATCAGTCGATTCTTATTTTCTATAAGTTGCTTCAACATCTCTTTCTGTTCTGGTTCTTCGTTGAAGCCTGTCATCAGGAGTGTGTGCGCATTTTCTCCATAGTGAACAACGTCCTTCTTGCTCGCATAATGAAAAGAGTCATAACATAGACCCGCGGGGATGATTACTGCAGGGGCTATCGCCACGACAATAACACGGTCCCGAATTTCTTGAGGAGCCATTTGCAGAGCGTCTTTGGTCAAGATATTTCCCATGCTGTGGGTGACCTGCAAGTACTTCGCATCGGGATTGTGAATGTTCTCTTCGTGAAATCCGCTCCAATTCTCAACTAGCAGTTTTCCGGTATTCGGAGCAATACCTGCGTAGTTGAGTAGGAAGATTTCCGCCATATCGACAGGCGGAGTATTGCTATGGTTATAGACTCCTTCAACATGCAAGTCGCCAACGAATTGTCTTACGTGCTCCATGTGGTTTATACTTTCTGAAAGGGAAGTATTCATTCCGTTGATGAACCCTATCTGAACGCCAGGTTTCTTCACTCCTTCTGTTTTGATGAGGCAAGACTTGCCAGGCTCTGGCGTTACTTGGGGACGTTCGGTTGATGTCTTCTCAGAGTTAAAATGAGAAAAGAGGGCTCCTACTCCTCGTTGTATACTGTCTACAACACCCGTGATCGCACTTTTGATGGGGTTGGGGGGTGGCAACATGGTTTCTACCGGCGGTGTGTGCTGAGAAGAGTGCTCAATCTGAGCATGGGCCGTTAGATGATTGCTTGCGATTGTTTTGAGGTCGGAGTCTTTTGATTGAGGCTC
>JAZJZV010000056.1:6147-9589 GCA_040389485.1 Chlamydiota bacterium
GCTCGTCCTCATCCTCTCGTTTTCTTCCAGTGCCATCGGGGGCTTGGGTAGCACCGGCTCCCGCAGCGAGCGCTCCAGAGAGAACATACACTCCCGCTGCGGCAGCAATGATTGCGGCTCCAATCAGAATCTCTGTTTTATGCTCTTTCACAAAGTGAGCGACTTTTTCAGCAGCCTTTTTGACTTTTTTGGAGACCTTTTTCGAGCATTTTCTGACTCCTTTCACGGCTGTTTTTAGGAAGCTTTTGCACTCGAGAAATTCCGCTTCGTAGAGCGAAGGATCTGCCAGGGCAAAATCGCGTTGTGATGGACGCGCAAAACTAAAGGCAATTTGAGCGTAGTGGTCGAGATTGGATTCGATTTCGTCGCCAATCTCTTCTCCTAAATCGATGAAATCGCAACGCTCAGCACCCAATAGACTGGCCGCGAGCTCCTGCATGTGCCGAAGAGCTTCAGCGAAAAAATGGCAAATGAGTCCATATTGGTCATCTCGCGTTTCAATGTGTTGGACGGTGTGTCCATTCCATAGCGGAGTGGCGAAGTTGCTGGACCAATTCTCTAGACTGGAGACATCTCCTAAAGATTCAATGCAGTCGATCGACATGAAAGCCTCGTGAAAGTGAATTTTTTTGGGGGTAATGTGCAGATATTTTAATTTCGCGCTGAATAAACGGGAATAAAATTTTTATTACGCGCGTGAGCGCGTTCTTGTAAATTTCCTCTCTTTCTCCTATCCTTGCTGCCATCTATGAAAGAAGAATCCATCGACATTTACATCGACCGTTTGAATCTCAAGGGTAAGGGGGTCGGCACTTTTCGCCCTTCGGAGTCCAGCGCGGAGCGCAAAGTTGAGGTGATTGGCGCGCTGCCAGGGGACACCCTGCGGGTGCGTCTGGGGAAGTCGCGCCGAGGGAAGTGCCAAGCTGATCTGGAGCAAGTCGTATCACCTGCCCCTGATCGGGTGGGTCTGCGGTGTGTGCATGCTCCTAGCTGCGGTGGGTGCAGCTGGCAGCAATGGGATTACTCGTCCCAGCTGCAGGAAAAACAAAGGCGCATTGCAGAGATTTTTTCTCCTCTTCTTCAAGAAAATTCTCAGATTCTCCAGACGATCATCCCCTGTCCCGATCCTTGGCAATACCGCAACAAAATGGAATTTTCTTTCTCGCAAAACAAAGCCGGGGAGCGGTTTTTGGGTCTTGTGATTGGGGGAAGCCGAGGACACGTCTTCCATCTCACCGAATGCCATCTCGTCTCTTTTTGGTTTTCTAATGTTGTCGCATGCGTGAGGGATTGGTGGAATAAGAGTACTCTTGGCGCCTACCGGATGAACGACACGGGTTCTTTGCGCACGCTAACTGTAAGAGAGGGGAAAAACACGGGAGAGAAGCTCGTCATGCTGACTGTTTCGGGCAATCCCACATACAAGCTTGTCAAAGCGGATCTGCTGAGCTTTATCTCCGCCGTGAAGGCATCTGTGCCTGAAGAGGAGCTCGGGTCGTTGAGCATTTTTTTGCGCATCCAGCAGCAGTGCAAGGGTTCAGTGACCCAATTTTTTGAAATGCACCTCTTTGGAAAGGACCATCTCAAGGAGCAGTTGACTTTACCGCTTGATCCTTCATTGCAGCTTACCTTCAAAATTAGCCCCACTTCGTTTTTCCAGCCCAATACCGCGCAGGCTGAAAAACTCTATGCAACAGCACTCCAGTGCGTCGCTTTTCCTAAAAAACATGTTCTCGACCTCTATGCTGGGACATCTACGCTGGGAATTGCTCTCTCGTTCTCTGCTGAGAAAGTCACATCGATCGAGATCAACCCCCACGCCTGCTTTGATGCCGAGGTGAATAAAGAATTAAACGGGGCTCACAACCTTGAAATTCTCTGTGGGGATGTAGGCGAGCAGCTAGAGCAACTCTCCCAGCGAACCGATTTTATCCCACCTGACCTCGTGGTGGTCGATCCCCCTCGGACGGGGCTCGACAGTGCGGCCCTTGCCCATTTGCTCGCCATTCGGGCTCCTGAGATTCTCTATATCTCCTGTAACCCGGCGACGCAATGTACTAACATTCAGGAACTCGTTGCTCAAGGGTATGTCCTGACCTATCTCCAGCCCGTCGACCAATTTCCTCACACGCTCCATGTGGAGATGATCGCACTTCTCAGGCTTGTATAAGGACTCTTTTTTGTTGCTTTCACCTTAGGTTTTGAGGCACTCTGTAGAGTAGCTTTTGAACAAACAATTTTTTGAATTTTAAAGGATGGGAATTATGAAAAAAGCTCTTTCATTTCTTGCTGCAGTGCCTTTTTTAACGGCATCGCTGCCACTTCTGGCTCAAGATGGCGCAGAAGCAGCTCCTGCAGGTGGAAATATGATACAAACGGTTGTCATGATCGGCGTTGCACTCGTCTTCTTTTATTTCATCCTCTGGCGTCCTGAGCAAAAACGACGCAAACAGATGGAACAGATCCGCACTTCTCTGAAGAAGGGCGATCGCATCACTGCGATGGGGATCATTGGAACCGTTGTGAAAGTGCAAGACACGACAGTCATCGTATCGCTTTATGATAATGCGAAGATGGAAATCCTCAAGGCAGCCATCACGGATGTGCAGCCTGCTGCGGATGATAAAGCTGAAAAAGTGGTCGAGCCCACAGAAGTGCGCTAAGCCTGTCTCTCTAGGTCGGAGGCAATCCTGCCTCCGACGCTATTCTTAATTATAGCTCTTTATAACCTGCTCTTCTAGTTCGGAAAATGTGCTGCTGATCTCGGCGTGCAGAATTCTTTGTCTTTCTAGTTCTTGTTCTAGCTCTTCGATGCGGTCATCTTGTCGCTGAATGATATCGATTTGGGATGCTTGCGCTGCTGCCATTTTTTTGTGTTCTTCAAAAAGCGCTACAGAATGTTTCTTTAGCAAGTCATGCTGCTGCTGAAGATGTAGGAGTTCTGCGCTACTGTCTTTAGGCGATTCTTGTTTCGCAGGAGACTCCCCTACGCGCGCAATGTACTGTTTGAGCTCTGCATTTTCCTTGTTTGCCGCATCTAGCTGAGATAGCAGTTGTTTTCCAAAGAGTGCGGCTTTTCGGAGATTTTCTTGCTGCTGTGTTTTTTCTGCCTTTGCATGCTCATGAGCTCCTTTGGAGTACTCGAGATTTTCCTCAAGCTCCGCAATGCGATAGCCACTCTGTTGAAGGGCTGCATTTTGTCCTGCAATCGCTTCTTCGAGTTTTTTCTTTTCTGTTTTGTGGTGCTGCTGGATTTCATCAATTTCCATTCGATAATCTCGATGTATCGACTCAATCTGGCTGCCGCGATCATCACGAGCCTTGCGCAGTCTTTCATTTGCGTTCTCAATATCCTGATTTTTTTGATAAACGGTTGTCAGTTCAGAAGAGATTGCCTCTCTGATTTCTTCGCTGTCTTTCAATGCTTGTCTTACGCCGCTCA
>JAZJZV010000056.1:9599-10301 GCA_040389485.1 Chlamydiota bacterium
CAGTTCACCATTGAGTTCTCTCTCACGGGCAACCTCGCTACGAAGAGAGTCTATTACAGCTGTGTTCTCCTCTTTTTCTTGAGAGAGCTGAGCATTCCGCTGTGTCTGCTGCAAGAGCTGCTGGTTGATGCCATCCAAACGTTTTTCATAATCTTCCTGTAGCTGGGCAAGTTCTTCGCTATTTCCTCCTACAACCGGCGAATCGATCACTGGTCCGTCGCCAATAGTAGAAAAGCGCTCTTCCATTTCGGCTGCAAGCTCTTTCACTTTTACTTGAGCAGCTTCGAGCTGTGCACGGAGAGTGTCCAATTCACTTGTTTGTTTCAGTAGTAGCTCATTCGACGCGCGCATTATTTCCAATTCTTGTGCAAGGCTGTTCGCTCGTGTCTCTTCAGATTGCGCTCGCGCTTCTGCAGCATTGAGAGTGGTGGTGAGTTCTCCAACGCGAGTGTCGAGGGTGTCGCGTTCTCTGGTAATGTCTCCTATGCGGGCATTGAGATCATCGCGTTCTCTGGTGAGGTCTCCTACCTGAGTGTTGAGTCCTCCAATGCGGGCATTGAGATCATCGCGTTCTCTGGTGAGGTCTCCTACTTGGGTGTTGAGTCCTCCAACGCGGGCGTTGAGATCGTCGCGTTCTCGAGTGAGATCTCCTACCTGAGTGTTGAGGTCATCGCGTTCTCTGGTAATGTCTCCTACTTGGGT
>JAZJZV010000057.1:0-6280 GCA_040389485.1 Chlamydiota bacterium
GGCAGCCCGCAGCGCCGTGACCCACCAAGACATGGCCAATACCATCGGCTGCAGCATGATGTGCCTCAAAGCACTCGCCCTCATCTCCTCCCCAGTGATCCCTGCTACCGCAGAGAAAGTGTGGCATATGCTCGGATTCGACGTCCCCCTTGACCATTTCAAATGGGACGAGATCCTCAACGCCGAGCTTCCCGCTGGCCGCAAACTCCCACCCCCACAAATCCTCTTCACCCGCGTCGAAGACGCCGTCATCGAAGCCGAAGTCCAAAAGCTCAAATCCTCCACATCGTGAGACGAACTTTTTTACTGTGATTTTTGTTAGACATCATTAGTACGTATACGTATGATCTAGCATATCACTCACAACTAAGGAGGAACCATGCTTTCACCTCAACTAGGCTTTGTACTGCTTTTTGTCTCTAATCCCCAAAAGAGCAGCCTCTTCTATCAGGAGATTTTCGGAATGAAACCCATCGAGGAATCTCCTACATTTGTCATGTTTGCACTAAAAAATGGGGTCATGCTTGGCCTATGGTCCAAATACACAGCAGAACCTCGCGTGGAAGTTCCCCCCGGAGCTTTAGAGGTTTGCTTCCCCTCCGACAATGTCGATGCTCTTTATGAATTGTGGGGCCAAAAGCACGTGACAATCGCGCAAAAACCAACAGAGATGGATTTCGGACGCACCTTTGTGGCACTCGATCCCGACGGCCATCGGATTAGAATCTACAAGTTACACGCGGAGGCATAAATGACAAAGTACTGGATTGGAGTGGCCTCCCGCGAACACGTAGAGCGGGGAGTATCCGAAGGATTTGCACAGGTATGCCATGGAAAACCAGGGCCACTAAAACGGATGGAGGCAGGGGATTGGATCGCCTATTACTCTCCGGTGATATTCTTTGGTCAAACGGCGCCCTGCAGATCATTTACGGCAGTGGGAACAATTGCAGAAGGAGAGCCATACGTTTTTGCAATGAGCGAGGAGTTCCATCCCTGGCGTCGCAATGTCCATTTTTTGTCTTCAAATGAAACACCCATTGAGCCACTCTTAGAAAAGCTCTCTTTCATCACGGACAAGAAGAGATGGGGATTCCCTTTTAGACGGGGCTGTTTTGAAATCCCCAAAGAAGATTTTCAATTCATCGCAAGGGCGATGGGAGTATCTCTATACCGAACGTGATTTAAAATTTGCTTTCTGGCAAAACGGGCGCTTCAGGTTTGCTGCTGGCGAAGCAGGCCATGTGTAAGCACATGGTCGATGGAGACGGCGGCAAAGATGAAGATGCCGGTGTAGCCAAAAACCAAATTTTAAATCACGTTCGGTATAAATGACTAAAACCGATTTCAAAAAAATCAGCGCACACGAAACCCCCGATCGCAGCCCAGGGTTTCTTCTGTGGCACATTAGCACCGCCTGGCGCAGCTCCATCGAAACTGTCCTCAAACCCGAGGGACTCACACATCCCCAGTTTGTCATCCTCGCCACGCTTGGTTGGTTAACGAGGCATGGAGATCGTACGACTCAAGCCGCCGTTGGAAAAATGGCGGGTCTTGATCCAAACACAACCTCTCAAATCATCCGAGGTCTGGAACAAAAAGGGTTAATCAGGCGCGAGACATCGCTCGATGCAAGGGCAAAAAATCCTCTCCTCACAATAAAAGGGGACGGGATTCTTAGAAATGCATTGCCGGCTGTTGAAGCGGCAGACGCGCATTTTTTTGGCATCCTCAGTAAAGAAGAGATGATGTGCATGGTGGACATATTTCAAAAGTTAGCCTCAAAGAAATAGCAGCTTCTTTTTACTCTGTCATTTTTCGAGAAGAAAATGACTGGTTCATTATTCATTTAACATGCCATGAGGTTTTTTCAATAAAGCTTCAATTTGGCTGCAAATATGCAAAAATAGCTTCTGACCGGTTGCCTCGCTGGCTTTTTGAGTATTGGCCAACACCCCTCTAGAAGAAATCGCTGAAGGATCGATCGGGTGCAAATAAATACCTGCGAGAGGGGGCCTCGTGTGATTAAGCCGCATCTCTTTGACTAAGTGAGGTTTGATATGCATCATCAGCGATGTTTCAATAATGCTTGCATGTTCAGCATGCCATCCTGGAAAGTCTTCCCCAAATAATTCATCGATGATGTTCTGGGCAATTACACTCCACCAACTAAAAGCGATAATAGATGTTTTGGAAAGATACCCTGTTTCTCTACATATCTCAAGCGCCTCGAACAAAAAGGGTTCATTCTCATAATGTCCATTGATCAGAACGAGCTGCTTTGCCCCAGCAACAGCAAAAGATTTCAGAACATCGACGAAGTAATCGATTAAGACAGTGCCGCGCACATAAATTGTTCCTGGGAAGGACGGACCTCCTCCACTATGGGGCTGTGAACGTGCTCCATAGACAATGCCTGGTGCGACAATGCCGCTGCCCAAATCAGATAGTTTCATTGCGATTGCAGTTGTGATATCAATGTCTACCGAAAGTGGCAGATGAGGCCCATGCTGCTCAATTGCTCCCACTGGAATGAGCAGACGATCATTATTTAAAGCAGTAGTGATCTGTTCAGTTGTAAAATCGGAATAATTCATCATGCCATCCTCTTCTTAATGCTATTACCGTATATTTCCCCAAGATCGCTACTCAATGATTTTTGGTCTATCTGAATCATTCCATGACACTTTTTGGTCAAAAATTGGTGATTCGTGTAGGGTGAAATCAGTGAACCAAACGTGACTCAGGAATTGGATTCGTCCCGCTTGAAATCTCCGGTGGCGATCGGCTTTACCCCATAGGCATGAGACATTATGAGAAAACTCTTCAAATACCTAAGTCCGCTTCTTACTGCAGTGTTATTAGCCAGTTTTACAGGTTGTTCCAACGGTAATGACAGTAAAAAAGCCTCTTCTGATCAATCGCTGTCTGTGGGGCTTAATCCATGGATTGGAACCGGGCTATTTTATGTTGCAAAGGAAAAGGGGCTATTTAGTGCGGAAAACATCAATGTCAATTTGGTGCAGTACGATGAAGGGGGGACTGGGAAACAACTTCTCAGCAGTGGAAAAATTGATATGCTTGCCACCACTCCTGAGACAGTAATCGTATGCAGTGATGCTGGTGTATCTGTGAAGGTGGTAGGAATCTTGGATTCCAGTAGGGGAGCAGATGGAATTGTCGCTACAAAAGACATCACGACTATTTCAGATTTAAAGGGAAAAACTGTTGCTTTTGAAGTGGGTTCGTCATCACACCTTTTGCTGTCCTTCTTTTTGAAACAACAGGGACTAACGACCAAGGACTTGGTTGTCGAAAATCTATCTGCAGCGGATGCAGGCGCGGCATTCGTCGAGGGAAAGGTCGATGCAGCCGTCACTTGGGAGCCATGGCTGAGCAAAGCGACGCAGAGACCTGGTGGGCACATTTTAGTAGACTCAAAATCATTGGAGATCTTTCCCGATTTCTATATTTTTCGGGCAGCTGTAGTAGAGCAAAAGCCGAATGCCATTCGGTCAATGCTCCGCGCACTCTTTGCAGCCAGAAAATTTACCATCGAAAATCCCGATGAAGCCTTGCAAATAATGGCCAAAAATCTCGGCATCACGCCGGCGGAGGCTGCGACTGAGGTCAAAACACTGGAGTGGCTGGACTATGCGCAAAATGTGTTGTACTTTGGCCCACCTCCTAGCAAAGCTGAGCAGTTGATCCAAGACGCCGCTGACCTTTGGCTTGAGCTGGGTTTGATCCAAAATAAAATCCAGGCAAGGGATATCGTTGATTCCACACCTTTAAAAAATCTCTATCAATGAAAGAAAAAAGACTCTCACGGTTTCATTATTTTTGCCTTTCCTTATCAGGGCTGCTTGGC
Organism: Chlamydiota bacterium; assembly: GCA_040389485.1. Lineage (GTDB taxonomy): Bacteria > Chlamydiota > Chlamydiia > Chlamydiales > Rhabdochlamydiaceae > JAZJZV01. Next base: position 3,872 of record JAZJZV010000057.1, read on the forward strand.
GTTCTCTTGATTTGGTCTTTGATTACCTCAACAGAGCTCATCCAGCCGCTTTTTTTGGTATCGCCTGCGGCTGTCCTGCGTTCCATTATCAATTTGTTTCAAACAGGAGTTTTATTACCTGACATCTGGGCCAGTCTTCTTCGCATTTTGCTCGCAATGCTGTTATCTTTTCTGGTTGCATTTCCCGTTGGGATCGCTATTGGAGTATCCAGGAAATTTCAGGCCATTATCGAGCCTGTCATTGCGTTTATACGCTATGTTCCACCTTCTGCCTTTATTCCCATTGCCATTGTATGGTTTGGCATTGGCGAAACGGAAAAAGTCAGCATCATTTTCTTAGGGATAGCGCCTTATTTGACCCTTTTAATTGCAGACATGGCAGCGAATGTGCGCTCGGAATTAATCGATGTCGCGTTGACGCTGGGAGCATCGAGGTATCAAGTCGTTAGAAAAATGGTGATTCCCAGCGCCCTGCCAGGCATTTGGGATGCCTTGAGAATCATGACGGGTTCTGCATGGACTTTCGTGATCATTGCAGAAATTGTCGGTGCATCTTCAGGACTTGGTTTTTTGATGACGGAATCGCAACGCTTTCTACGCACGGACGCCATTTTTGCCACTATTGTTGTTCTAGGCATTCTCGGCTTAATGACGGACTATTTCTTTAAATTCACATATCAATTGTTCTTCTCATGGACGGAAAAAGCGCATGCTTGAAATTCAATCTCTTTCTCAGTTCTATATGCATAAAGGACATAAAGTTGAAGTCATTAAGAATGTCAACTTATCGATTAAGGATAATGAATTTGTCGCCTTCGTGGGTCCCAGCGGTTGCGGCAAATCCACGTTGTTAAGGCTTATTTCGGGCCTCATGCTTCCATCGCAAGGTAAAATCATTCTGGATGGACAGACTGTAACAGGACCTGGGAGAGAACGAGGCGTTGTGTTTCAGCATTTTTCTCTTTGTCCTTGGCTTAACGTCGAAGAAAACATTGCCTTTGGACTTAACCTGCACCAAAAAGATGAGAAGACAAAAGCAGATATCATCGCTCACTATTTAGAAATTACAAATTTGAAAAAGTATGCGAAATTTTATCCCAAAGCACTCTCAGGGGGAATGCAACAACGGGTGGCCATTGCCCGAGCGTTTGCAAATGATCCCAAAATCCTATTGATGGATGAACCTTTTGGTGCTTTGGATCCCCAAATGCGGGGGCAGCTGCACGATTTTGTGACCCAAATTTATGCAGCTGAGCACAAAACAATCGTGTTTATCACACATGATGTCACTGAGGCCATCCTTCTTGCCGACACAGTCTATGTGATGAGCCCAAAGCCTATGCAAATCAAATCCACTTTTTCCATTCCTTTTCCTAGGCCTAGGCATCACAGCTTAAAATACACTGATGCATTTTTTAAGCTAGAGAGAGAAATCGCCAAGGAATTGGAATTTACACCTGAAACGGTCAGCGACGCGTAAGAAGCTGAATTTGCAGGCAGCTTCTAAGCTTTTGCCATTCAAACGGTTTCAGTGATGATCTCCTGGATGACGTATCGCGCGTTATTTGCCAGCACTGGATTTGTGTCTTTGTAGTAGGGCAGGGCAATGAGGGCGCAGGACAATGCCCATCCTCGGCCGCGTTGCCAACTGGCATCATCCACACCAAGTCCGATGCGAAAGGGGTGTCTCATCGAAGCTGGCAACAGGTTCCAGGCGATGATCAAGTCACATGCAGGATCGCCAATACCTAAGTTCCCATAATCAATCACAGCGCTTAGTCTGCCATTTTGGAGGAGGAGATTACCGGGAGATAGATCGCCGTGCACCCACACAGGTGGATTTGGCCAGTGGGGTACTTTTAAGAGCTCATCCCAAATGGCTGTTGCCTTTGGAACATCAATCATATCGCCAAGCTGTTTTAGAGCCTTGCGGGTCTCGATATCTTGCTTTTGCTTTAATGGTACTCCGCGATTGGAAATGGGGCCGTTGGGCAGGTCAATCTCGTGTAGGGCACGAATAAAAGCAATCAGATCGTCAGTGAGTGAGACAGGATCAGGAATGTGACCAACGACGGGATTGCTGCCCTCAAGCCAACGGTAGACCGCCCAGGGCCAGGGATAGTCAACAGTTGGAGCACCTTTGGCAAGGGGTTCAGGAATAGCAACGGGCAGAAAGGGCGCAATTTGGGGAAGCCATTCGCACTCCTTATCCACATCGCCAATCGCCCAATCGATGCGAGGAAGGCGCACCACCATATCAGTTCCCAATCGATACAGAGCGTTATCTGTACCGACAGAAGGAACTATCTGGAGGGAAAGATTAGCCCACTCAGGAAATTGCTTTTCAAGTAGCCGCTGCACAAGTGGCTTGTCGATCTCAAATTCATCTGCATGCATCTGAACCTATCT
>JAZJZV010000058.1:0-3910 GCA_040389485.1 Chlamydiota bacterium
ATGCATGCGCATCACTTGTGCAAGGGCGGACATGACGTTTTTAGCTGTAACGGCCTCTTCCGAAATCACAGTGACGTTGAATTGCATGTCAGCTTCGTCAAAGACGAAGTTCAAATTGGTGATCTTACTCGCAAAACGGATGAACTCAAGAGCGGCGACGTTGTTGAAGTTAATCGTGTAAGTGTCGGTATCGACGTCGACGTTCTCAATTTTTGCAGCGGTAAACTGATCTGGAATTGCAGCAGAGAATGCGATTGTCGAGTGAATCAGAGGAAAAAACGAGGCGCACAATGCAACTTCAGTCCACAAGCGCTTGCGAAATTCTTTCATAGCTTAAAAGACCTCAAGTATTATGATCTATCCATCCGGTCAGTGCCCGGCAGTAGTCGGTGGCCTAGGCTCTCAAATAAAAACTTTGAGAGCGTCGTTGTCAAAAAAACAAAAATGACTTGTCGAGAATCGTAAAATACCTTTTGGATTATTGTAAACCATGGAGTTATGAGATGATGAAAAGTTCTGCGTCTTGCAAGATGGAAGTGGGTAAGGATGAAGAAGGAAAAGAGATTTTGCTTAAAGATGGGAAGTTCCAAGTGATGATGGAATGGGAAAAGCCTTACATGCAGGCGTGCATCGACGCACTCAAACCTTTTGGCTCTGTGCTCGAAATTGGATTTGGTCTGGGATATTCCGCTACACACATTCAGAGCTACAATCCCTCCAGCCATACGATTGTCGAATACCACCCCGACATTGCGCATCTCGCGCGCTCGTGGGCAAGTTCCCATCCTGGCGCAACAATCGTCGAGGATACCTGGCAGAATGCTCTCTCTCAGTTAGGGGTTTTCGATTGCATTTTCTTTGATGACTACCCTCTCTACGACGAAGGACAGATGCGGGAGATGGAGCAGCAAACCGAGCGCTCTTCCCATCTTCTCAAGCAGGGAGAATCTCTCGTCCAAGAGGTACACGCAGCGCTTCCCTTTTTGCGTGAAATCCAATACACCGATGAGAATCTCGAAGAACTGTTCCGCGGGGCCCCTCTGCAGACAAAAGCCCAAAGTCTGCACTTAGCCCAATTCTTAAGTGAGCTCAAGGCAAATGGCCAGATTACAGGCATTCAGTCCGAAAAATGCACGGAGAGGCTTATGGAAGGGAAACTCATCGACAAAAGAGACATTGCAGAGCATGTAAAAAGAGAAGAAAAGGTGTGCCGCCCCGACGATCGCCTCTTTATTTTCTTAAAGCAGTGTTTATCCAAACACATGCGCAATGGTTCGCGTTTTTCTTGTTTTCTCAGCAGTCCCGCTTCGAAATTTGATGATGATAAATTCTTTGAGGAGGTGATTGCGAACCCTTTCCTCGACTATCAGGAGGAGAGGATCCACATTGATGTCCCTTCTCATTGCGACTACTACCACGGTACAGAAGCGCTTGTGATCACGATCACCAAGCGCTGCGAGGGCGACGTGTTCTAATCTTCTGAATTTGCTCTGCCCAGCGCGCCGAATTTTCCGAGGTCTGCTCGTCGCAGGACATCTTCCACAAAGACCTTCGTTCTGTCGAGTTGCTGGATTTTCATTTCAAAGCGGAATTGCAGGGTTTCTTTGGTGATCATCTTGATCTCGACGGGGAGTGCAGTGGCGGACACATTAAAAATGGATTCGTCCGTTTCTAGTAGGAGTGAGTCATTGACATAATCATCAGCATTGAAGGAATCAATCATTGAATCCATATGGTCTCCTTCTTCCACTCTAAGGGTAGTTGAAGGGGGGGGAAGGTCGTCTTCAGACCAGTCATCTTCGTCACCATCTGAAAGCCCAGGTGCTGTCCGGATTGGATTTACAAAGGCATCTGAGAGGAGTCGCTTTGCTTCTCTTGCACTGATTTCTGGCGCGCACGTTTCCAGTATCTTGCAAAAAGAGATGGCGCCCTTCAGATCCTGATGGACGCGTTCGAGGTAGTTGTTGGCCCATGTAAAGAGTCTTCTCTTGGTATCTATATCTTGAGAGGGGGTTTCTGACCTTACCCAATTTCTGACAAAAGTTTCCAGGCCGGCAAGCGGATCCCGCCCACCTTTGGGACCCATCTTCTCATCCCACAAATAGGTTCTTTCCCATGACTTAAATCTTTTTCTTCTGACTCGACGCCCAGTCTTCATGAGCTCAAACGAGTCAAATAGAATGGGTGGTTTAGGAATTGGGTCCGTAGAAGAGCTCGTAGATGAAGTGCTGTTGAGATCAAGAGGTGGAGGTGGAGGTACGGAAGATGACGCTGTGGTGTGGATGTGAGCCTCTTGAAGTTGTTTCTCCAATTGATCTCTTGTTAGGTTGAGTGCATTTTGTAGCAGCAGAAGTTGCTGTTGCAATTCCTGTACATGTTTATGCGCATCTGGGCTTGAAATAGGTGGGCTTGGGATGTTCCGCAGGAATGTAATAGAGGGTCCCTTTCCCCCAGGCGGTAGGATGGGGGATACGGGAAGGAATCTGACCATCGAGCGTTCGAATTCTATCCTTTGTTCCTGTGTATCTCGGAGGAGTCGCTCGTATTCCTCTTCAGCCTGTGCCAATCTTATCTGTGTGGCTTCCAAAGTCTCTTTTTGGCGTGCATATTGTCGTTCAAGATTGTTTTTTTGACCTGAGAGATCAGAGAGCTGTTCTTGGAGACGTCCTAAGTCTTGGCTCTTTGATTGCAGCTCTTGAATGAGCTGATGTGTATTGGAGCTGCTTGCGATCGCTGCCGTAAGCTGTTGCTTGGTCTGCTCTAGTTCTTGCTCTATTGATTGTTGTCGAGAAGCGAGATGATTGTACTCTTGTTGCAATGCGCTCTGTGCAGATGCGCTCATTTCAAGCTGCTCTCTTGCGCTCTGGAGTTCCTTTTGCAAGCCTTCGTTGTTTTCTTGTAATGTTTCTTCTGTCGACGTGTTCCGCAGCAACTGATCGCGCAATTGTTTATTTTCGTCTGTGAGACGGCTGACGTGGCCCTCGAGAGCGTGCACTCTTTCATGAAGTCTATCGATGGTTTCTACCTCGGGGCTAGAGGGCGAGACAGAGGTCACCTGTTCAGGATCTATGACTGTGGGTTGTGTGAGAGTGATTGGAATCGAGCTTTTAATATGTTTAGCAAAAAGAGCCTGGGCCGCGCTGAGAAGGAGCTCTCGGGAGGGTGGGGTGTTTGTAGGCGCTATTGAGGTTTGACCCCGTTCGACCGTACTTAGATGTGACATAAAAACGCTCCATGATTTGGAAGGAATTGCAAAACTCGGGTTATATTCTCTGTGGTCGATTGCAGCTTCTGGCCCATTTTGCCAAATTCCCCACTTTTACGATTACTGGGTATAACGGTGTTCAGAGGCGTGCTTTTGGTGATGAACTGTATTTGTCCACTGGCGTAGAGCTCGATAAGCGGGTTTTGGAATTTCCTCTTTGGATTTTTTTTTGTCACTTATAGTGCATTAACATGTTTTTTTTATCAACTAAAATGATTGCTATTGTTGATTTTTCAAATGAATTTGAAGTTATAATTTGAATTTGACTTAATATGGTGAATGTTCAGGATTTTTTATGTTATGGGCGATTTTAGAAGAACTGGGAGGCTATTGTCGATAAACAAAGGGAGCATCACAATGGAAGCGGCGCCCAGCGGGTTGCTTAAGCGCCTCCGTGCCCTGAGACATTTTTAGTTATGACCGTTCATGCGAGAGAGAGAGCCGAATCTTCCGAGGTCTGATTGTTTCACGATTTGTTCGACAAAGGCCTTTGTTCTCTGGAGTTGCGTGATCTTCATAGTGAAGCGGACTTTCAAGGTGTCCTTCGTGATCAGGCCGGTTCCTTGCATAGAGGAGAAAGACATTCCCGCGAGCATGCTTCCGGTGATCGATTGATCAGAGGGGATCAACAAAGAGGCCATGGCA
>JAZJZV010000058.1:3920-11265 GCA_040389485.1 Chlamydiota bacterium
CGATAGCGCTATCCGCCACTAATGAGTTATCCTCGTCACTCCAGTCATCGTCGTCATCTACCAATGGGGTTGATGATGACGAACTGGTGGTTGATGTTGTCCGAGTAACTTTACTAGCAAAAGCCTTGGTGAGGAGCTCTTTTGCTTGTGCCACAGGAATAAGTCGACTCTTCTCGGCTTCCAGGTCATAGCAAAAGGAGGTAGCACCTCGCATATTTTCGTTGACGACAAGCAGATAGCTAGTGGCCCAGTTGTAGATCCTGGCCTTGACAGCAAAAGATTGAGAGGGTTTCTCTGCGAGGATCCACTCTTTGATATGCGGCTCCAGGCCTGCAAGCGGGTCTCGTTTGCCGTTCGGGGCCACGGTTTCATTCCATAAATAGGTTCTTTCCCAAGACTTCAGTTTCTTTTCTCCCAGTCGCGCGCGCGCATCTGCAAGGGATGTACCTAAAGAGGGACTAGAGGAACTACTGGTGAGAGATGCGGAAGAGAGTTTCTTAGGGGCTGCCTTGGATTCCGCTATGGATGTCGCTACTAGTAGAGGCGGCTCCGGGATAGCAGGGGGCTGAGGGATGTGCGCATGGGTGAAGGCAAAGGTTAAATCGTAGGCTGTGCGATCGACTTCGGCAATGGCTGTATTTACAAACTGCTGTTGCACCTTAATTGTAAACTCCTCCAGAGATTGGTTTGAAATAGCGTTTTGTCTGATTTGCTCTTCCTGCCGCTTTAGTTGTTGCTCTTGTTGTAGTAGCCTCTGAGCTAACGCATCAGCCTCTTGTACTACGGATGAGCGCGCTGCGGTTAATCCACCAATCTGGACTTCCTTCTCATCCACAAGCGCCTTTAAGCGCTCGTTCTCTTCCTTCTGCTGAGTGCTTGTGATGACGAGCTGATCGTAGTTCTGTCTGGTCTGCGTCAATTCATGTCTTGTGGCATCTAGTTGCTGCCGGAGGAGTCCGTGCTGTTGTTCGAGGTTCTGTCTTTGGGAGGCGTTGTCATGGAGTTGTTTGCGAAGTTGGTCTAATTCATTGGTATTGGCTTGCAGCTGATGCATGAGCTGCTCGGTATTGGCGGAGGTTGAACTTGCCTGCGTGAGCTGCGTTCTGGCGTGATTCAGCTCTTGTGACGTCGAGGATTGTTGTGCAGCTAGAGTATCGCACCGTTGTTGCAATGACTGTTGTTTTTCATAGTTTTCTTCCAGCTGATGTTGCAGAGCTTTAATTTCAGCATCTGTTCTCGGCTTTTGCTGTTGCAGTTGCTCAAATTCTCTTTGAAGAGCTTCTTTGTCTCGTGCGTTGGATTCCTGCTGCCCGCGGAGAGTGCCTAGCTCGCCATGCAGTCTGTCGACGATTTCTCGTGCGCTAGAGAGCTGTTCTGTTGCGTGGCGATGCTCTTCGCTCACGCGGTCAAGATTTACTCGCAGTCTTTGTGTTTCGCCGTGCAGGGAATCATATTCCTGCTGCAGCTGATCTCTTGCAGACGCATTTTGCGATAACTGCTCTTGTAAGTGTCTATTTTCTCCTGTGAGGACGCCGAGCTGACTATCCAGGCTGGAAATTGTTCCCGACAGTCTTGCAACTTGGTCGTGCACGGGATTGGGGACAGAATGGGTACGAGGAGGCATTACAGGGACCGTTAGGATGGGCAAAGAGGGAGGGGAAGTTGGTGGTGTAAGAGCTCTTTCTCCCAACTGTTTAGCAAAGAGGGCGGTTGCCGCACTGAGAAAAAGTTCTCTGGAAGGCGGTGGGGTTGGGGAAGAAGATGATGAGGTTTGATCTTGTCTTGCTGCATCTAATGGATATGTCATAAAAACTCTCCGTTCTTTGATCTTTTGCCATTTATTATACGTTAAGATGTAATTTTTTTCAACTAAAACGATTGTTGTCTTTAATTTTTTAAATTAAATGAAAGATTATACTTTTAACTTGACCAAAGAGGATGGGTAATGGTTAAATATTTGGCTTTTTTAAATTATTCGTTGAATTCCGATCATTGCCCTGGGATAGGGGATCAGGGAGGGGATAGCGAGAAATTTTTTAAGGATTGCCTCTGATTGGCGTTGAGCCGAAAGGAGAAGATTTTCCGCGATGGAATCGCTGAGGGCCTGCTCGAGGGAGGCCTTGTCCGAGGTGGGTGACTCGGGGGGCAGGGCGAGGGTGTGGAGAATGAGGATATCGCCGGTATTCCAGTTGTCGACGGTCTCTGAAAATTCGGTGGAGAGGGCAGCTCCCAGCAATTCATTATTGCACGCGAGAGGGCGCGGTTTGCTCTGCCCCTGAGGGACGTGGAGCAAGGGACCAAAGCCGCATGAGATGTAGGTAACGACATCTTGCAAGGGATCGAGTAAGAGCAGTCCGAGGGCAAATTTTTCTGCGAGAGGGTCTTCGACGAGGATGCGGTTGAGCTTTTCGACGAAGGGCGTGGGTCGGAATGGGTTTTTGGTGGAGTTTAAGAAGTCATCGACCTGCACGCGCACCATGCCCCGCAAAACGGCAATCGCGCTTGCAGAGGCGAGAGAGGGTTCTGGTGTTGAGGCGAGGAGGATGAGAAACTTGTTGTTCGGAAGACGCCAGAGATCGTAGTAGAGCCCGAGCTGAGCAGAGCCGCGCCCCTTGGCGATCCCAATGTCCATCTGCGGCCAGGAAGGAGTTGTAGCGGGCGAGAGGTTGAGGCTGGCCTTTTGGATTTTTTCGTGGATCTCTTTGACTTGATCGCTTTCCGATCGGTCCTTGTCGAGTTCTTTGGAATTGAGGTATTGGGAAATCTCGTGGATGAAATCAGAGATGTCGAGGTACCTCTCTTGCAATGAAATGGCCATGGCTTTGGAGGCGATTTTTTTGAGTCCCTTAGGCAGGTCGAGAAGGTTGATGACGCCGAAGCTGAGTTTGCCCAGGATCAGTTCGTAAAGGATCACGCCGAGAGAATAAATGTCTGTGGCAAAGGTGACTTTGGTGGGGTTCTCTTTTTGCTCGGGGCTCATGTAGTTGGGAGTACCGAGATAGCGCCCTAAGCTGCTCGCCTCTTTTGTTTCTTCGTGGAGCTGGGCGATACCAAAATCGATGACTTTGATCTCTCCTTCTTCGGTGATGAGAATGTTTTCCGGTTTGAGGTCGCGGTGGATGACGCCGTGGGCGTGGAGGTGGAGAATTGCGTAGGCAACTTGCAGAATGATCTCGAGGGCGCGGCGCATCGATAGCGACTGCTGCATAATGAACTGCTTGAGAGAAATGCCCCGGATGAAATCCATTGCGATGTAGAGTCCATTTTCCCATTCCCCTTGTCCATGGAGTTTGACGATGTTCGGATGGCTCGTGAGGGCAATCACTTTGGACTCTTGTAAAAAGCGCTCGACAGCCTCGGGATGGTTGACAAACGCGGGAGAGAGGACTTTGATCGCTATGGGTGTGCGCGTGGCAGAGTCGAGGCCGAGGTAGAGCAGGCTCATGCTACCACGGCTTAGCAGGCTTTCGATTTTATAAGGACCGATCGATTCGGGCAGTGCAATCTCTTCTTCGGGGACCGCGAGCTCGGGGATCGTGCTTTGCTTATAAAACGCGTCATTTGGCATGAGGATCAATCCCCTATCTGTAGGATTTTGACTCCGATGACTTCACCGAGCTTTACCAGTTCTCCTTTTCCGATTTTTTTTCCGTTAACGACGAGATCGACTCCTTGCTCTGGGTGAGCGGGAAACTCGATCACATTGCCGGGCGAGAGTTCGAGTAGGCGTGCGAGACTCATTTGAATGCGCGAGGCTTCTACGGAAATGGTGATGGGGATTTCATTCGGAGAGATCATCTTTTCAATAGGCTGATCGCTTACATTTTCCGAGTTCCAGAGATGCCCTTCCTCTTCTGTCTGTTCGAGGGGAAGCTCCTCTTCTTCAATTGGCTCTTTGCTGCTCAGTTCTTCATCTTCCGGGGAATGGGGTGTCATGGGGTGTTGCTCCTCGTGGTAAAAAGCGTAATCGACAATTTTCAAGTTGCCTTCCTTGATGCGTGCGCGCAGCAGGGGCGTGTCATGTAAACGGAGGGTCAGTGTGCCTTTGTGCGTTGCTGGATCAAATGTGCAGCGATCCAAGACGAGGAAGTCGCCGCTAGAGAGCCTCTTTAGCTGCAATGGCGTCAGAACCGTACGGCCTACCTCCATCGACAAAGAGAGAGGAATTTTTTCGGCGATGGGACCTTCGAGCGAGGGGGCGGCGTGCTCAGAGAAATGGGCTTTAAACGCGCTATGGAAGGAACTGGGGCAAACGACTCTTCCCCAAAAGGTGTGTTTGGGGTGGCGGATCTCGACGTCGATGCATAAAGACTCTTCATCAGCGAAGTGATGGAACTTGGCCATTTTCAAGGCGAGATCTTCGAAAGGATTTAACTCACTCAGAGCGCTGATCGCCTTTTGCGCGAGGAAGTAATAGAATCCCTCTTGCAACTGGGGCGAGGCAATCCCTTTGCTGCCTACCGATTCGGTGAGAGTGAGAGCGCAGAGTTTTTCTACTTCTTCTTTGCCCATGAGGAAAAAAGCCTGTCCAATCAGCGGGGTCAACTCGAGTGCGATGGCAATCGGAGAAGCACCTAGGCCTGCCTTTGCATCCGCTGCGGAGGCAACGCGCGTGCTGCGCATGGCGATGGTGAGCTCGGGAGCTCCCAGGAGCGCGCCGATGGCATGTGAGCAGTCCTCCCACGGAAATGAAGGTGCATAGCCGTGCAGGGGAATCTGTTTGAGGTCGATCAGAGTGCTTTCGATTTGTTTGATCCATTGGAGGGGTGCTGTAGTCATTCTTCGAGTCCTCCCTTGTGTTCTTCATCATCGAGGTGGAAGACGGGGAGATCCTCCTGCTCTTGGATGCGCATGTCGAGGCGGTGGACGCCAAAGTTAAATCGCCCTTCCTGGAATGTGGCGAGCAATGATGCCTGGTGCTCTTGAATCTTGGCGAGTGCCAGGGGATTGGAGGCGATCTCAATGTTGAACACCTTGGGCGCTGTGCTGAACTCGCGGATGGTGATCTGTGTCCCAAAAAAGGGAGAGTCGGGGTTGTCAAGAAGCAGTGTTGTTTGCGATTCGTCAGAAGCTGCCATGACGACCATTGCAGAGGCCATTTTTTCAAAGAGGACCTGAATTTCATCCAGCCTTACTCCGTCCTGCACCTGAGTTGTCGCGAGGATGCCAGGCTGCAAGGCCATGGGAATGGGCGCAGTAGCGTGTGCAAGTGCCTCTTCTTCTTCTTCCATTAGGGAAAAGGGGCCTCTTTGCTCCGAGTCTTTGTCTACGGGAGAGACCTGCATCAGTTTGCGGAATTTTTCCCCAGGGACTTGGCGCGAGGAAACTCTCTCATGAGGTTTGGAGGAATCTGTGGTCACGGGTGGTGAGTATCTACTTGGAAAAACGGTCATTGTGGACCTGCTCCTGTCTGGTCTTGTTTGTCGGAGGGAATTGCAAAACTACTGTCAAACTGACTCAAAATCATCGTTTTATCTGGAGTCCTTAGTTTCGCCATCCCCTCCATCCCCTGAAGTTTTCTCTTTGCGCTTGAACAACGGTTGATCTTCAAGGAGCCCGGTTTCAAGGCGGTGAACCTTAAATCCGAACTTGCCACCTTGGAAGGCGGCCATTAGATCATCGGCGTTTCCTTGAAAAAGTGCAACAGCTTGTGCAGATCCGTTCAATTTAATGTTAAACTGCTTGGGGGCTGAGCTGAACTCCTGGATTATAATTTGGGATCCGAAAAAAACAGAAGAGGCAAATTGCGGAGCGTTCAATGTGACCACCGTTTCTGTCATGTCAGACGCGGTCATGACGGTCATGGTGCCGACCATTCGGTCGAATAATTCCATGACCTGCGGGGTCAGGGTGGTATAGGAGGGAAGCCCTTCAGGAGGAGGAGCGGGCAAGGCCATCATCGGGAGCTCAGCGCCCGTGGGCTGGAGTCCAGAAGTATCGATGGGAGCAATCGATTGGTCCTCTTTCTTTTTTTCCCTATCAGAAAGACGAGGAGGGGGAGCTGTAGCCTCGTCGCTTCCCTTTTCCTGTTCTTTTTCCTTCTCTCCGAGGTCTTGCTCGAGCTGCTGGGAATTAAATGTGGCCTGCTCTGGTTTTTTCTGTTCCACTTCTTCGATGATCGGGCCGGAGGTGCTTGCCTCTTTTTTATGAAGTTGAGGTGCCGGGGCTGAGATGTTGTGCTTGCCCATGTCGATCTGCTTCTGCAGCTCCTGGTCGCTGACAGTGACCGGCGTTTCAGGCTGCTGAGAGGAGGTCGGGGTTCCGCTCGAGGGTCCTGCCGCCTCTGCCGCCTGCGGCTGAGTTCTCTCATTAGTTCCCTCTTGGAACGTGGGCGCTACGGGAGCGGGTTGTTCAGGAGCGCTCGTTGAGGAGGGCGCTGTCAGATCGAAAGGACGGAGCGGTGCAGTAGGGGTGCTGCTGGGCTCTGCGGTCGTGGGAGGTGTTGCCGTCTCTGAAGTGGTGGAGAACGTTTCCAAGAAAGATTCCTGCTCGAGGGGACCCGATTCATCCTGCATCTCGAAAGAAGAGGCGGCCATCCGCTTGTTTTCTTCTTCTGCTTCCTCAGGCCTCTTGCGTTTCTTTTGCTCGTCGGGATCTGTATGCTTCACTTCCTCGATCAAGTGCATTTTTTTGAACTTGTCGGGATCGGGAGTGCTGCGGTCTTTTCTTTGCGAGGGGTCTTGAGGGCCCACAGGTCCATGTACTTGGCTCACATCCGTCATAACCTATCCCGTTTAACTATATCCCCTATATCGCAACCGCAGGGCACATGTCCAGAGAGAATGCAGTGTTGAGTTCGAAATGCTGAAGTAGGGCCACAAGAGACATGGTGTTGGGTTCGAAATGCTTGAGTAAGGCCAAAAGAGACATGTCGGATGGTGCGTCCGATGGCGCCCCTCCCGCGACCACTTTGCGACACACCTCGCCTTGCCAAATCGCGTCCTCGGAAGGGGGGCCGTGCAAAGCACTGATCGCCCCCCGCCCTGCGGGCTTTCCTGCGGTGCGATTTTGCTGTGCGATCTGTGTCGATCGGCTGTTCGTGCGCTCCCCTCCCACCCCTGACGGGGCGGGTCCCTTCTCGCGTCAACTCACAGGGCCAATTTTTAGGGGTCCCACCAACTCACATGCGTAACACGTCAGATCCTCAAAATGAGTTTCCGTGAATAGAGGGATTTTCAAGAACTAATTCATTTTGGTTGAAGGCAAGCAAAAGTCCCACTGGTTGTGGGACAATTGGAACAGCTTATCCCCTGAAGGCATAGTACAGATGTGAAAAGGATGGATCAAGCAGTGCTTTAAACCGGTGACCAGCTCATTATTATCGACGCCCAACCACTTGGCATAG
>JAZJZV010000058.1:11275-16299 GCA_040389485.1 Chlamydiota bacterium
GTTGTGAGGGAGGAGGAATATCTAAATCAACATGAGTATAATGACTTAGGTAAGGAGTGTCTACTGGTTTATATCGGTTGGATTGGTAGGGCACTGCACCGTTTTTGTACCGCTTGAAGAAAATCTTCAAATAGATGCTAGCCTTAAAAGATTGTCTAGAATAGTGATCACTTCGCGTGCTTTTTGCTGGATCGTTGAAAGTCCTCGGTTTCTGTCCACGCTTTTAATAGCTTCTTCGATATCTCCAGAAGAAAGAATATTCCTGTCTCCATTTGGAGATAAGAGCTTTCTTCCCGTTGGGGGAATTTTAAGAGAGGTCATAAGAGCGATGAAATCAGCATGAAGTAAACTATTTCTAAGGTCGCGGAATTCTAAAAGAATCTCGCATTCTTTTGGTGAAATAGAGCTTTGAAAGATGTCTGCTATAGCCTGATCCAAAAAAAATAAATCGCACTCCCAATACTTATCAGAAGGTTTTTTTTTGGATTTTGGGTTTTTAGCTTTCCACTCTTGGATGAGTTCTGTGACTCTATCTCTCACTGGTTGAGAAAACTGGCCGATCAACCGCATGCGTAATTCGACCGCTACTGTTGGCCCACAGGCTTGTTGTAGTTTGACATCGATATTGTTCATGTAAGACAGTAATGACTCTATTTCGGCTTTAGCTATCCTTTCTCTTTTTTGCATTGGGGCTTCCTTGGTTGTTGAGAATTTTTTAAAAATCATTATTGTATGACGTAGGTAAAAAGATTAGAAGCATAATACAAGCTAGTTCGCTTCAATTTTCTTTTAATTGGTCACGGGCGCCATTGGCGCCCGTGAATGGGGTATAAATGGGTGACATTATGTTGTGTAGAAACGAAGTTTTTTCGAGGATTTACCTGACTGATCAGTAGAGTTCTCTCTATCACTCGTTTCTTTTAGAGCGGGAGCGGTCGTCGCGTTCGGTGAGGCGCTTCTTTCGGGTGTGTAGGACTGAGCCGATTTCATCTGACTCTACGCCTTCTCTGTGCTCTTCGAGGGCTTTTTCCTCTTTCTCCCATTCTTTGCGATGGATTTGCATCTTTTCGACGGCTTGCTGCTTTTTGAGCAGATCGGCACGGGCGAGTTCTACTTGGTTTTTGGCGTTGTCGACTTGCTTGACTTGCTCTTTGACTTTGAGCTCTTTCATCTTGAGCTTTTCATCGACGATCTTGAGGTAGGAGCGCATCTGCTGGATTTTGTCGGAGGGGGCGCCTTCGTCCATCTTTTCGCGGATTTGCGTGAGCTTAGCGATGCGGTGCTCTTTGACTTCATCACGCTCTTTCTCCACGACTTTGAGTTTTTCTTCTTCTTTTTCCAGGGCGATTTTTTTGTCGCGCAGCACTTTCTCCGCCTCATCGAGCTTTTTTTGCTTGATGGTGGCAACTTGCTCGAGGGGGTATTTCGGTCTATTTTGCATACTGAACCTATCCCTATAAAATTTTTCGTCGTTTTTTGGAGGATTTTTGGCCAATTTTTGATTCAAAATTTGGGGGTAATATCCCTCATGTCGATATTGCCCCCAGATTTTGAATCAAAAATTGGCTCAAAAAGCCCCGAAAACCGACTGAAACTTTTTACAGGGGTAGGTTCCTCTATCTGAAGAGCGCTTTGAGTTGCTGCAAGGTCTCCTCAAAGCTGGATTTCTCATCGACGAGTTGTTTGAGGAAGCGGTTGACTTTGTCGATGTATTTAATCGCAAAATCGGCAGCTTTGTCGGAGCCGGGCTTGTACTCTCCGATCCGGATGAGAAGTTCGTTCTTTTTATAATTGGCGAGAACTTCGCGGATTTTGCCGATGAGCTGGAGGTGCTCTTTGTCGACGATGTGGGAGAGGATACGGCTGATGGATTTGAGAACATCGATCGCGGGGTAGTGTCCCTGTTGCGCCAATTCCGAGGAAAGAATGATGTGTCCGTCGAGGATCGAACGGGTTTCGTCAGAGACGGGTTCATTCATGTCATCGCCGGCCACGAGGATGGTGTAGAAGGCCGTCATCCATCCCTTCTCTGAGTTGCCGGAGCGCTCGAGTAGACGGGGCAGTGTTGCGAAGACAGAAGGTGTGAATCCTGCTCTTGCTGGGGGCTCGCCGGCGGCAAGGCCGATCTCGCGAAGGGCTCTGGCAAATCGAGTGACGGAGTCCATCATGAGGATCACCGATTTTCCCTGCTCGCGGAAATACTCGGCAATGGCAGTGCCCACGTAGGCGGCGTTGAGTCGTAGCTGTGCAGCCTGGTCGGAAGTAGAAACGATGATGACAGAGCGCGCCATCCCTTCAGTGCCCAGGTCATTTTCTAAGAATTCGCGCACCTCGCGGCCCCTCTCGCCGATGAGGGAGATGACGTTGACGTCAGCTTTTGCGTTGCGGGCGATCATTCCGAGAAGTGTGGATTTACCACCGCCGGCGGCGGCGAAAATTCCCATCCTCTGTCCCTTTCCACAGGTGAGCGCGCCATCGATACAGCGCACGCCGACAGAGAGGGGTTCGGAGATCAGCTGGCGCTTCAGTGGGTCGGGAGGAATGCCGACAACGGGGTAGCTTCCCTCGAGAATGAGAGGGCCCTTTGTTTCCGTGTCGATCGGTTTGCCCAGTCCGTTAAGGACGCGCCCAAGAAGGGCGGGGCCGACTTGGATGTGAAGGGGCATGCGGAGCGGAATCACTTCAGAGGAGGGGCCGATTCCGTGCATGTCGCCCAGGGGCGATAGATACACCTCGTCTCGCGTAAAACCAATCACCTCTGCCATGAGGGGTTCGCCCTCGCGCTTGATCATGCACACTTCCCCCATTTTGACTTGGGGAATGACTGCCTTGATGAGCATGCCGACGACTTCGGTGATCCGTCCGTGAACTGTGGTCAGTTCTAGATCGTCGAGGTGGGAGATGAGGTTTTCAAAATTGGGGGGATGTTCCATGGATTATTTCGCTGCCTCCGGAAGGGCGTCTTGGGAAAGAGGCGCTTCTGCAACGCTCTTTTCCGTTTGCTTTTCTGCGCGCGGGTTTTGATGAGGCAGACTCTCTCCGGAAAGGGCGATAAACAGTATGGAATCCATAGGGTCCTCTTTAGAGTTGGACTTGCATCATCATCTTCAGGTCGGAAACGGCATTGGATAGCAAGACGGAGGTGTATTCGAGTTCTTGCGTCGCTTTGTTAAGCTTGACCTGCACCAAAAGAAAATCGCCGGGGGTGATCTGATCGCCTTTGTCTTTGAGCGATTGCAACTGATTTTTAGCTGACTCGAGTTGGTTTTGTCCGTCACTGAGATAGGCAAAGAATCTTCCGAGTGGGCCGCTAAATTTTGATGTCTTGGGTTCTTCAGGAAGGTCAGCACCCATTTTAGAGTTGGCTGAGCGCAAATGGGCAGCGGCGTCGGAGAGCTTGTTTTTCACTAAGTATTTTTGAGAGGGTTTCAGCTTTAAGTTAGGGGTATTGAGCTGAGAAGAGATATCTCCCATCGTGCTCTGGGCAGAATTCACCTGCGCCATGAGCGTGTCGAGCGTCGGTGCTTGCGCGAGGGGAGGTTGGCCGTGCATCATGTCAAATGGAGAAATCATGGCTGTTTTGCCGGAAGATTCCATCGGAGTCGCTTCGCCGCCCTTCATAAACGAAGAAAATGATTGTGTAGGAACAGCTCCACCTTCGCCGGCTTCAGCGCCCACGGGAGTTGTTGCGAAGATTTTTTGTGCAGCTGCGATGTCTGAAGGAAAGTTCTTTTCTGCCATATGTCCTTAGGAGGTAATTAATTCGGGAGCGAAACCCTACCCACTCCTAGAAATAACACAACTTCCTTTTTTCGTCATGCTGTTTGGGGACTATACAGCATTTAAAACGATTTCTAGTGGTGGAATGATGTGGTGGGGACCGGACGCACTATGCCAAATCCCCAAAAGAGGGTAGGAGAACGGATCAATTCTTCTTTTTTTCGGGAGCGCCCATAGGGCCTGGATGCTTTTTGACGAACTTTTCTACGAATTCGAGAGCATTTTTGGCGAGATCCTTGATCATGGGATCTTGTGCAGAACCGCAAGCTTCTTCGAGAACTTTTTCGCCTTTGGCAACTTCTGCTGGGTTCAAAGAAAGGCTCAGCCCCATGAATGTCTTGACCATTTCATTGCTCGGGTCGATGGCTAAAATTTCCTCAAAAACTTTGACGGCTTGTTTGAGTTCGAGCTTGCACAGATGCATGTAGCCCATGCCCACTTTGGGGAGGATGTTGTCGGGATTGAGTTGTTCTGAGGCTTTAAACAGCTTGACCGCAGCATCTGCATCTCCCTGGTTAATTGCAATAAAGCCTGCTTCTGATAGCAAGACGAAGTGCTCTTTGTATTTTTGAAGCTGTCCCATTTTTGAACCTTAATGTGAAATGTTTCCAGTAATTGATTACGATGACTTTTGGTTTCGCACCATGTTGTTGATCACGGATTGGACTTGTGAAATCAAGTTCGAGATCGATTCTCCAATTTGCGTGACCTGGCTCATCGAAAACTGCAGCAACAGGAATTTACCTGGTGTCGCTTGTGAAATTCTACTCGCAACAGATCGCACCTGAGAAACGACCTTACTTTGCAGGTGGACGTACTGTTGGATCAATGTTCCGAATGAAATGGTCGCCCAAATAGTTTCTGGTCTACTCTGACCTGTGGGTGATCCCCCTCCTGTACTCATGGAATGACTCCTTCAATAATTATTTTTTGTTCGCAATTCTATTTAAAACTCTCTGCAGTGAGGCAAAACCGTGCAGGAGGATGCCAAGCTGGTCAAAGTCTTCAGAGGAAGATCCTGCTCTCAAAGATGTTTTGATTTCCTGGACGATCCCTTCGACTTTCTTTAGCATTTCTGTAGCTTTTGTAGGCTCTGCCTTGAGTTCTTTTTCGAGGTCGAATTCAAAGAGCGCTTTCCCTTTTTTCTCGAGTCCAAACATACCGATCCTCTCCTATTTGTGGGCGTTAGAGTGTGTCTACAAACTAAGGTTCTGTTGATTTTTGGGTTCTTTTGAGCCGATTTT
>JAZJZV010000058.1:16383-19301 GCA_040389485.1 Chlamydiota bacterium
ATATCCTTTGTCGATATTCTCTCTCAATCTTGAGTCGAAAATCGGCCAAAATAATTCCGAAAATCGACGAACCCTTAGCTTGTAGACACACTCTTATTGCAGATTGTAGTTAATCCTAAATTTTAATCCATCTTTTTCAAGAAGGACCATCGTGGGCAAGATGCTTGTGATGTCCATGCCGTCGATATTGTCACCGATGCTTAGGATTTTGCCGTTAATCACTACAAACATGTTCTTTTCATCTTTTTTCGAATAGCCCGTGACGCGGTACTGCGATGAGATGTCGATGCGCGAAGTATCTGCAGTGGTGTAGATCACAAATGATTTCACCTGGCGCACGCCTCTCAGCATTTTAAATTGATCGAGGGTCTCGGAAAAAGTAGCGGTTTGCTTTTGGTCGACCCTGCCTGCCAGAACGAGTTCGCCATTGCTCAGCTGGAACGTGACGCCGCTGTATCCTCTTGCGATGAGTATGCTTTGGATTTGCGTCTGCAGGTTTGTTTCGATCACGACTTGGTTCTCGAGGCGGTCGAGGTAGGGGAAGTTGAGGTTGACGTAGTCAGCAAGCGCCTGGGATTGTTCGAGCGTGGCAATGTAGCCTCTCAATGTGAACTTGCCTGCGACGGGGGAATAGAAGGAAACTCCTATCCAGTCGGGGTTCAGCATAAGGAGGGCATTCATGTTTTCCCAGACGAGTTCATCGACGACGACATTGTCATCGATAGTACGCATAAAGGGTAGGTTGTTGATTTTATACATCAACTCCTGTCCGACGAGAAAGATTTTGCCATTTGTCGGGTTGTAGGAATACTGAATGTCAGAGAATCCCGCGATGGCTTTAGTGATCTCTTCGTGTTCATTGGGCATCGCAACGACAATTGCCTCTGATCTAAACAGTGCAAACATGCCACCGACGCCCGCAATGAGAGCGAAACCAAATACGGAGGCGATAATGAGATGTTTTTTGGGGATGACCATCTCTTTCCAGTCCTTTTTGGGACCAATCGCTTCGGGAAACGCAGCTTCAGCAGGAACCGCTTCCTCTGGCTTGGGAAGGGCTGTGACGGGAGAAATAATCGTTTCGTGAGCTTGTTCGCGGTCGATGACCAAAAAGGCGGTGGTGCCAAGCGAGATCAGATCTTGTGAAGAGATCGAACGCTTTTCGATGACGACCTCGCCATTGATGAGCACGCCATTGCGGCTGCCGAGATCTTCGATGAAGAGTTCGTTGTTTTCATTGATGATGAGGCGCGCATGCTGACGCGATACGCTCAAGTCTTGAAAGATGATGTCGCAGAGATGGGGATCTTTACCCAAAATGTAGGTGGAGCCGCGATGCAAAGCAAATTCAGCACCGGCATTGGGTCCGGAAATGACGCGCAGAAGCCAGCGCATTTCCCCAGAGCCTTCGACGTTGACTGTAGACAGATCCTCATTTTCTTCGACAACTGCACTTTCGGCAGGAGCGATCATTTCATTCAACTCTTCTGCGTAGACGGGCTGTTTTTCAGAGAAACGGAAGAAAGTACTTCCAATTTGAAGAATGTCGCCCTCTCGGAGGAGCACGGGTTCTGTAATGACCTTGCCATTTTGTGTAACGGGATTGACAGAGCTCAAGTTCTCGAGGATATAGCCTTCAGCGGTCAGACGGCAAATGACGTGCTTGCGGGAGACCATGGGATCTTCCAAGACGATCGCAACCTCATCGGGGTCTCGACCCAAAATCCATTCGTTGCCCTCTTCAAACCGGACGGTGAGTCCCGCGAGAGGTCCTTCTTCTGCAATGAGAAATCCTGCCATGCTCTTCTATTTCCTTAAAAAATCAGAGTATCTGTTGTTCAGCTTCTTTGGTATGTCGGATGAGTTCTGCTTTCCAGTAGTCAACGTAGTTTGCAAAATCTTCTAACGCATCCCTAAACATAATGTAGTTCATGTCATACGGCAAAACCGAAGAGAGTGTCAAGAAATTCTCATCTTGATCCAATCCGATGGTTGAGCCTCCGGTCCCTTGACCGAGAAAATTGGCTTTCATGAGGTAAATAAACAGATCTTCTTTTTTCAAAGTGGGACAGGGGCCGATCTTTCCCCACATGCAAATCCCGCCTTCCAGTTCGATGAAGGTAATCTTTAGTTCATCATTAATGGCGACTGAATAAGGCTCTGACTCTGTCTTGACCGGAGGTCCTTCGATCAGGAGCTCTTCATAAAGAACCTTAAGCAATTGTTCGAGCACGGCTTACTCCCGGCAAAATTCCCCATTCCCCTAAAGGTTTATACATTTAAATTGTAAAAAGCAAATCAAAAAAAACCTTACTCGAGGTGAATTTCATAAATGATTGTAGATTAGTAGATTAAGTCGCTGTTTATTTTCGTAAGTTGTTGATGTTTTGTTGAGTTAAAACAAATTAGTATAAAAATGAATTAATTTTCAACTATAATGAAGGTTGGCGATGTTTGGGGGTAATTATATGATAAGAGACGAATATAATCGGTTAATCAAAGCTTTCGAGGAAGGAGCCGCGGGAAAGACGATCGATCTGCAAGAGGTCTTCGCTCAGACGTTGGAATTTTTCGAACATTTGAAGGATTTGCTCAAAACGGGAACCACCGACGAAAAAAGAGATGCGCTCAAGATGATGGCTGAGCTCTACCAGAAAATGATGGAAGAGACCAAGAAAATATGTGAGCGGTCGGGGATGACAGAAGAGCAGTTGCTAGCGGTGGCGGAAAATCCGAAGAATTTTACGCCCGATCAGTGGAATTTGATTGCCGAGTGCAAAAAAAAGATCGCTCAGGCGGGCGAGAACATTTCCAAAACCGTTCAGCCCATCGTTGAGCAAGGGGAAGGAAAGGGAGCCGGTGCTCCGCCTCAAGGTGAGAAAAAAACTTCAGACTCTCTCAAAAGAGCGCGCAAATCG
>JAZJZV010000059.1:0-292 GCA_040389485.1 Chlamydiota bacterium
CTGCGGGCTGCCACCCAGGGCTTTTTGGCGTCGAAGTAGGTATTGCCGAGTTGGGCGAGTTCCATGATGATTTGGCAGGCACGGCGCAAGCGGAACTTAGAATAGGCGTCGGAAGCGTCATGGACGAGTTGTTGGACTTTGGCGAGGAATTCCTGGTCATGGTCGTGGAGATGTCTGAGTTCGGGGGTTTTCGCTTCGCAATTGTTTTGGGCGAAGACGAGAGTGCGGTTCACGAGGTTGCCATACTTGCCGAGAAGCTCGCTGTTGCAGCGGGACTGAAAGTCTTTCCAGG
>JAZJZV010000059.1:302-19083 GCA_040389485.1 Chlamydiota bacterium
AGTCCTGAGTCTCGGGGGCGTTTGAAGCAATGGCGTAGCGGATCTGGTCAGCGGTGAACTGCTTGAAAAAGGTGTCGAGGTCGATTGTCCAATTGTCCGACTTGCTGAACTGCTTGCCTTCGAGGTTGTAAAATTCGTTGGCGGGGAGCTCGTCGACGAGTTTATAGGGTTGGTTTTGCCCCATCGTCATTGCGGGGAAGAAGACGGCGTGGAAGGGAATATTGTCCTTGCCGACGAACTGAACGAGTTTGGTCTGGGGGTCGCACCAGTAGTCGCGCCAGGATTCAGGTTTGCCGTGAAGTTCTGCCCACTCACGCGAGGCGGAGATGTAGCCGATCGGCGCATCGAACCAGACGTAAAAGACTTTACCTTCAGTGCCGGGAAGTGGGATGGGGACTCCCCACTCCATATCGCGGGTGATCCCACGGGGCTTGAGATCCTCGATGTAGCTTTTGGCAAACTGGATGACGTTAGGCTTCCAGTCTTTTTTGCCGATCCACTCAGAGAGTTTTTCCTTGAAGAGGTCAAAGCGCAAGAAGAAGTGTTTGGTGGGTTTGCGAATCAGGGGCGATCCGGTGAGTTTGGAGCGGGGCTGGAGCAAATCGGTGGCTTCATAGCTAGCGCCACATTTTTGGCACTCATCCCCTCTGGCTTCGGCAAAGCCGCATTTGGGACAGGTGCCGACGACGTAGCGGTCGGCTAAAAACTTGCTCTCTGTTTCGGAGTAGAGCTGATCGGTCGTTTTCTCCTCGATGTACCCGTTGGCGAGAAGGTCTTTGAAATACTCTTGGGTCGTCTTGACGTGTCCTGGCCACGTCGTCCGGGAAAAGTGGTCGAAGGAAAAGTTGAGCTGATTGAAGAGGTTCTTGTTGATCTCGTGGAAGAGATCGACGTGCTGCTGAGGAGTTCTTCCCGCAAGTTCAGCGCTGAGCGTGATTGCGATGCCATACTCATCCGATCCGCAAACGAAATGGACATGAGAGCCTTTGAGCCTTTCGAATCGCGCGTAGCAATCGGCTGGCAAATAGGCTCCCGCAACGTGACCAAAATGCAGGGGGCCATTTGCGTAGGGAAGAGCGCTGGTGATCAGGATTTTCTGGTGCATGGAGTCGATCTACTCTTCAGTGCCGGATTCTTCTTCGTCTTCTTCTTCCATTTTCTGGAGATCTTTGATGTACTGCTCGCTCGGGTTGCGTTTGAGCTCGTTGAGCAATTTGCCCAGGTGGATTTCGTGTCCCGACCTGATGTAGAAGCGCGCTAAGCGGATGGCTTGATTGGTCAAGTCGAAGTTGTTTTTAAACAGGCCTCGCAGTGCTTCGTTCGTTAGCGTTTCGCGGATCTTTAGATACTCTCTCATGCGTTTCTCCCTAAATGATGTTCTTCAGCGATCACAATGCTGCGCAGGATTTCATATGCTTGTTCGAGACTATCATTGACGATGTGGTAGTCGTAATGAGCAGCCATCGCCATCTCTTTTTCTGCCCAAGAAAGCCGTTTTTCGATGACTTCAACGGTTTCTGTTTTGCGCTTGTGCAATCTGCCTTCAAGCTCCTCCAACGAGGGAGGGCTCAGAAAAATATAGACTCCCGGAAAATGCTTATTTTTTAACTGCAGAGCCCCTTGCGTGTCGATCACAAGAAAGACGTGATTCCCCGCCTTCTGCTGTTTTTGGACAAATTCCTTGGAAGTACCATAATAGTACCCGAAAACGTTGGCGTATTCAAGGAAATCCCCACTTGCAATTTTCTTTTCAAAAACCTCTTTTGAGAGGAAGTGGTAGTCAACACCCTCTATTTCATTGGGTCTGGGCTCTCGAGTCGTGCAAGAGACGCTTTCAACGACGCAGGGAAATTCCTTGGAGAGCATGCGGACGAGGGTAGTTTTCCCTGTTCCAGCAGGGGCGCTTAAAATAAAGACTTTCCCTTCTGAATGATTTCCAATTAACTTTTGCATTGGACCTTATTCTATGTTTTGCACTTGTTCGCGGATTTTTTCAATTTCCCCTTTAACCGCAATCACAGCTTGGGAGATGTCGCTGTTTTGCGATTTGGATCCCAACGTATTGATCTCGCGATGCATCTCCTGTGTCAGGAAGTCGAGCGTCCTGCCAATTGCTTTCTCATGCGAGAAGAGATGGTGGCGGAAGTGCTCAATGTGGGTCCTTAAACGGACGAGCTCTTCAGTCACATCCATTTTTTCTGCCAACAGTGCGATTTCTCGAGCGACCCTTTCTTCCATTTCCGCATGGGTAGGGAAAACCTCTTTTAACCGCTCATGCAATTTTTTGCGATAGTAGATGAGAGGTTCATCGCGCAGCTCTTCGATGGTGGTGACCTTTTCTTCAATGGTCTTTAGGCGGTTCTGGATGTCGACGGCGAGGGCTTTCCCCTCATTTTCTTTCATCGCGAGCAACTCTTGTATGGCCTCATCGACGAGCTCTTTTAGCGCAGATTTAGTTTCCTCAGTGACCTCTTTCGCGTCTGTTAAGGCGCCCTCTTGCATCTGCGCCACTAAAAAGGGAAGGTCGATCGCCTTCTCCGGGTCGTAGCCCAGAGAGCGGCTGAGCTGCTCCCAACCCTCTTTCAATCCTTTGAGCTGGGTCAAGTACCTGGGAAACTCCGCTCCGGCAACACCTTCGCTAAGCGCGGTCACGCGTACAGAGAGCTGTCCCCTCTCCACAGAGGCGCTAATCCACTTGCGCACATCGATGTCAAAACGGAGCAGTTCTTTGGGGAGATAAATGGAAATGTCGAGCATTTTGCGGTTAACTGAATGGATTTCGACGACAAAACGCCCCGCCTTGGAGGTTTTGCTCGATCTTCCGTAGGCAGTCATGCTCTTAATCATAAGCCAACCATATGCGATTGTGTCATTAATTTCTTCAAAAAGCTTTTCCTATGCACAGGTGAAGGACCGTGCTGGAAAAGGGCTTGGGTGTGTGCCTTTGTTCCATAACCTTTATGAATGGCAAATCCATACTGAGGATAGCTTTGGTCTAGTGCGCGCATCAGTTCGTCGCGGGTCTCTTTGGCGATAATCGATGCAGCAGCGATGGACTGGCTGCGAGAATCCCCTTTTACGATGAGGTCTAATGGAATGGAAAAGGGAGGCTTGCGGTTGCCGTCAATCAAAAGGAAGTCTGGGGGAGTCGTCAGGTGGGATACAGCGGCGAGCATTGCCAAAAAGGTCGCCTGGAGAATGTTAACCTGGTCGATGATCTCGGGAGAGATGATACCAATCCCATATTCGATGCGGGGATCAGAAATCAGTCTTTGGAAAATCTCAAAGCGCTTAGAAGGAGAGAGTTTTTTACTGTCGTCCACGCCGGCAATCAAGGCGTCTTCGGGCAAGATACACGCAGCTGCGACGACCGGACCTGCGAGCGGCCCTCTACCGGCTTCGTCCACACCGGCAATGCGATGAAAACCACGCCAACGCGCCCCGAGTTCCAGTTCAGTCATAGCAAGTAGCCGAATGCGCTCTTCAGTAGGTAGTTGTTCGTCCATATCGCGCTATATTTCGATTGCAAGGGAAAGAGAGCCCCGCTTCACGGGGCACTACATGTAGAGAGTCTTGGAAGCTGAATTTCCAGACAGCTTCTTAGGTCGCAGGCTCAGCTTCAACCGTTGGAGCAGCTGGCTTGGCTTTGCTTTTGTGAGGGCCTATGTGCTCTTTCACTTTAGAAGCTTTACCGGAAGTACCGCGGAGATAGTAGAGTTTGCTCTTGCGGACATCTCCCCTTTTGATCACTTCGATCTTGGCAATTTTAGGGCTGTTGATGAGAAAGACCCTTTCTACGCCAGATCCGTAGGAGAAGCGGTAGATTGTCATCGTCTCAGACAGTCCCGCTCCGCGACGTGCAATCACAGTTCCGGAAAACATCTGGAGACGTTCCTTTTCACCTTCGATGATACGCTGATGGATATTGACTGTATCGCCGACGTTGAACTTAGGCAAATCGCTCTTGAGTTGCACCGATTCGATCTCTTGAATCACTTGACACTGTTTCATCTTTCGTTCCTCTTCTGAATAAATCTATTTGCTAGGTAATTAGTACAGCTTAACAAAAGTTTTGGGAGTAATTTGACCCATCTTTCGCGCATCTTGCGGCTCCCGAAAAGCCTGCCTACATTCTTCATGTATGTCCGGCTTTTCGGGAGCCGCAATCTGCATCAATCTGGGCGCAAATTACTTCATAAACTTTTGTCAAACTGTACTAAATCTGGACGGACCTTCAAGGTCTTTTCACGTCCCTTATTATTTCGCCATTTTTCAATTTCTGAGTGGTTTCCACTCTTCAGCACTTCTGGCACGAGAAGTCCTTCAAATTCTTCCGGCCGCGTATAGGAAGGCCCTTCAAACATTCCGCCCTGAAAGGAATCGCTGAGCGCCCCCTCTTCGTGCCCAAGCACGCCTGGAATGAAACGGACTGTGGCATCCAGTAAAACAATGGAAGCCAAACAGCCATTGGTCAGCACGTAGTCGCCGATGCTGATCTCTTCGTCCACCTCTTTTTCGATCACCCTCTCATCGATTCCCTCATAATGGCCGCAGAGGAGAATCAGATGCTCGTATTGCGAAAGCTCCACACACTTGGCAGCGGTGAGCAGCGTTCCCTGGGGCGATAAATACACCACGTGGGAACCTGACTTTTTCACACTGCGGATTGCCTCTACGGCAGGTCCTGGCATCATCACCATCCCCGGTCCGCCGCCATAGGGGCGATCATCGACTTTTTGATGCTTCCCCTCTCCAAAGTCCCTGATGTTGGTGAACCTCACATCGAGGATCCCTTTATCTATCGCCCGTTTGATCATGCTCACCTTGAAGGGGCCGTCAAAGTACTCGGGAAATAGGGAAAGGATGTCTATGATCATTATTTTGCGGCTTTCTTAGCAGCTCGTCTCTTTTGCACTAGCTTCGTACGCTTCACAGCTTCCTTAGCGCGGATTTCTTTCATCAAATCGGGTGCGATGCGAGAAAGAAGGGCTTGCGCCGTTGGGGAAATCTGTGCGCCGAGTCCTACCCAGTAGTTAATTCTGTCGGTGTGGACAACACAGTCTTTTTCCGCCTGATTGAAGGGGTTGTACCAGCCGAGCATTTCGAGGTATTTTCCATCGCGCGGCGTGCGGATATCAGCAACGACGAGCCTGTAAGTTTGACGATTTTTTCGTCCTTGTTGCCTCAATCGAATTTTCAATGACATAATCTCATATCTCCTGTCTTCTAAAGTCCCCAAGGCGTTTTTCCGCCTGCAGGGAACTTTCCATCTTGTTTCATCATTTGTTTCTTTAAGCTGGGCATTTCTTTGCAAAACTGCTTCAACTTCTTAAATCCTTTCACCATGCGGTTGACAGTGTCCACCGTCACTCCGCTGCCGACAGCAATCCGTCTTCGTCTAGAGGGCGTAAGCTCGGTTTTTTCGATCCGTTCCTCTCGTGTCATCGAAGAGATCATCGCCTCAATTCGATTGAACTCTTTCTCATCGAAATCGATATCAGCAAGTCCGGACATTCCCGGAATCATTTTCAAAAGGCTTTTGAAAGAGCCCATCTTCTTGATCATCCCCATTTGCTTGAGATAATCGTCATAAGTGAAAGCTGCCTTGAGAAATTTCTTCGTCGTAGTTCTCTTGCGCCTTTCTCACCAGGTTGATGACATCGCCCATCCCCAAAATGCGGTCCGCCATGGACTGGGGATTAAAGGGCTGAAGATCGCCAATTTTCTCCCCCACACCTTCAAACTTGAGGGGCTTCTGGGTAACCTCGCGGATCGAGATCGCAGCACCGGCACGCGCACTGCCATCGAGCATGGTCAAAATAGTGCCTGAGATCTCAACGGCCTTGTCAAACTCTACAGCTGTTTTAACGGCATCTTGGCCGGTGGCAGCGCTCGCCACAAATAGGGTCTCATGCGGCTGGACGGCTTCTTTAATTTCTTTGAGCTGTTCCATCAGCTCGGCATCGATGTGCAATCGCCCTGCAGTATCGACGATCAGGACATCAAACCCTTCTAACTTTGCTTTCTGCAACGCCTCTTTTGCAACGCGCACAGGATTTTTCTCACCCTCGATGGAAAAGACAGGCACTTCGATCTGCGCGGCGAGCTTCTTCAGCTGATCCACTGCCGCAGGTCTTTGCAGATCACAAGCGGCGAGCAGAATGCGAAAATTCTTGTGCTTCTTCTGCAAATAGTGCGCAAGTTTTGCCGTCTGAGTTGTCTTTCCAGAGCCCTGCAAACCGCACATGAGGATGACCTCAGGTCTCCCCTGCATTTCCAAAACAGATTCTTGCGCGCCCATGAGGGCAATCAGTTCTTGATGGACGAGAGTGATGAATTGCTGGCCTGGGGAAACGGATTTGAGAACTTCCCCTCCGAGCGCTTTTTCTTTCACCCTCTTGACAAAACCGCCAGCGACAGAATAGTTCACGTCAGCGTCGAGCAAAGCAAGACGCACTTCGCGCACAGCGTCGGCAATGTTCTCTTCGGAAAGCGTTTTCTTTCCCGTCAAACTGGAGAACATCTGCTGAAATTTGTCAGTCAATGCACCAAACATAGAACCAAAAAATAATTTTTTACTCAATTGAACAAGGCAAGCCTAATTCAAAAAAAGCGACCTACAGCATAGAGTGAAAGTTATTCAAATTCAAGGAAAAAGAAGCGGTCGTGCCCCGCCCAGTCCTTTTCGACTCTTTTCTCTCTCCAACAAGGAGAATGAAAAATCGATTTGAGAGCTTCCCCCTGCCCTGTCCCGATCTCAAAAAACAGCTTAGCTCCAGGATTGAGATACGGGGGAAGATCCGCTGCTAAACGGCGGTAAAACTCAACGCCTTCCGCTCCTCCAACAAGAGCACATTTCGGTTCGAAATCGCGCACGCAAGGGTCTAAACTCAAATATTCACTTTCCGAAATGTAGGGAGGGTTGCAGATGACAACATCGGCTTTGAGACCTTGAAAAGGAGCCAGCAAGTCACCCTGCTTCAGCTCTACCTCAACCCCATTACCTGCAGCATTCTCGGCAGCGACACCGAGGGCCTTATCTGAAATGTCTGATAGCGTCACGCAAAGAGCGGGAATCGCCTTCTTTATGGCGATGCCTATGTAGCCCGACCCCGTGCAAATGTCCCATACGACAAGATTAGACTCATCTTTCAACTGGCGGCAGATGGTCTCCACGAGGATTTCCGTCTCGGGCCGTGGGATCAGCACATCGGATGTCACTTTAATATCGCAGTGGCAGAAAGAAACTTTTCCAATGATTTGCTCAAAAGGCTCATTCCGCGAAGCGCGCCGCAAAAGCCCCCTGATCTCTTCCAGCTCCGACTCAATCATCGGCCTATCATATTGAAGATAGAGATCCAAGCGTTTGACTTTGAGAACGTGAGCAAAAAGCTCTTCGGCTACCCGCCTGGCCCGGGTAACTCCCTTGTCTTTGAGAAAATCGGCCGATCGCTTCAAGACTTCGATAAGCGTTATCATTCTTCGCCGACAGCTGAGAGCTTTTGCTGGTAGAAATAAGCCACAAGCGCTTCGGTGATTTCATCGATAGCTCCCTCCATGACGAGGTTGAGCTTGTAGAGGGTGAGATCGATGCGATGGTCTGTCACGCGGTTTTGAGGAAAATTGTAGGTGCGGATCCTCTCGGAACGATCGCCCGTACCGACTTGCGTGGAGCGCAGGGAAGCCAGTTCTCTTTCTGCCTTCAAACGCTTTTCGTCCACGATTTTGGCCGTCAGAAGACGCATTGCCTTATCTTTGTTCTTGTGCTGACTGCGCTCTTCTTGACAGTAGACCACAGTGCCCGTAGGGACGTGCGTGATGCGCACGGCGGAGTCAGTCGTGTTAACGTGCTGACCGCCAGCACCAGAAGCGCGATAGGTATCGATCTTCAGATCCCGCTCATCGAGGACAACTTTTTCCTCTTCGTCGGGTTCCATCAATACGGCGATAGTGACTGCAGAAGTGTGCACCCTTCCCTGCGCTTCCGTTTTAGGGACGCGCTGGACGCGGTGCGTTCCGGCTTCGTATTGCATCAGGCGATGCACATTGGCGCCGGAAATGGACATGATATACTCTTTAAACCCACCCATTTCTGAGGGGGCACAAGAAAGGAGTTCATGCTTCCACCCTTTAGCGTCGGCATAGAGCTTGTACATGCGGACGCAATCGCCCACAAAAAGAGCGGCCTCGTCGCCACCTGTCCCTGCGCGCACCTCCAATATGATCGAGCGGTTGTCGCGGGGATCGGGAGGGATGAGCAGAGCCTCCAGACGTAAGCGGGAGGCTATCACCTTTTTCTCGAGATCGGCAACGTCCATCTTGATCACTTCGACGAACTCGGGGTCTTTTTCCAACTTGAGAAGCTGTTCGTTTTCGTTGAGCTGCTTTTGCAAAGAGTCACAATGCAAAGCGCATTCCCTCACCTCGGAGAGATAGGCGTGCTCCTGGGCTAGTTCCCGGTACTGCTTTTGATCGGACAACACATCCGGCTGTCCCAAGAGCTCTTCCAGCTTCTCGAACCTTGCAAGAAGCTTGGCTATCTTCGCCTGCATCGGTTTCCTTTAGGAAGTTTTCTTTGTGGTCTTCTTCGGAGCGGCTTTTTTCACGCCTTTTTTCTCTTCCGTAGCGTCTTCCTTCTCTTCTACCTTTTCGACTTTCTTCGCATAGCGCTTGACGAACTTGTCCACTCTACCTTCTGAGTCGAGCAACTGCTTGCTTCCTGTGAAGAACGGGTGGGAAGCAGAAGAAATGGGCAAACGGCAAACAGGATACTCTTTGCCTTCAAAAACTTCTTTTTCTTTTGGTTGCATCGTGCTCCCGCAGACAAAGCGGAATCCTGTAGACGAATCGACAAATAAAACTTCTTGGTACGGAGGGTGTCCCTCTTTTTTCATACTTAACTCCTTAATCATTCTGGCATGACTTTTCTATAGGGTAGTAAACTATAAACCCAGTTAAAAGACAAGTTCGTTTTTTCTTGAGAGGTAGGCCATCTGGGCCGTCAAGAGCCCCTCGAGCACACCCTCTTCATAACGAAAATAGGGGTGCCCCTCTAATTCGGGAAAATCGTTCGGCTGCAAAAGATCGTCCGCCGTTACAGTGGGAATAATCTGCCGCGCACAGTCATAAACTTTTTTTCTCTGAGCATCGACCATCTGCTCAAATAGAGCGATGAGCTCATCTTCCGGCTTCCGCATGGCTACTCCTCCG
Source organism: Chlamydiota bacterium (assembly GCA_040389485.1). GTDB lineage: Bacteria > Chlamydiota > Chlamydiia > Chlamydiales > Rhabdochlamydiaceae > JAZJZV01. The sequence continues at coordinate 9,513 of JAZJZV010000059.1, forward strand.
CATCTTGAAAAATTCGCGCATCAGCGCCGCGCTCTCCTCCGCCAAGACTCCCCCCACTGCACAGACCTGATGGATGGGGTGCTTTTGTCCAAGGACATCCACCCAGCTCCCATGAGCGCCACAGCGCAAATCAGGAGCTCCCCACACCAAGCGGCTCACGCGCGAGTGAATAATGGCTCCAGCACACATAGGGCAAGGCTCGAGGGTACAATAGAGTATCGCATCGCTCAGCCTCCAATTGCTAAGCACCTCAGAGCCTTTCTTTATACAAAGGATCTCTGCGTGCGCGGTAGGATCCTGCAGAGACTCGACGAGATTGTGCGCGCGTGCAATGATTTCTCCTGCATACACGAGCACAGCTCCAACGGGAACCTCCGCCTTGTCGAAAGCCAACCTGGCCTCGACGAGAGCCTCTTGCATAAACCCTTCATCTTTCACGATTTTCCTCGAAAATTGGGGAGGAATTTATTAAAATCTCTCTCCATTGTCAATGAAAAACCCTTGTGAAGACAATGTTTTAAACAGACGCAGTTTCCAGATGAAATTCTGCCCAGATCGATTTTCTGTTGCCGCTATTGCGCCATTCAGGTACAATAAAGTCAATGTTTTAGAAGTTAAAGTTTGTCTACGAGTTTTAACTCTCAATTTACGGGAGAATCTATAAATGTCTTTAGATAAAGGTACCAAAGAAGAAATTACCAAGAAATTCCAGCTCCATGAAAAGGATACTGGTTCTGCAGATGTTCAGATAGCCATTCTCACAGAGAGGATTGCTGAGCTCACAGAGCATCTCAAACTTGCTCCGAAAGATCATAGCTCTCGGTTGGCTCTTCTTAAGCTAGTCGGACAAAGGCGCAAGCTCCTTGACTATCTCAACTCCACCGACACAAAACGCTATCAAAATTTGATCACACGCCTCAATCTCCGCAAGTAATTCTTGCATTTTCTTGGAAACACTCGAGAGCCAAGTCATTATTTGACTTGGCTCTTTTTCTTTAATCTCCAAGCGGTTCCAGTTAAAAATTTAGCCCTAAAGAAATGAAAATTCTATTCGCCCCCACGTCGCCACTTGCAACCTCTATGGTTCATTTCTCCATCTTTTAGCGATACTCCTAATTAAATGCGAAAGCGCGGTTGTCGCATTTGTCCCGTCGTGCTATATTCCTTAAAACTTCAGTTTGATGAAATGCCCATTGATGAAGATTAGAACCACTAGTCTCTGCCAATGGTCAATTCATCCTCTGAAGGACAAACATTTAAATGGAGTTTCGATACATGGAATTTAACCGAAAATCAAAAAGCGTTTCCGTCGGAGGAAAACTCATTACCTTTGAAACGGGAAAAGTAGCGCGCCAAGCGGGTGGAGCTGTCATGCTCACTTGCGGCGAGACAATGATCCTCGCTACAGCTTGCTCTTCTGCTCTCCCAACACCCGACATCGACTTCCTTCCTCTAAGGATCGACTACCAGGAAAAATTCTCCTCCGCGGGAAAAACCCTGGGTGGATTCATTAAAAGAGAAGGCCGTCCTGCTGAGCGTGAAATCCTCGTCAGCCGCCTCATCGACCGCCCTCTGCGTCCGCTGTTTGAAGATGGCTACTACAATGAAGTGCAGGTCCTTTCTTACGTCCTTTCCTACGATGCGATTCATGCACCTGAACCCCTTGCAATTTGCGCGTCATCCGCGGCCCTGGTCATCTCCGACATCCCGCTCATCAAACCCGTGGGCGCTGTCCGCGTAGGAATGATCAACAATACATTCGTCGTCAATCCCACTGTAGAAGAGCAAAAAAGTTCCCGCCTGGATTTGTTGCTGGCTGGAACAGAAGATGCGATCCTCATGATCGAGGGTTATGCTGACTTCCTCTCCGAAGAAGAAATCCTCAACGCTGTCGATGAAGGACATCAGGCCATCCGCCAAATTTGCGCCGCACTCAGCGACTGGCAAAAAGAGATCGGCAAGGCAAAAAAACGGGATCATCTCCACGTCATCCCCAAAGAGCTGAAAGAAGAGATCCATCAGTCCTTCGCAAAACGCCTAGATACCGCACTGCGCACCAAAGAAAAAGCTGCCCGCGAAGAAGCCGTCAAAGCTCTTTCCGATGAGGTCTTTGCCCATTACTTCTCCGCGACAGAAAGCGCGCCTAAATACAGCAAGCTCGATGTGAAAAACGCGTTCAAAAAAGTGCAAGCTGACATCATGCGCCTCATGATTCTTAAAGAGAATCTTCGCAGCGATGGACGCAAGTGCGACCAGATCCGCCCCATCGACATCGAAATGTCTTTGCTCCCAAGAACTCACGGAAGCGCTCTTTTTACCCGCGGAGAAACTCAGTCAATCGCCGTCTGTACTTTGGGCGGAGAAACGATGGCTCAGCGCTCTGAAAACCTCAATGGCGATGTCCAAAGCCGCTTCTACCTTCAATACGCCTTCCCTCCCTTCTCTGTAGGAGAAGTCGGACGCATGGGAGCGCCTGGACGCCGCGAAATTGGTCATGGAAAGCTCGCAGAGCGTTCCCTTGCAATGATCGCACCTCAAGCAGAGCAATTCCCCTACGTCATCCGTTTAGAGTCCAATATTACGGAATCTAACGGCTCTTCCTCTATGGCTTCTGTCTGCGGATGCTGCCTTGCGATGATGGACGCCGGCGTCCCCATCAAGCGCCCCATCGCAGGAATTGCCATGGGACTGATCCTCGAAGGCGAAAGCTATGCGATCCTCTCCGATATCCTCGGAGTCGAAGATGCGCTTGGCGACATGGACTTCAAACTCACTGGCGGCGAGCAAGGAATCACTGCATTCCAACTCGACATCAAGATCGAAGGGATCAACAAGCACATCATGCAAGCAGCCCTTGCGCAAGCTAAACAGGGTCGTCTGCACATCCTGAACAAGATGCTCGAGACTTGCCCCAAATCCAAAGAGAGCCTCTCGACTTACGCGCCGCGCATCGAAATGGTCTTCATCAAGCCCAGCAAGATCGGCACCGTCATTGGCCCTGCAGGGAAACAGATCCGCGCGATCGTCGAAGAGACAGGCGTTCAGATCGATATCGACGACAGTGGAAGAATCAGCATTGCCGCAACTAGCCACCAAGCGATGGATCGCGCCAAAGAGATTATCCACAACCTCACTGCAGAAGTGGAAATCGGCAAGACGTACAAAGGCAAAGTCGTCTCGATTGTGCCCTTTGGTGTGTTTGTAGAAATCTTTGGAAAGGAAGGCCTCTGCCATATCTCTGAACTCTCTCACAGCAGAGTTCAAGATATCCACGAGATCATTTCAGAAGGACAAGCGCTGGATGTCAAAGTCATCGACATCAACGACCGTGGACAGATCAAACTGAGCCACAAAGCCATCCTGCCTGTACCCCAAAAATAAGCCACTCGGCTTAGGAATCTACCTCTCTCGCTTTTAAACGCGAGAGAGGCTTCTTTTTACGGTTTTAACTGCTCATCATGCGTACGTATGCGCGGTAGCGCAAGTTGAGATCTTTCACAGAAGAATTGAATGCTTCCTCAATTGCCCGCAAGCCATTTGTCTTCAGTTGAGACTGCATTCTCATCCCCTCATCGAAACGCGCTCTAGCTGCATTTTTTGCATGGTCTGCATAAGGTTGTCCCAAAGTGTGCTCTGCATTTTGGCATTCAGAAATCCAGTTTGCACGAAGAGCTTCACAGGCTGTAGTCACCTGAGACTCCAAGCGAGAGGACTCTTCTAGCCTTCTGCGGACACAACCCTCGTGTACTCTTCCTAGCTCCCGCAGCTTACTGATCTCTCCTGAATCTACAATGACATACTTCTCCAGTTGATCAAGAGAAAATTTGCTCAAAATTTCAGGAACTGTAAGGTCTTTAACATCCCGTCGCCATTGATCCTTGGACTCCTTGGGACGAGGAACGTGGTAGGTATGCGCTGCTTGAGAGCAGTTATACACAGATTCAGACACTTTCTCGTAGTAACTAATAATTTCGCTGACATTTTTCCCCTTCAACTGCTTGCGGTACTTCTCAGCAAAACTCGTCGGATTGAGGAGCCCCCAGCGGAAAATGTATTCCCAGCCGTGCTTTCTCGCCGTTTGATCTAAATTGGACTGGGAAGCCTCTCTGCGCAAACGGTCGATGTAGGTGGGGTCTTCACTTGCTTTGACCTTCTCCGAAATCACGGCGGAGGCAATCCCTCCGACCACACAGGCTACAGCTGCAAAGGCAAGCGTCCAATGGAACGCGCCCCAGATCACAGTTCCTACCACGGTCGCAGATGCCAGCACAAATCCAGTGGCAATCACCCGAAGACACATGACCGCTACCCGCTTGGAGCAGAGGTCGAACGAACCCAATTGAATCCTACGATCTTCCATGGTCCCTTCTGCTTGCACTTCCGGAGGAGTTGCCTGGGAACCAATGGTTCCCGAATAAACACCATTCAAAGTAGACATTTTAAACCCGAGTTCATGATAATAAAATCGAGCAATAATAACATATCGTAAATATAACGCAATTAAAACAATACGTTGCTAATTACAGATATCTCAAACAGGAAAGACGACGAACTAGCCGAAACTACATATTGTTATAAGTCATTCATGATCAACCTAAATTTTCATAACAAACTCAACCTAAACACATTAAAGCAATAATATCACTTTAATTCACGACTAAAAACAAGTCGCGTTAATTTTTTACAAAATAAACTATACTATTTGCAATATAGCTTATTTTTATGCTATAATTGAAATCAATCTAATAGAACATTGAGGTTATATGGCATTATCTGCCACAACACCCGTTTTTAACCCGGGCATCGCAGGTCCGGCGCCCACCCCAGCAATTGAACAAAGTATTCTCGATGGGATGACCTCTGGGTGTTTGATAGAGACTCCAGAAGGAGCACGTCTTAACTTGAGTGGAGTGGAGATTGGAGAAGCAGAAATGAATGCCATTCTCTGGCTTCTCAACAATGCCCAATCTTCCTTAGGTCCCCTCCTCTCGCTCGACTTAAGCGACTGTCCTGGCGTTTCTAAAGAAAATATCGATGCCATTGCAGGAGTACTTAGAAACAATTCTCACCTGACCGAGCTTTCCTTTCAACCTCCAGTACATGAGAGGGGTGCCCTTACTCAAATTCCCAATGATTCCCTGCGCGGTGAACAATTGGCCATGGCCCTTACCGTTAATACAACGCTCACTCACTTGTGTTTCTATGGCCAGGGCATTCGCGATAACGGCGCCTTGCAATTTGCACATGTCCTTAGAGTGAATTCCTCTCTTACCAGCCTCGATTTGGGTCATAATGGAATTCAGCCCAATGCCATTTCTGCAATTGCCCAAGCTATCATTGCAAATAGCTCCCTACTAACCCTCCGTATGTTCAAAAATTGTACGGGAGAAGCTTATTCGGAGATCGCAGAGCTCATAAGTAAGAACAGCACCTTAATGAGATTAAATATATCTGCAAACCAGATTCCTGAGCAGGGTGCTATCGCGATTGGTCAATCCCTTTTAGAGAACTCATCCCTAATCCATTTGAATTATTTCAGCAATGAAGTGCATGATGCTGCCGCCCTTATCTTCGCAGAGGTGATTCGCAATAACAGCACGCTGCAGTCCCTCGATTTAGCATTTACGGGAATCAGCGATCCGAATGCTACCCAAATTGCAGAAGCCCTGCCATTCAATACCACTCTTACCCGTCTGTGTATAGGCGAGAATACCGAGGTCGTATGGCAAAATGCTTATCCCGCGTTCGCTACGGCTCTTTTTTCAAATGCCTCGATGACCTCGTTTGACACTATCGAAACGATGGATGATGAATCCCAGCATCTCATTAGTGCCCATTTGGAGAGAAATACACTGAATGCAAGGAACAAAGAAGCGACCTTACTCGAGTTACTCTGGAATGCCAACATCGATTTTCTACAAAACAATTCATAATATTTAAAACGAGGATTTTATGGGAATATCACCTCTAACAACATCCGTTGCTGGCTCGAGCGCCGCAGGTCCTGCGATGGATCCAGAAATTGAAGAAACCATTCGCCGTTGGAAGACTGCTAAGTTTCTAACTGAGACTCCAGAAGGCTTAAAGCTTAGCTTGAGCGAATGGCCAATTGGAATTAGACAAGAAGACATGGATACCGTTCTCTGGCTTCTCAACGATACAAGGTCCCCGCTTACCTCGCTCACCATCGATTTCTGCCCTGGTATGTCCAAAGAATATATCGACGCCATTGCAGGCGCTCTTAAAGACAATTCTCACCTGGTATCGCTTTGCTTGATACCCGGGCTTATGGAGAGGATAAACCTAGAGCAAGATCCCCATGAGTCCCAACGGGGAGAAGTATTGGCTATGGCCCTTACCGTTAATACAACGCTCACTCAATTGTGTTTCTATGGCCAGGGCATTCGCGATAGCGGCGGCTTACAATTTGCACAAGTCCTTAGGACGAATTCCTCTCTTACCAGCCTCGATTTAGGTCATAATGGAATTCAGCCCAATGCCACTTCTGCAATTGCCCAAGCTCTCATTGCAAATAGCTCCCTACAAACCCTCCGGATGTTCAAAAATTGTACGGGAGAAGCTTATCCAGATGTCGCAGAGCTCGTGAGCAAGAACAGCACCTTAACTCAATTAGACATCGCCGATAATGCGATTCCAGCGCAAGGGATGGCATCCATTGGCCAGGCTCTGTTAACCAATACAACACTCACTGGTTTGACCTGCATGGCCAATGACGCAAGAGATGATGTGCCCCAAGTCTTTGCTGACGTGATCCGCTCTAACCCCACCCTTATGACCCTGAATTTGGCTTTTACGAAAATCAACAATGAAGGCGCTTTACGAATTGCAGATGCCCTGCCATACACTACCTCTCTTACCCGTCTGTGTATAGGCGAGAATACCGAGGTCGTATGGCAAGATGCTTATCCCGCACTCGCAAGAGGTCTTTATTCCAACAGCTCGATAACGTATCTTCGCACGAGTGTTGGCAGGGGAAGCATCTCTTTTCAGCAGATGGATCATTATTCGAAAAGAAACACATACAATGCAAAGAAAAGAGTAGAGTCGTTATTCGAACTGCTTTGGGTGGCTACTAACGGAGCTACCGTGTTAGAGCCCTCGACATCGCAGATTGTTGAATTGTAATGTGGCGGGCCCCGCAGTAATGCGGAGCCCGTAGGATTAGATCTGTTGAGGGGTCGGATCTTGATCAGTTGAAGGAGGGACTTCCTTGTCTGTAGCCTCTGATGGAGGCGGAGGGGGAAGTTTGCGCTGAAGGGCAGCAGTGGTCTTCAGACGCTCTTTTTTCTTCTCAACGTCAAATGCCCCACTCATGATCTCAAGTACGTCATCGCGATCAAGAGACTCAAATTCCATGAGCATCTGGGTCATCAGCTCGACTTGCTCTTTCTTTTCAGTAACAATTTCAATCGCGCGCTTGTGGGCCTCATCGAGGAGAAGACGCACTTCTTTGTCGATAGACTCCGCAGTTGCCTCCGAGTAGCTCTTCTGGCTATTGGAGGGCATTCCCAAGTATTGTCCGCTATCGCTGCGCTCGTCATAAGCGACAGTGCCAAGCTCATCAGTCATCCCCCATTCACACACCATGCTGCGCACTAAGCGAGTGGCTTGGGTGATATCCATTTGGGCGCCGCTAGAGATATCATGCACGAAGATTTCTTCAGCAACCCGGCCACCGAGAAGGACGGCCAATTGGTCGAGGAGCTCTTTTTTCCAGTAGCTCAGGCGATTCTTACGGGGCATAAAGTGGGTCGCACCAAGAGAGAGCCCGCGAGGAATGATCGTGACTTTGTCGACGGGATCTGCGTGTTTAACGCAGAGGGCGACGACAGCATGTCCTGATTCGTGGTAGGCAGTCGTGAGTTTCTCATTTTTATCGATCTCGAGGCTGCGGCGCTCTTTGCCGTAGCGCACCTTGTCACAGGCTTCTGTTGCATCCGTTTCAGTGACGGCAGAGCGTCCTTTGCGGGCAGCGAGAAGAGCCGCTTCGTTCAAGATGTTCATCAGATCGGCGCCGGAAGCACCAGGCGTATTGCGGGCGATGTGCATGAGGTCGACAGAAGCATCGAGTTTAATCTTGCGGGCATGCACTTTGAGAATCTCAAAGCGCCCTTTGACATCGGGTAGATCGATGATCACGCGTCTATCAAATCGGCCTGGACGGAGCAGAGCTTTATCCAAAACATCGGGACGGTTGGTGGCTGCGATGAGGATCACTCCTTCATTCGTATCAAAACCATCCATCTCGACGAGGAGCTGGTTCAGTGTCTGTTCGCGCTCATCATGCCCTCCGCCAATACCAGATCCACGGTGGCGGCCGACGGCATCGATCTCATCGATAAAGATGATGCAAGGGGCTTGTTTTTTCGCTTGGTCGAAAAGGTCGCGGATACGGCTAGCGCCGACGCCGACGAACATTTCGACGAAATCTGAGCCCGATATGAAGAAGAAGGGACGATCGGCTTCACCTGCAACAGCTTTGGCTATCAGGGTTTTACCGGTACCTGGAGCTCCCACTGTCAAAACCCCTTTCGGGATGCGGGCACCCAGAGAGGTGAACTTGGCGGGGTCTTTGAGGAAGTCGACGATTTCTTGCAGTTCCTCTTTCGCTTCTTCACAACCAGCAACATCTTTAAAGGTGATCTTATTCTTCTCTTTGGTGAGCATTTTTGCAGGCGACTTACCAAAATTCATCGCGTTGTTACCCACTCCCTTCATTTGTCTGGAGAAGACGAAATAGAGGAGAAGGACGACGAGGATCACGGGTAAGAATGTGAAGATGTAGCTCAAGTAGTTGGGAGATGGCTCTTCACTTTTAAATGTCTTTTCGAGGACGAGGTTGCGCGGCTGGTCTGGAGCCTTAAATGGCGCTGCCTTATTTACAGCGAAAGAGTCCCACTCTTGTTTTGCTTGCGCAAACCAATGGGCATAGGCTTCTGTATCCTGTTTTTCAAGAGCTCTAGTAGAGAGTTCCTGGTTGTTGAAGTACCAGGTCACATTGGCAACGGACTGTCTCGCTTTATCAAGCTGCGAGCCGTTCTTTTCGAGCTCGTCGGCCACGTAGCTGCTTTGCTCAAGCTGCGCTTTATAGGCGCGGACGCTGCGGAGCTGGAGGAGGCGGACGTTTTGCTGTTCTTTATTGAGATCAGCAACCATCTCGTCGAGGGCAATCAAGACAGTGCGATAGGTGGAGACTTGCTCTTGTGCGCTCTGTGGAGACGCTAGACTGGAAGCGGCGATGATTTCAGCTTCAAGCGACTTGAGCTGCTGCTTCATCTGTTCGTTGCCGATTCCCAAAGCAGGAGAGCGGAAACGCTCAATCAATGTGAGGAGATCCTTTCCAAAGGACTCAAGGGCAGCAGGATTGGCCTCTTGAGAGAGAGCTGGGAAGATCTTCTCTAAATCAGCCAGACTCGTCACTTCTTGGTCAGGAAGGGATCTGACTAGGACGGCGTTGTCGTGGCTAGCGGTATTATAGATGGGGTCAACGACGAGGAACCCCCCTTTCGGGACGGGTTGGCCAGTGAGAAGTAGAAAGAGGCCAGCAGCA
>JAZJZV010000060.1:0-722 GCA_040389485.1 Chlamydiota bacterium
GATTTGTTTCGCTCAATTGCTTCGCAAGCGAGGTGTACCTCACGCATCTGCTTTTGGGTCTGCTCCATTTCCGCCTGAAGAGGAATCACGCCCCCCTTTTCCAAGCGCAGCTCTTGGAGATCATTCTCCCGCTTCTGCGATTGCAGCTCCTCTCGCACCTGAGCGTAGGGCTCAGAAGCTGTTTTTTTCTTCTTCCCTTTTTTCTCTTCTCTTTCGCCATCAAGCAGGGGTAGTGGCTCGAGACGTTTGATCTTGAGATCGACGTCGAGCAGTTTGGACAAATACTCATCTCTAGGAAGGGATAGGCTTTCTAGCTCCTGAGTTAGACCGATGTGGCCGTCTTCGGACAGGCTCTTTTCCAGATAAGCAACGTGCTCGATGAGAGCATTGTCGAGGCGGCCCGTCAATTCATCCTGTCTCTTTTCCAAATATCTGAGCTGCGCCTGGCAGATCTCTTCATTGTCCAGCTTGAGATAGTACTGGTAGTTGACCATCAGGTGATTTAAAAAGGCTGCGGCGAGATGGCGGTCGCGCGACTCATATGTCAAGGTGAGCAGACTGCTGTCCATTTTTGCTTTCCGCACGCGTAAGTGGGATCTCGCTTGACCCAGTGCCTCCTGCCAGGGGACCACCTTGAGGGGATAGTTTCTTCCGATCTCCATGCTCTTAGGCATACGGGCGATTGTCATGCGAACCAATTCATCATCATCAGGACCATAGTA
>JAZJZV010000060.1:732-8269 GCA_040389485.1 Chlamydiota bacterium
CATGGGAAAAGGGGTGGCCTACCTGTGCATGACCGATCACCTTTTTTTCTCGCGTCAAGATTTGGAAGGCATCTCCCCCTGTCGGCTGCAGGTAGAAATGGAGCGGCTCTTCTCCGTGATAGCGGACGTCGCGGAGCACGAACTCCTCTCGATCCGTCAGCGTTCCTCCCATGAGGTCGATGCAATTTTCAAAGACATTCGTGAAAAAACAAGCAACAGATCCGCGCGTCTTCACTCTTGCCTGAAGTCCCAACTCCTCCACCGTCTTTTTAAGCACGGCATTGGACTGCATGACGACCATGGCAGCGCTCTCGCTGGGGATCGACGAAAACTGCTGAAACATTTCTTTGAGTTTCAAAGAAATGTCGTTTTGTTTTGCCGACTGTTGGAACGTCGCTTCGGCTACGTATTTCGGGGCAATGCAGAGGTATGTGCACAAGACAAACAGAACAAAACCCACTGCGGCCCGCACGATCTGCTGCCGATGCTTGCGCAACAGCCTCTTGAGATCAAACGGGGTAATGAAAGGAAAATGCTCTACTGGTCTCATTGTACGTCAATACCTATTCCTCTAACACCTTTTGTGATCAGATCCAACGCAATGAGCGTCGGCAACAGATCGTGGACAAAGCGATTCCATTCCGCGAGTGGTCTTGCTGCAACGTAGACAATGTCGCCCGGGATCAGCAGCATACTGTCGTTGGGGAGACGGACGACGTGTTCCCAACTGAGAGTGTAGATCTTGGGACGCAGGATGTTGCCGCGGATCACCTGAATGTAAGACCTATCGCCCGAGGGCAGGATGCCTCCAGCTTCTGCGATCGCCTTGCGGAGTGTCATGTAGCCATCGGGAATATCGACGACGCTCACCTTGCCCACTTCGCCAAGCACCATCAGAGAAGAAGCCGATGGCTCAGCGATATATACCTTGTCGCCACCATGCATCACGACATTCTGACTCATGTCACCTTCTTTCAATAACTTGGTCAAGTCTACTGGAAGAAGGGAATTTTCGCGTACGAGATAACTTTTGAATAGGTTGGCGTTAGGAGGAACTCTGGCAATAGAGAGCACTTCGAAAAGGCGCAAGCGCCCATCGACCGGAATTGTCGGCACATGCACAAGACCTGCCAATTCGACTTTGCGCTGCAAGCGGTCTTTATAGGCGATAAAAATGTCGACGTCCTTAATCTCGCGCCGGTAGAGCTCCTGAATCTCATCCTGCGCCTGCTGCAAGTTGAGCCCCTCTACCTTGACAGGAGGAAGATCCGGAAGGCGCACCGTCCCATCGTTGACCCTAAACCCCACGTTGTGGCTGATTTTGCGGACCGATTCGACAAGGTCTTCACGGCTCGGATGATAGAGAGCGATCTGGAGAACATCCCCATTATTGATCGCGTCCTCATAGGGCTCGAGCAGCTCGGGTTGCAGCGTGCCAGGCTCTTTGCCCTCCATCTGCAGGATAGAGAACTTTCCCTCGCGGATCCGGTAGGAGTCCATGACGAACTCCTCAGCCCCAAGGACATCTGAGCCGCGGTAGGGAGGATTGGTGCACGCGCTCAGCACCAAAAAGGGGAGAATGAGAATGAGCTTTCGCAAAACTGCATTCTTGATATACTTGTGCCATTGCTCGATTGGATGCATAACTCCCTGAAGTGAAGCCATGCATTCTTTTAAAGAAGGGATTTTCAAGTCAACATGAAACGGATTTTCATTACAGGCATTTCGGGATTTATTGGGATGCACCTCGCTCTCGCGCTCAAGCAAAGAGGAGATGAGGTGATTGGATGCGACAACTTCAACAGCTACTACGACGTCCGTCTCAAACACGCTCGGGAAAAGATCCTCCAGGCAGCGGGGATCCCCACTCTCTCTTGTGACATCGCCGACAAAGCCCTCATTGAGAAGACACTCGATGCCTATGGCATCACCCACTTTGTCCATCTCGCCGCTCAAGCGGGAGTGCGTTATTCCCTCACTCATCCCGATGCATACGTACACAGCAATTTACACGGATTTGTCCAAGTCCTCGAGGCCCTCCGCAGCCGCCCGCACATTCCGCTCACCTACGCGTCTTCCTCATCTGTCTATGGACTCAACACCAAAATCCCCTTTTCTGAAACCGACCCTACAGACAGAGCTGCCAGCTTCTATGGCGCGACCAAAAAGAGCAATGAGCTGATTGCCGGCGCCTACCACAACATCTACGGCATTCCCGTCACAGGCCTGCGTTTCTTCACCGTCTATGGGCCCTATGGCAGACCCGACATGGCCTACTACTCCTTTACAAAAGCCATCCTAGAAGGCACCACGATCCAAGTCTTTGGCGAGGGCAATCTCCAGCGCGATTTCACCTACATTGAGGACATCGTAGAGGGTACAATCGCTGCCATCGATCTCGAATCATCTTGCGAGATTTTCAACCTGGGCAACAACCGCCCCCACTCAGTGAACCACCTCATTGCCACCCTGGAAAACCTCCTCGGCAAAAAGGCCCAGATCCAGTTCTCTCCCGCCCCTGCCGGCGACGTCCCTATCACCTACGCCGACATCAGCAAAAGTCAAAAAATCCTTAGCTTTTCCCCTCGCACCCCTTTAGAGCAAGGCCTTCAAAAATTCACTGATTGGTATTGTAATCAGTCAAGTTTTTAACAGGACCCTTACTGACCATGCACCATTAGAATCATTCTTAGAATTAAAAAGAGAAACTAATTTTCGATTAATCAAAATGTTTTCAATATTGAAATAAATCGAAAGCGACAATAAAATAAGGCCGTTTATTTTATTCAACGTTAATTCCCAAGCAAAACCCAGGCTTAATATGCTGAGTTTAAGAACATCTGCCCTTCAAGACACCAGGTTCTTCGACAGCCCTTCTGCATGTCTTTCTGATTTTCAAAGGATGCATTGGGCAAAAAAAGCAGCGAGCTTTACTCAAAGCTGGGCAACGCTTTTTCACTGTAGGGCGAATAAAGCTTTCCTCCGCTTGAGAGGAGTGGGAGCTCAGATGAATCCTTATGCAACAGGCGATAATATTGCTCTTTCTGAGAAAAAACTCATCGTCTGCTTGCACGGCCTCAACAGCAGCCCCCTCCAATACAAACAAATCCTCGATAGCATCCACAAGCGCGCGCCCTGGGAACACAATATTTACATCCCCTACGTCAAAGATAGGGGTAATGCCAAACTGGATGACATGGTGGATCCGATCTTCGAAAAGATCGAAAAGTGGGCGCAAGCGGGAGGAGAAAAAGAGCTCGTCCTCGTCGGCATCTCCAATGGAGGAAGAATTGCGCGCGCCATCGAGGCCAGACTGAGAAACTCAGACTGCAAACGCACTATTTCTAGCCTAAGGTTTGTCTCCATCGTGGGAGCCTGTAAAGGATCTACCCTCTCTAATCTAGCGCATCGACTGGGCCTATCTCGTCTGATGTCTCCTAATATCGCAGAAGAAATGCCCACCGATTCCAAACGCTTTGCCCAGCTCAACCAAGAGCTGGCAAAAGCGCCAGACTATTACGATTATAGGCGCGATTACATCTTCATCGCTTCCCCACACGATTGGATGGTGCCCAACTACAATTCTACCCTGATGGAAGTCCCCCACTTCTTGGCGCGCTATGCGATCATCCCAGGTCATGGACACAATAGCATCCCCTATGCAAAGGCAGATGTCATTTCAGAGGCTATCCTCACTTAGTGCATAGTCGATAAAGTTTTTGCATAAGGTGCAAATTACTGCAAAAACTTTTGTCAAGCTGTACTAGCAGTCGTTGCTAAAAATTCTTGCAAAATTAAAGCAAAAGCGTCAGCGTTAAGGGAAAATTTCGATAGTTGGCGCTTATGATCTCATCTTTTTGGCAACGCACATGTTTTCTCTTCGCAGCACTCAGCTTCTGCCTCTCCCTTTCCTCTGATGAGCCGAAAAAATATCTCCCCTCTCACTTGATGGTGGGACCTGGGATTTTCGACGTCGACCAGGACCATCCCAGAGCAATGGGACAAATCGAATACCGCTGGCAGATCCGCAACGGAAGATGGCGGCCTCTCACCTCCTTCTTTATCACAACGGATGGAAACTTCTTTATCTGCGGCGGCATTGGCTACGACATTCGCTTAGGAAGACGCTTGATGCTCACTCCCAGCTTTTCTCCCGGCCTCTACTACCATGCCCATGGAAAGAATTTGGGGTTTCCGATCAATTTCCGCTCGGCAATGGATCTGGCTTATGTGTTTAACAACAAAGGGCGCATAGGTGCGCAGTTCAACCACATTTCCAATGCCCGCATGCTCAGGAGAAATCCAGGAGCCGATTCCCTATTCATCTACTATGCAATCCCCATCCCACAATGAAAATACGCCTTTTTGTCGCACTCTTCATGCTCCTTCTCGGCTTTGTCGGCCTGATCGTCACTGATCTGGGCAAAGAGACCGCTTGGAATTACTGGAAGTACCTATCGATCGTCTTTGCTGTCCTTAGCATCGGACTCACCATGCACTTGAAAAAAGAAGGCTGGAAAACCACCGCCCTGAACATTGGGCACGAGATCGCGCATTGGACAGGACTTGTGGCAGCGACTTTCACCACTACCTATCTCATTGGACTAGGACTAATCGGCAGGTTTGAGGCCTCGCTATTGATGCTGCTAATGCTGGGACTGGCGACTTATCTGGCAGGAGTTTATGGGGAGCCCAGTTTCATTTTTGTCGGGATCGCCCTCGGCTGTTTTGCTGTGGGGATTGGTTTTGTCAGCGAGTTTCTCTATACCGCAATCCTACCGGCGACGCTTCTTTTCGGAGCAGCCATCTTCTACATCATTCACAGAACACATAAGAAGAAATCTCAATAGACTGTTTAAATGACTTCGTCGCGGTTTTTGCTTTTGATACGCTCGACATAAATGTGCATGAGCGTACTCGCTGTAAGCAGCACGATAGCGCCTAAGAAACAGAAGGTTATTTTTTCGCCCATTGCTAGAGCTGAAAGGATAAGGGAAGTGATTGGAACACAGATTAGCCCTAATGAGGTCGTTGCAGGAGATAAGTTCTTACTCACTAAAATCATGACCCAATAGCCGAAGGCGATTGCAATCGAGCCCGTGTAGAACAAAGTTCCTATGAAAATGGGATCCCAGGTAGGCGGCATCAATGGCACCCCGTTCAAAATGCCGAAGAGGAAAGTCAACACAGTGACAAATAGAAGCTGCCAAGGTAACAGCTGAAGCAGCGGTCGATGCCACGTTAAATGCCGCGCACATAAAATCCCCACTGACCACGAGATTGCAGCTGCGAGTAAGGCTACATATCCGATCATTGGCCCCCCCTTCCATGGTTCAATGAGCAACACAACTCCTGCCACCCCAATGCAAAAGGTGAGAAGATCAAAAGCGATGATCTTGCGATCGAGAAGGGCCGTTAATGGGACTATCCAAAGAGAGGTCGTGTAAGTGAGAAAGGTCGCTTTCCCTGCTGGAACAAGAGAAAGCCCAAAATTTGACAGGTTCATCATTAAACCCATCTGAAAGATCCCCACCGTTAAGATGATGGCAAGATCCTTTTTTCTAGGAAGGACCAGATTTTTACTCACCCAAGCGAAGAGAAACATCGCAACGGTTCCGAACATAAATCGCCATTCGATGTAACTCGTAGCAGACGTGTAGGACAACCCAATTTTAGCGATGGGCCAGCTCAGCCCCCACATTAAAATCATCAGAAGAAGGAGTAAAACAGAAGTCGATCGCTTCATTCCAGCTCCATAAATGCCTCAGGCAGGCAATGCAAGATGTCGCTTGCAGTCATACAGTAGGAGGTGTTTTCTTCCGCGGCGCTCTCTCCTGCAAGGCCATGGATATAGACACCCAATGCAGCAGCATGACGCGCGGGCAACCCTTGTGCGAGCAGCGCTCCGATGATACCCGTGAGCACATCTCCGGATCCTGCAGTGGCCATCCCGGGATCACCGCGGGTGATGCACAGGGGTGTGCTTTTCGGATGGAAAATGAATGTCGCCGCTCCCTTGAGAACAACAGTGGCTTTCCTTTCTTCCGCAAAGGCCTGGCAATTTTCCAGATCAGTCTTTTCATCTCCGCCGGTTTGTAGCAGGTGGGCCATCTCTTGGAGGTGAGGAGTGAGGATCACAGTGGCGGGAAGCTTCCAACGGGGGTTTTCTGCAATGAAATAAAGGGCGTCTGCATCGACCACCATCGGCAGATCGAGCTGCTCCAGCAGCGCGCGTACCATCTTCTTTGCCTGTTTGGAGCGGCCCACGCCAGGGCCCAAAATGAGCGCTTTGGCGCGGCGAGACTCCTCTTGGATCCGATCTAGGCAGCACTGATCCCACCCTTCCCGGATCAGTTCATACGGAGCATGGGAGAGCTCTGATTCGATTTCGTAAGGGTAGAAGAGGCGCACGATCCCCGCACCGGAGCGCAGAGCGGCATAGCTCGACAAAATGGCCGCACCGGACATCCCCGAAGAACCAGCGACTGCGAGCACATAGCCCGCCTGGTATTTATGACGCGTGCGCTGGATGGGAGGCATCGCTTCCACAGGCGCATCCTCATCGGCCCACAAAGCAACGGGTTTAGCTTCATTGAGAAATTTTTCGGGAAGACCAAACCTGGCGCACCGCAACTCTCCCACGTGGTCTAGCCCTCTTTTGAGAAAAAATCCACTCTTGGGAAGCTCGAGATAGATGGTTTGCGTCGCATTGATGGCGACAGTTTCGACCTCGCCTGTGTTGCCATTAAGCCCCGAAGGAATGTCGATCGCCAAAATGGGAAGTCCAGAGCTATTCGCGCTTTCAATGGCCATGGCGAGCGCGTCTTCGGCCTTGCCCGCAAATCCCGTGCCGACGAGTCCATCGAGGATCAACCCTTTGGGCTCGAAGAAAAAATTGTGCATGTCGTGCACCATGTGAACGATGCCCCCACGCGATTTAAACCTCTCGTGCATGGTCTTGCAAAGGGGCCCGCAGGCATCGATCGCATAAATGTGATAGGCCTCTACAGAATAGCCCATTTCGATCAATTTTGATCCCGTAGCGTAGGCGTCGCCTCCGTTGTTCCCCTTGCCAACTAGCAGAGAGACCATCTTGGGAAGCCCATTCGATAGAATAAAGTCAGCTGTCATTTCCGCAACGGCAGCGGCAGCATTCTCCATAAAAGCGAGATCAGATGCCCCTTCAGCGAGCGCTAGCCCCTCGACGCGAGCCATCTCCTTCGCTGTGACGATTTTGATGCCTATTAGTGCTGTCTCCGACATGACACTCCTTGGAGGCAATTGCAACATTTCAAGCCCAAGCAAAAACGCCCTTTTAAGCCATTTTACCACCCCACCGCCGATCCCTACTCTCTTGGAGTATGTGATCGGCGGTGGGGTGGCAAAATGGCTCAAAATCATCGTTTTTTTCAGGGCTTGGAATTTTTCAATTGCCTCCTTGATTAGAGATGCTCTTCTTTAATCGCTCTTTGCAGCAGCGATTTCACTGCATCTCTGGGATTGAGATTCTCATACAAAATGGAGTAGATCGCTTGAG
>JAZJZV010000061.1:0-9858 GCA_040389485.1 Chlamydiota bacterium
CGTCTCAAGAAAGAAGTGGTGGAAAGCTCTCTTCAAAAAATGAGCTTGATTTTCCCTCTTTGTCGATAGATAATCACTCTCTATGACAACACTCGACCTCGACCCCAAAATTTCCCCCATGATGGCTCAGTGGCATGCCTGCAAAAATAGCACGCCCGATGCCCTGCTTTTCTTCCGCCTCGGCGATTTCTACGAAGCCTTCTATGAAGATGCCGTGACCATCGCCAAAGAACTCGACCTCACCCTGACCAAAAGGCAGGAGATCCCCATGGCAGGCGTTCCCTTCCATTCCGTGGAGGCCTACATTGATAAGCTCGTGGAAAAAGGGTACCGCGTCGCCATCGCCGAACAAATGGAAGATCCCCGCTCCGTCAAAGGGATCGTCAAAAGGGAAATCGTCCGGATCGTCACTCCTGGTACACTGATCACCTCCTCCCTACTCGCAGACAAGAGCAACAACTACCTGGCTTGCATCACACAGGTCGGAGAGATCCACGGCCTCTGCGTCCTCGATCTCACAACAGCAGAATTCCGAGCGATGGAATTCGAGGACATTAAACAACTACTCGATGAACTGTGCCGGCTCGGCCCCAAAGAGCTCCTCCTCCAGGAGAAATGGAAAAAACACCACGCCCCGCTGCTCGAAGAGCTCCAGTCCCAGCTTTCCTTTGCGCTCAATGTGAAAGAAGATTGGCACTTCGATCACCACCACGCGTGCGACACTCTTTTGCGCCACTTCCACGTCCACAACCTCGATGGCTTCGGACTGAAAGGGATGATCGCAGCCATCAATGCTGCAGGCGCCATCCTGCACTACGTCCGCGAAGACCTCAGTCTTTCAGTAGGTCACATCCAGACCCTATCGACCGAGCATCTCGGCGCTTATATGCTCCTCGACCGTTCGACGCAAAGACACCTCGAACTCATAGAATCGCTTCACGAAAAGAAAAAATCGCACTCACTGCTCCATCTCATCGACAATACCCAAACTCCCATGGGCGGACGCCAGCTCAGAAAGTGGCTCACGCATCCACTTTTGTGCCCACAAGCCATTGAAAAACGGCAAGATGCCGTCGCTGCTTTGCTGCAACACTGGCAGCGCAGTGTAGAAATCGGAGAGCACCTGGACCAGATCCGCGACCTCGAGCGAATGATCATGCGCGTCGAAACTGGCTACGCCTCTCCCCGCGACATTGCCGGACTGAGAATTTCACTCGAGCACATCCCTCCCATCTCCCGCGCGCTCACACCACTTCCCTCCGATGCACTCCTCCAGGCAAAAAATGGACTAGGCACCCCCGATCAAGAGATCTGGACCCTTGTCGATAAAATCCGCGCCGCCATCGTCGATGCTCCTCCCTTGCGCGTCAGCGATACCGAGATCTTCCGCACTGGCTATCATCCCGAACTCGATGCCCTCCGCTCCCTCAAGGCTGACAATCACGCTTGGATCGCAAGCTACCAAGCCCAGCTCAAAGAGAGCACCCAAATCAAAACCCTCAAGGTGGGCTACACAAAAGCATTTGGTTTTTACATCGAGGTCAGCAGAGGACAAGCGGACCGGATTCCAGATAGCTTCCAACGCAGACAAACCCTGATCAATGCCGAGCGCTTCATCACTCCTGAACTCAAGGAGTATGAACACAAAATGCTCCACGCGGAAGAGAGGATCGCCGCTCTTGAAGCAGAACTGTTCACCGCTCTGCGTCTCGAAATTGCCGCGCACGCCCCCGCCATCCGCTCCATCGCTAGGGCTGTTGCAGAGATCGACTGCCTTTACTCCCTTGCGAGCGCCGCAAAAAAAGGGGATTGGATACGCCCACGCGTCACAGATGGCGACCATTTGCATATCGAACAGGGACGCCATCCCGTCATTGAGTCCACGCTCCAAAGAGAAACTTTTGTTCCCAACGACGTCCTGCTAGATAGAGACCAGCAGCGCCTCTATCTCATCACAGGGCCCAACATGGCCGGAAAATCGACCTTTATCCGCCAGGTCGCCATCCTCGTTATCCTCTCTCAAATGGGATCCTTTATCCCTGCTAAACAAGCGCACATCGGCATCGTCGACAAAGTGTTCAGCCGCATCGGCGCCAGCGATGACATCTCCCGCGGACAATCGACCTTCATGGTCGAAATGACCGAGACAGCCAACATCCTCAACAACGCCACCGACCGCTCGCTTGTCATCCTCGATGAAATCGGCAGAGGTACCAGCACCTACGATGGGATCTCGATTGCTTGGTCAGTCGCTGAATATTTGCTCACCCAACCGGGGAAAAGAGCCAAAACGCTCTTTGCGACCCACTATTGGGAGCTGACTGAAATGGAAAAGCTCATCCGTGGCGCCATCAACTACAACGTCGCTGTGCACGAATCGGACCGCGGCATCATTTTCTTACACAAGATTGTCAAAGGGGGCACAGACAAGAGCTATGGCATCCACGTCGCTAAGCTCGCCGGTCTGCCCGCTGCCGCCATCAAGCGCGCTCAGGAAATGCTAGCCAAGCTGGAAAAATCCTCCGGAAAGATCGTCGCCACCCCCTCCAAGCAGCTCTCCCTTTTCCCGGTGAAAACGGAGGAGACGGCGCTAGACAAAATTGCCGAAGAACTCAAGCACATCGACCCCAACCACCTCACTCCTCTCGAGGCACTCAAAAAAATTGCCGAGTGGCGCAATGCCTTTTGATCCCAAAACCCTCGAACAGTTCCCCTTAAGTCCCGGCGTCTATCTCATGAAAGACGAGAAGGGCAAGGTGATCTATGTCGGCAAGGCAAAACTCCTCAAAAACCGCCTCAAGCAGTACTTTGCAGCCAGCGGCGATAGCCGCGCAATGATCCCCTTTCTACTGCAGCAGATCGCCCACATCGATACCATCGTCGTCCCTTCCGAAAAAGAGGCGCTGCTCCTCGAAAACACGCTGATTAAAAAACATCAGCCCAAGTTCAACGCCATCCTCAAAGACGACAAGACCTACATCAGCCTCATGATCAACCACCACCACGAGTGGCCCATGCTCCGGCTCATCCGCTATAAAACAGCGCCCAAAGAGGATGGCCTCTACTTCGGCCCCTATACCAGTGCCCTCGCTGCGCGCGAAACCTACGAACTCCTCTCCCGCCTCTTTCCCATGCGCCAATGCTCTGATGAAGAACTCAAACGCAGAACGCGCCCCTGCCTTCTTTACTCCATCAAAAGATGCGTCGCCCCTTGCGTTGGCAAGTGCACTAAGCAAGAGTACGGAGCCCTCGTCAAGAATGCCACGCAATTTCTCAAAGGCCAGGACAAAGAGATCCTCAAAGATCTCTACGCCCAAATGCAAAAGGCCTCAGATCTCTTGGAATTTGAACGTGCAAAAGCGCTACTACACACGATCCGGCAAATCGAACACGTCGTCGCAGCTAGCCCCCTTGTCGTCGCCATCAGCGACCAAAATAGCGATGTGCTCGGCATCTACCGCCAAGGCGCAGAAGTGATGCTCGCCCAGCTCCTCTTTCGAGAAGGCAAGCTCGTCGGCTCCGAGCACTACGGCTTCACGGGCATCCTTGAAAACGACGAAGACCTGCTTAGCTCCTTCATCCTCCAGCACTACACGCACGCCGCACACCTCCCCGATCAGATCCTCATCCCCTTGCCTCTTCCCAATATCCCCATCTTGAGCGACATCCTATTGGGGAAAACCAAAATCCGCTCTCCCCAAAAAGGAGAGAAAAAGGCACTCGTCGCCATGGCAGAAGAAAACGCCAAGGCCCTCTTCATCCAGGAAAAAGATCAACTTGAACTCAAAGAAAAGATGCTCCTCGACCTCCAGGAAACCCTCCAACTCAACCGGTTTCCTCAAAAAATCGAGTGCTTTGACACCTCTAATATCTCCGGAACAGATCCCGTCGCCTCCCTTATCGCATTCACGAACGGAGAAAAAGACACTAAGAAATACCGCCTCTTTCAGATCAAATCCGCAACGGGTGGTGACGATTATGGCGCCATGCGCGAAGTGCTCACGCGCCATCTCACCAAAGCAAAACAGACGGGAGATCTGCCCGATCTCATCATTGTCGACGGTGGAAAAGGACAACTCGGCATTGCACTCGAGGTCTTCAAAGATCTCGACATCGCCTCTGTCGACCTCATCGCCCTCGCCAAAGAACAGGGACGCCACGACAAAGGGATGACCCTCGAGAGAGTCTTTCTCCCGGGGCACCACGACCCCATCCAGCTCAACCCCCGCTCAAACATCCTCTTTCTCCTCCAAAAAATCCGCGACGAGGCCCACCGCAGGGCGATCACTTTCCATAGGACCCGAAGAAAAAAGCGCACCATCACCAGCACGCTCAGTACACTCCCCGGCATTGGCAAAACGAAGCAGACCCGTCTGCTGCGCCATTTTGGCAGCGTCGAGCAAATACGCAAAGCGACGAGCGACGAACTGTTGAAAGTGAAGGGCATCACCAAAAAAGACGTGGAGACCTTGCGGTCTCTACCTTAGAGACTGTCGTTGATTTAAGCTTCTGTCGATTTTCTGGGCTTTTGGAGCGAAAATTGGCCAAAAATCCTCAGAAAAGCGGCGAAGCCTTAATTCAACGACAGTCTCTTAGAAGCACATGGAATGAGAACTTTTTGAAGTAGCCTAGGTGCTTTTCGAAAAGAAGCGAGAGCTCCCGCTCGATCTGCTCGAGCACAACCTCTTGCTCCTCCATCTCAAGCGAAGGAAGCTGCACATGCAGCTCGATTTTCTGACGGCGCTTCACGATCACTTCGAGGGGAAGATCCCGATCGGGAAAGAGAGTCTTGAGGTAATCCGAAGCGTATCCTTTAATCACCGCTGGGTCAACGTCGACAGAGTCCTGTCCCATTGCAACGGTGTAATATGTACCTCGATGCATCCAGCTGAAAGCGATGAGAAGCAGCACTCCAAAAAGAGCAAGGATTCCCCCAAACAGAGAAAAATTCACAGAAGGGGATGCAAAAAAAGCGGCGAGCCGGTGTCTGAGCAGAGGCGCATACTGCAAACCGACGATCACCACCCCCATGAGAAAAACCAGAACTGCAAAAATGAACTGCACAGCAGAAAAGAATAGATTTCCCGATCTCACTTCAGCCTCAAAACAGTTCATCGTAACGCTCGAGGGACATACTCCCCTCGGAAACAGCGCGCGTTCTCTTTTCCAGGATCTCTTCTAATACTTCACTCTGTTTTGAAGGAATGAGGTTTTTGAAGATCACATGGATTTTACCCACGTGCAGCTCAGTTAAGGTACTGATGTCCTCCAAGATCTTGTTTTGGATTTCTTCTGCCTTGCGCGGAATGCAGATGCCAAACGCCACGCCGATTTCTATCCGGACATTGACAGAATGCGTCTTCTGATCCTGTTCGACATGAATCCCCTTGACCCCATCCAAACCATCTCCCAAGAGATGATCGAAGAGATTTCCCTCTAAAGTCTGGACGCCATCGATCTGAGCCAAGCTCTGCAACACAATCGCCTGGAACACCTTGTTTTCGATGTCGCGGATAAAAACAGTCTCGGGGAGCTCGAGCTCCTTCGTATCAATTAGCTTTAACGGATCGTGCATTGGAACACCTATAGTTCACTGACATCATAATGCATTGCCAAACTTTTCGCCAAGAGGTTGATTTTTGAGCCTTCATCCAGTACCATGGATCATCACATGCTTTCAAAGGGTTCCTATGCAAAATTTCTTTATTTTCCTCTTCGCCATCCTCTTGGGATTCGCCTGCCGTCAGCTAGCCCTTAAGCAAGGGAAAAACCCTACCGTCTGGTTCCTGCTGGGAACCCTGTTTGGTGTGATCCCCCTCCTCATCCTCGCCTTCTTCCCCTCAAAAACAAAAGCGCCAGCACCTCCTGCAAAAGAACCTTCCCTGAAGACGCTCGTCGATGCCCACGCAGATAAACTCTGGTATTACTTGAGTGCAGACAAAACGACGCTTGGCCCTATGAGCCTTAAAAGTCTGACGGAAGAATGGAAGGAAGGAAAAATAGTCGACTCTACATTCGTTTGGAATGAAGATCTAACGGAGTGGAAGCGCTTGACAGAAGTGATGAAACCAGAATAACTCCCCTCGGCTTAAGCCAAGAGGAGTTGGAAGACAAGGACTACCAGCTCGCCTTGACGAGGCCTGGGATCATACCCATATTGCCAAGTTCGCGGAAGCAAAGGCGGGAGAGCTTAAATTTCTTTAGGACACCGCGCGAGCGGCCAGTCAATTGGCAGCGGCTGCGGAGACGCACCGGAGAAGAGTTGCGGGGCATTTTGTTCAGAGAGATCTTAGCGGCAAGGCGCTCTTCATCACTCTTGTTCATATCCAAAATAATCTTCTTTAAGCTTTGGCGTTTGTCCCATTTCAGCTGAACAAGACGCTCTCGTCGTTTTTGCTTTGCAATCCAGGTTTTTGTTGCCATATTCCTCTAAATCTACTTTTTACGAGCAGGACCTTTTTGTCTCTGCTTGCGGTTGGGATCAGTTTTGTTGATAACGTATACGCGGCCTTGTCTGCGGACAATCTTGTCACCTTTCGAGGGGTCCGCCTTAATCGAAGCTTTTACTTTCATGTTGACCTTTAAGCGAAAAATACAAAGTTAGCCAAATTTATACCCAAAACTTGGATTTCTTCGCAAGGAAGATTCCTATCTACACGCGATCGCGCGCATTCAAAAAAAAATTTGCACAAAAGATCTCCCTCAAACAGCTTCTCCTAGTGGGTCGTTCGGCAGGCAGCATCAAACAAATTTCTTAACTCCAACTTTCCACTTTTCGGTGTTGAGAAATTTGAGGGCTTTCGCTATGGTAGTGGGGAAATATTTACCGATGTAAGAGGATTCTCAATGAAACGCACGTACCAACCTAGCAAGAGAAAGCGCCAGACAACCGTCGGCTTTCGCAAACGCATGAAGACAAAAGACGGCCGTAAGATCGTCAACCGCCGCAGAGCTAGCGGACGCAGGAGACTTTCTGCTTAGTCCGTTGTTGGAGCCCTGCCTGAAAGGGCAGAAGTTCCCCAAGTCCGCCCGAGTGCTTTCCAGAGGACAGTTCGTCCACCTTCAGAAAAGAGGTTTTCGGCTGTTCAGCGAGTTTCTCGCCTTTAACTACCGAAGAGGAAACACTCGGCAACCTAAATTGGGGATCACAGTCTCCCGCAAATTCGGCAAAGCACATGAGCGCAACCGCTTTAAGCGGGTCTTGCGCGAGGCCTTTAGACAACTCTATCCTCGACTTCCGGAGGATTTGGAAATCAACATCTCCCCTAGAAACCCCCATATCGAACTTTCCAAGCAGGCGATGTTGAGAGAACTGCTCCAATTCGTCGCAAAAATCCAACCCGTGCGGGAATGCCGTCATGAACCACTCCCACAACCCACCTCAGCTGAACCCAGCGCAAAGACTAGCAGTTGAAACGACAGAGGGCCGCGTCCTGATCCTTGCCGGTGCAGGCAGCGGAAAAACGAGCGTTCTCGCCTACCGCATCGCCCATCTACTGCAACATGCAAACGTCGAACCCGAAGCGATCCTCGGCCTCACTTTTACCAACAAAGCCGCTCAGGAAATGCGAGAAAGAGTGGGCAAATTTGTCTCCAAAAAAGTGGCCCGCAGACTGACCTTGAGCACATTTCACAGCTTTTGCATGCAGGTGCTCCGCAAAGAGATCCACCGCCTCGGCTACACAGAGCAATTCACTCTCTACGACGAAAAAGACACAAGGCGCCTCAGCATGCAGCTGGCTCGCCACCTCCTTGAGCACGAAGGGGAACTTCCCTCCCTCGAGTCTTCTCTCTCCAAAATCGCCTTCGCCAAATGCCGCGGGATGCCCATTGAAGAAACAATGCCAGAAAAGCGCGACTGGCACGAGCAGTTCAGCTGCGATCTCTTCGGAAAACTCAAGACGTGCATGCGCGCCTATAACGCCGTCGACTTCGACAGTCTCCTGTCGCTCACCGTCCAGCTCTTCGAAGAGCATCCTCATGTGCTAGAGCAATATCAGAAGCGCTACCGCTACATCATGATCGACGAATATCAAGACACCAATCCCGTGCAATACAGCCTGGCGAAACTGCTCTCGCGCTCTCACAACAACTTATGCGTTGTCGGCGATGACGACCAATCGATCTACGGTTGGAGAGGTGCTGAAATTAAAAATATTTTGCAGTTTGAATCTTCGACTGTCATCAAACTCGAGCAGAACTACCGCTCCACTCCCACGATATTGAATGCGGCCAACGCCGTCATTGCCAACAATGCCGAGCGCCACCACAAAAAGCTGTGGAGCACTAGCGATGCGGGCGATTTGCTCACCCTCTTCCACGCTCCCACCGAGCCCGATGAAGCGAACTCCGTCATCCAACGGATGGTCCGCCTCCACAAGGAAAAGAACATTCCCTGGAAAGAGATGGCCGTGCTCTATCGCTCCAACATCCTCGCGCGCCCGATCGAGCTCGCCCTGATGCAAGCCGTCTGGGAAAAAGAGGGCAAGTGGGTCCGCGGCATCCCCTACGAAGTGTTCGGAGGAACGGAGTTCAACGAAAGAGCAGAGATCAAAGACCTGATGGCCTACCTGCGCGTCATCTGCAATCCCCTGGATCAAGAAGCACTACTGCGCATCGTCAATGTTCCCCGCCGCGGCATCTCGGAAAATGCCCTCGATATTCTCACCCGGAACAACCGCGAGAACGACGTTTCTCTGTGGTCGCTACTCCGCGCAGTCGCCTCCCCTCATCATCCCCTCCATGAGGAGCTCTCCGACAAGGCGCTAGGTGGCATCCGCACATTTGTGAAGATCATCCTCGAAGCACAAACTAAATTCGCTACGCCGCCATTACACGATGCCCTCTCCTGGCTCGTCGACGAGATCGACTACAAAAAAGCCATCCTCGACGACGTCAAAAGTGAAAAAATGCGCGACTTCAAGTGGGAGAACGTGGCGCACTGCATCGACGCGATATCTATCTACGAAGAAGAGCAAAACTCACTGGGCCTAGAGCACGAAATCAGTCTTAACCATTTTTTAAGCACATCCCAGCTCGATCAAGAACGCCTCGTCCGCAAAGATAAAGAGCAAAAAGAAGACAAGGTCAACCTCATGACCTTCCATAGCGCGAAAGGACTCGAGTTCACCGCCTGCTTCCTCATCGGTCTCGAGGACCACATCATCCCCCACGAAAAGAGCCTAATGGAGACAGGTCTCGAAGAGGAGCGCCGCCTGATGTACGTCGCCATGACAAGGGCCAAAAAGCACCTCACCCTGAGCATGGCCCGCCAGCGCAAGAAAATGGGCAAGGAGATCAGTACTACCCCCTCCCGCTTCCTCTTTGAAATCCCCAAGGAGCTGCTCCGCATCACCTCCTGGCAGACGATCGACTAAGCGCATCTCATTTACACGCAGCGACTTACATCATTACCAAAAACCTCTCTATTTGCCGCAATCCACTCATAATCAAGCGCTTACATATACTCAATTCACAAAAATAGATTAATTAACAACTAAAATTGACAGTAATATGTAGATTATATTATAATTGATATAACAAAACGACAACACATGTCGTTATTATTAACAAAATAACAAGAGATAATAATATGGCAGCATCATCTATCCCATCAACAGCTGATTTTTTATCAGCAGAAGACGTCAAATTTACCCCAAGTACAATGAGCCAGTTGACAGCTCTAATCCAAGATAAAGAGGCGTTTTTTGCCGACCCAAATGCAGTTTTTGCTCAAGCTAAAGAGATAGTTGAGAACGACATGCAAGAATCACATGATGCAATGACACAGCGATTTTCGACTGCCCTTGACGGTGCCGTCGCAAAATTCGGTGCAACTAGCCCCGAGATAGCAAAGGC
>JAZJZV010000062.1:0-3670 GCA_040389485.1 Chlamydiota bacterium
TGTCAGGCATCACGATCAGATCGTGGGCGTGCAAATGACACCAGTGATGATTGCGGACGTTGTAGCGCGACTCAGGGGGAGGCGCGGCGGGGTCATCCCCTTCCAGCCATCTCTTGACGTCGTAAAAATAGTATTGCGTGCTCCATAACAGCCCTGCAATTGCCTGCCTCTGGATGGCCTTGTCCTCATCGGTCAGAGTAAGAGGTTGTATGGCTGCATAAAAAAGGTCGGCCTCTCTTTTACGCGTGGCGACGACTTGGTCGACAGTATCCAGCGGGGCTTTTTCCAGAGTCGGGGTGAGGCGGAATCGGAGAACCTTTGACTTTCCCGCGGGGATGAAGAGTTCTTTGTAATGGAAGCAGGCTTTCGTTCCTCTTTTTGCGTGATTGATGCACTCCTCGTTATGGATCACATAGCGATGGAAGGCGTCTTTGACGTAAGGAGTTCTACTGCGCGATGCAGGCCCATACACTTTCTCTTGGTGCGTTTCATTATTGGTAAACAGCAGTTCATCGCAAGGAGAACCAATCAGATAATAGGGAGAAACATCGTATTCGAAGGTGAGCCAATCGGGCGGCAAATTGTTCTTGGGATCGGCGTAGAGACTCATGAATTCTTTGGAAAAGGGGCCTTCTGAGATTTCTGGAATGCGGTCATTCGCACTCGTCCATGACCAGCGGTTGCGGAACAAAAGCTGGGGAAGTACCGATAGCGTTGCATCCTCACTGCTTCGATTGAAGATCTCGATGCGAATGCAGGTGTCCTCGGGACCTGCTTTGGCGTATTCGATGAACACGTCGAAAAACTGATTCTTGTCGAATATGCCTGTATCGACGAGCTCAAATTCTTTCTCGTCCAGGCCTCTTTTTTGATTCTCTTCGACGAGTCTTTCATAGGGAAACTCTTGCATCGGGTAGCGGTAAAGGCATTTCATGTAGGAGTGCGTTGGAAGTCCATCGAGATAGTAGTAGTACTCTTTGACGTCTTCTCCGTGATTGCCCTCGTAAGGGTTGAGACCAAAGAGGCGCTCTTTGAGAATGGGATCCTTTCCATTCCATAGTGCGAGTGAAAAAATATAGGTCTGAAACCGATCCGTCCATGCACATAGGCCATCTTCACCCCAGCGATAGGCTTTGGAGCGCGCTAGCTCGTGCGTTGTGTAGCGCCATGCGTCCCCATCTTTGCTGTAATCTTCCCGTACTGTCCCCCATGCACGTTCAGACACGTAGGCTCCCCACTTACGCCACGGTGGGATCTTTTGATCAAGGCTATCATTCACGCGGATCTGTTCTTCGTTAAGGGTCATCGCCTCTCACCATGGGATATTTCTTTCACCTATACAATGGAGTGCGTTCAAATGCGAGGAAAAACAGTGATTGCATTCAAGTCGAAAGGGTCAGTATATATATATAATTACAACTCACGGAGCCCGCGATGAAAAATGCATTACTCTCAACCCTTCTTGCGACCTCAGCGCAACTATGTTTGCATGCAGATAACAACCCCGCCAACCCCAACCGGATCGATTACCTCGAGGCAACCGTCAACGATTTAAAGAAGCAGGTGGCAACGCTCAAGGAAGAGGTAAAGGACAATGGGATTCCTCCCACGGCAAGCCCTCTTCTCAACGGTGGATGCGATGCTTTTGTCACGGGAGATTTTCTCTATTGGAAAGCCAATGAAAGCGATCTTGCCTACGTGCTCAGGGCAAAAATTGAAGATACCGCACTCGAGCTTCCCGGCAACGGCAATCTAGTCACCCCCAATTTTGGTTGGGATCCCGGATTTCGAGTTGGACTTGGATGGAGAACCAATCACGACGATTGGGATCTCTACCTCACTTGGACGCGGATTCACACTGCTGCCCATAGCCATCGACATACAGGAAACGGGCAAAACCTCTTTCCCACTTTGGCTAGCGCTCCCTTTGCAGCCTCCATATGCGATAGTGCCTCGACGCACCTGCACATCCACCTCAATGCGATTGACATTGAAGTCGGACGACAATTCTTCGTCGGCAAGTACTTGTCTCTTCGCCCTCATTTCGGCTTTGAAAACATTTGGATCTCCCAGCACTACAATACTAAATACGAGGGCCTTCCTCTCCAAGAGAGCGCTTTTGAAGAAATCCGCTTCCGCAACAATTTTTGGGGATTTGGAATCCGCTCAGGCATGGACACGCAGTGGGATATGCGCTGGGGCTTTAGCCTCTTTGGAGATATCGCCTTTGCGCTCCTCTATGGAGAATTCGATTTGAAGAGAACCTCCAAACACAACTACTCTTTTGCTGGCAATCCACTGATTGGGAATACGCACATCGACGAAAAACCCCTGCTCGCCCGGGTTGCGATGGAGCTTGCCTTTGGTCTTAAATGGGATACTATGTTTGCTCATGACAGGTTCCATTTCGGCATACAGGCAGGATGGGAAGAGCATTTTTACTTTGGTCAAAACCAGATGTACAACTTCTTTGACGAGCCAGGCAGTGCGCATGGCAAAGAGGTTTCGGCCAATGGCGATCTCAGTTTCCAAGGCCTCACGATCTCCGCGCGCCTCGACTTTTAACAATGAAAACTGGAACCGACTATGCGCATAACACTTCTTGGATTCCTCTGTTTGCTAAGCTCGCAATTGATGGCTCGCGAGTTACCCCGTAGTGTTCCTCCGATTCCAATTAACTTTTCCATTTCCGAATGCAAAATCGTGACACAGATCCCTGAAAAAGATCGGGATTTTGCCACGATTATCCCTGGAAGACTCGACACCTACATCTACGAAGAAGAAGAACCCTACTACCTCGATCTGGATCAGTGCGATCCCCACACGATGTCTTTTCTTCCAAAAGAGCTCATTATGGAAGCCATGGAGCTCGAAGGAGTCTCCTACCTACACATCGATCACAGCAAGTTTGACCGCAGCAAATACGACGCTATCCTCGAAAAGCTCCTGGAACACACGCGCACCTATCTCACCTCGCGTAAGATGGCGGAATACGTTCTCAAGAACATGAACTATACGGGAAGTGGAAAGATTCTCTTCTTAACCGGAACCGACGTGCCAGATTACTTATTCTGCTCAGTATTGATCGGATTAAAGCAAATCTATGGCGATAGCGTTGTGGATGTTCCCAAGATCGACTATATCTATACAAACTACTCTGGCGATATCAAAAAATTGTACGGCAGAGGAATGACTTACACGAAGATTGTGCCCGATCTTCCCCTTTCTCGATCGCGCATTTTAGAGAGAATCATTGCTCGGGAATTCGACCTCATTATCTACGCATGCATCCACCGGGGACTCCCCTATTATTGGGCGGCTCTTTCTCGATATCCCAAGGATAAAATTGCGTATTTCTGCGGCGAAGACTTTCATTCCTGCCAATACATTGGTTATCCCCATCTTTTCTTAAGAGAGTTTAGGGATTGCCCGCCGCATCTAAGAGACTGTCGTTGAATTCAAAACCCATCTGTATCGGTATATCAAATCGCCTGTTTGGGTTTGAGAAACTGAATCAATCCCCCTCCGACAACCAAAACTGCTCCAAACACGGAAAGGGTACCCGGCAGCTTATCAAACACCATCCAGTCAAAGATGACCGAGAAAATCAGGGCAAAGTAGAGAAAGGGGGCGAGCGCCGAGGGCTTTCCATGAAGAAACGCCAGTCCGC
>JAZJZV010000063.1:0-4489 GCA_040389485.1 Chlamydiota bacterium
AGGGCTTGCGAGCATGGACGCACTAGAACGTACTCGCCAAACTGCTCCAGTTTGCGCTCATTTCCGCTATCGAGGAGCAGGTAATTGTCTGTTTTCAAGCTCATAAATGTCTCTGAATCTATTAAAAGAACATTAATACCACACAGAGCGTTATTAAAGAAGCGAAATCAGATCAATTCACATTGAATTCAAAAAATCATTTTACGATCAATTGAATTGAATTAAAAACCAAAATCTTTATACAATTAACTCATTAATCAACAACTTTGAGAAATAACATGGCATCCACTTCAGGAATTAGAGAAATCTTTAGTGACATCCCTCGATGTCAGGATAAAGAGCTTCACCAGTACGTCGTATCCAATGAGGATCAACAAGTCGCTTTTGAAAAACTAGCAAGGCAACCGGTCACTGGCAATACCCTGATTGGCACTTCCGGACTCAACATTCTCAACATCGCTGCCCTCAGAGGGATCCGCGCTGCCACAAACCCTGAAACCATCGAGCAGATCATTGTGATCGATCGCAGCTTGTTGATGGAGCACTTCTGGGGAAAGGTGGAGGAGATCATTACAAGCTCCGATGATCGCGAAACCGCACTTGAAAAAATTAAGTCTCATGTCACCGAGTACAGAGCATATTATTTCAGAAATGGCTCCGAAATGGCCCCTATCTCTGCTGTTCTCTCCCAATTAACTCAGGATGGTTTACATAGAAAAATGGCGAATGACGTTTTAAGTCGCCTCATCCGCCAAGTCCAAAGCGGGGATAGCTGTTTTTCTTCCGACGCTTCCTTTGCAAGAGTTAAGAGGGTTTTTAACAACAACAGATTCCTTTTTCTGCGAATGGACTTCGAGAACAAGACTTCCATGGACCTTCTCGCTCGCCGCCTCCAGGAAAATCAGATGACAACTGACCTCATCTATCTTTCCAATATTGCCGAATTCATCGAGAAAGAGGACCCCGTGCAAGCTGCGCCTAGCAAAAGAAGATCCTATGTTGCCACACTGGACAAGCTGACGCGCCCTGGCACACTTTTTCTGCAGTGTATTCCGAGAAAATGCGCTGGGTGCAGTCCTCATTTGACCTTAGCTCTCACGCGCAAATCTGTGAGACCGCTTGCGATTTCTGACGTTTTCCCGTATCCCGACCCCACTATCCTATGTTTATCCTGCAGGTCGGGTATCGGGGTGGCGAGATTACCTCCTGAAAAATTCACTCAGTTTCTTCGAGAGTCAAAGCTTGCGGATGTGAAGGCGGCTATTTACATGATGGAACCTGTGCAGATCGCACAGATAGTTGAATCAAGACCCTTGGATGAGGTTGCTCAGCTCATCAAAGAATTAGACCCTTCCTATGGGAACATATTGACAAGAGCCCTTGTGGGGAAACTACTTGCTACCGGATCGGAAAGGCGTTGATCCCAAGCGTCACTTTGCGGTAGAGAGCGCCGAGGAGCTGATTTGTCGTGGAGAGAATGATCGACTGGCGGTTTCCCTTGGCGATGAAAGTGCCGACGTCGGGATCCTTTCCCCTCTCTCCAATGGCGGCCCATATGGTGCCGACAGGCTTCTGGGCAGAGCCGCCACTGGGACCCGCAATTCCGGAGACGGCGATCGCATAGTCGGCGTCCGTCTGCTTAAACACGCCGGAGAGCATTTCCCGCACCGTCTCTTCGCTCACAGCACCCTGGGTTTTTAGCGTCTCAGGGGACACCCCCAAAATTCTTTCCTTCATCGCATTTGAGTAGGTCACCAGGGAACCGAGGAAATAGCGCGAGGCGTCGGCTAAGGCAGTGATGTGGCTGGCCATCGTCCCACCTGTACACGACTCGGCAAAAGCCAATGTTTTACCGTTTTCAAGAAACCACGCATGCACGGCTTCTTCAATCTTGCCGCTGGAAGATACATAGGCGTAAGCTCCAAAGAGTTTTTGGAGCTCATTCTCAAAACTCTTGAGCTGCGCTGCGTCAACTGAGCGCAAGACGACAGAAAGCGTTCCCCATGCAGGATAAATTCCTGCTTCAACAGCAGGAAAGAGTGTGCACAACTTGCGCAAATGAGGATCGACAGCGTTTTCGATAAGGATGCTAAAATGCAGCTCTGAGACCTGTTTTCTGCTATTAGACGGCGCCGTTTTTTCGAGATAGGGGATCACCTGCTCAGAAAACATTGAATGCATCTCCAGGGGAACTCCTGGGAGCAAGATGAGCGTTTTGCCGTTCTCGGCGAAAATGAGACCGGGTGCCGTTCCCACGGAGTTGAGCAAGACGCGCGCTTTTGTGGGCACTGTCGCCTGATCTTTTAATGAGCTCAGCGCGTCGCCAAAGCGGCGGTGCAACTCTTTTGCCACCTGTTCATCAAAACGGAAGTCGGACCCAAACAGCTCTGCCGCCACCGCGCGCGTCTGATCGTCGAGTGTTGGCCCAAGTCCTCCTGTGGAGATCACGAGATCTGCTCGATTGAGCACCTCGCGCAGTCCCTCGGCCATTGCATTTTTTTCGTCGGGGAGCGTGAGCTGACGCGCGACATCATAGCCGCTCTCTTGCAGCTTGCGCGCAATGTAAGCAACGTTGGAATTGAGAGTCACTCCTTTTAGCAACTCGTCGCCGATGGAAACCAGCTCTATGATCATGTGCCCCTCAAAGAAGTGATTTTAATCCCTTTTTCCTTTAATTGAGGATGATTTTCAATCCATTTTAGCGCTTTTTTTCCGATCCGGATCGTCGAATTGGTGCGCACGCCGTCCACTTCAAATGGAGTGGGAAGAGTCGCATCGCGCATCCATCTTTGCATCGTCTGAAAAAGCTGCGTATTGGCAAACGCGTCCCCTTCAAACACTTTGACAATTTTCTGCGTCTTGGGATCTTGATAGAGTTGGGGGTAGGCGAGCTGGATACCCCAAGTGACACTCTCGGCGCTAAGCACTAGCGGATGGAATTTCCCATCGACATGCGAGTAGAAAAAAGAGTGCGCCTGCATCTGAATGACCGGCTGTATCGGCTTGAGAAGGTATTTGTCATGTTTCACCTCAATCGCATAAAGCGCATCGAGATCTGCAGTGATGGTGGAAGAAAAGAGGGAGCGGAATTCTGCCTCATCCGGCACTTTCCCTTGAGCTAGCGTGCTGGCATACTTTGCATACCCTTCAAAGAAATGCTCTTTTGCAACCAAAGCCCCCGAAGAGGATACAATTTCGCTGGCATTAGCGAGATAAAGATCTCCTTCCAACAGCTCCCGCATTTCCTCTGGATCGAGCAACACCTGAAATTTTAGCCATTTGGAAACTTGGAGGAGACCTTCTTGCTTAGGAAGGCTAATGCGGATGGGGAAGCTCACTTCTCACTCGTGAATGCGCGTTTGGGTTCTTTGCCTTTCTGGGTGATCGACTGTAGCATCAGCATCGCGATACCCGTAAAAATGGCGCTATCTGCAATGTTGAACACAGGATAGTTGTATCCCCAGAAGCTGAATAAGAACATGTCGATGACGTGCCCATAGATGAAGTAATCGAGAATATTGCCCAAAGCCCCTGCCAAAATGACCGTCAGACAAAACTTCCGAAAGCCCGAGGCATTGACAAAGAGCAGGTAAGTGAGCAGACCGCCGATGATGGCCATCCGCACGTAGAGCAGATACTGCTGTAGAGAAGCAAACATTCCCCACGCTGCGCCCTTATTGGCAACGTGGACAATGCTGAAATCGATCCCATGCCAGTCGTGAAACACCTCGATCCCTCCATACGGATAGATGGGCAGTGCGGCAGAGATATGGATGATATTGCTATCGACATACGCCTTGAGCAAGGCGTCTGAAACAAACAATACAAGTGCGACAGAAGCAAAATAGAAAAACTTTTTCCACTGCATTGTTACAAGAGGCCCTTTTCAAGTTTTTCTTGCGCTTTGACCGTCATGGCAGCATAGGGAATCGCGTCTAGGCGCTTCACCGGGATCTCTTCACCAGAGATGTCGCAAATCCCGTAAGTCCCTTCCTCAATTTTTTCCAAAGCTCGCTCGATCTGACGCAAAATGTCAAATTCTTTACTCGTTAGTTGGAGAGAGATGGTGCGGTTAAAGTCATCAGTTCCCTCATCAGCCTGGTGCTGCGAGTATCCCTTGACCTCTTCTCCCGTTTTCACTTCTTCGCTTGAGTCCCGAATGAGATTGGTCAACTGATCGCGCATCTGCTCCAATCGCTTTTTGTACTCTGCTACTTCTGATTTTTTTAATGGCATATCTTCAGTCCTTTTTAATCAAATCGGTCGTCGAAGTATCGTTCAAAGCGATATCTCCAATCGCATCCATCAGTTCTCCCACATCCTTGAAGCGGCGGTACACGCACGCAAACCGGATGTAGGCAATCGTATCCAGTCCTTGCAAATGTTTCATGACCATCTCGCCAAGTTCTGAGGTCTTGATCTCCCTCACCTGTCGCTCCATGAGATCGGAGGCAATCTTATAAGCGAGAGCCCTGACCTGGTCATGGCT
>JAZJZV010000064.1:0-3935 GCA_040389485.1 Chlamydiota bacterium
CGTTGAAAGTGACCCGTTTGAACTTGGTTCCCTTCGGCAGGATAGAAGCGATATGCCATGCAATCGCCTCCCCTTCGCGGTCGGGGTCAGGAGAGAGGTAGACCATGTCGACTTGCTTCGCCGCTTTCTTCAGGCGCTCGATCACTTCTTTTTTGTCGGGAAGGACCTCGTAGTGCGGCTCAAAGTCGTGTTCTACGTCAATACCAAACCCTTTTTTCGGGAGGTCGCGGACGTGTCCAACGGAGGATTCGATCAGGTAGTTCGCTCCCAAAAACTTTTTTAGAGTTTTAATCTTAGTGGGAGACTCCACGATAATGAGGGCTTTAGTCATTCCTGTTAACCTTCCTTTTTCTAGGAAGTACCTGAATTACGCGATAAAAACAAGTACAGCCGTGCAGCTTATGGATTAATCCCCACAAAAGCAAGCGAAAAGATTTTTGAACCTGAGTTTGTACAACTTTTAAAAACAGTTGTTACCAGGTGCTAGGACCACTTGATACTGGGAGAGCAGGATTTTCCAGCCTCTTTCGAGAAGCCATGCGATCGCTAGCTTCCCCTTGCCGCCATGGGGCAGGTCGCAGTCATCGATCATCACGGTACTGCCCTCATGCAGACAAGGATACGCCGCCTGAATTTCATAGAGGTGGTGCAGTTGGGAAGGAAGGGGATCATTCACTTCAAAGTCATAGCTGTCCAGATAGAGAAAATCGATAGGCTGATTAAAATTTTTTAAAAAAGCGATCGAGTCGTCCACGACGAGCTTGGCGTCGGGGTTGATGGGTGCGACGGCGCTTCGAGAGGAGGCTATGGCCTCTGGACTGATGTCCACAGAATAGAACTCCATCTGATGGTCCTTGGCGAAATGGCCGAAAATGATCGTTGAGCAGCCATCTCCCCTGCAATTCTTACAACCAAGCCGTGCGGTCCCCGTTTCGACGAGGGTCTTTGCTCCACTTGCCTTCATCAGGTTGAGTGCGAGCAAAAAGGTGCTAAAGCGTTTGTCTTTTGCCGGAATTCTACTCGTGAGATAGCGGCTATTAATGAAGGACGTAGAAGTATAATCCACCCCTCGCCACGTGCCATGGTAAAAGCTGCTTGTGAAGAGCAGGAGCAGAACGGAATATAAGAGCGTGAGAGGCATGTTAACTCCAAGAGTTTAAAATAATAGAGATGTCATTGTTCAACGACAACAAAATCCGATCCCACCCCAACCGCAATTTCGAGATGGTCCAACTTGTTGCTTTCATTCTCGAATCCTCCTTGAAGGAGATGGAGGTCACTAAAAAAATTGAGGACGAGAGTGGGCAGCGAGCACTTGACAAGCTCAGTGGTCGTTTCCTGATGAATCCGATTCAATTGCGCAACCACGCTCACGAGAGCGTCGGGGTTTGAGCATATTTTGGTTTTTTCTGTCTCATCTAGAATGCGCTGCAAGATCTGAATGAGAGGGATTTGCTTCTCTGAGTCCAATTGCAGGTATCTGCAGGTGCGGATGCCCCAGGAGTCGACAGAACCCCTTGCAGCGGATAGGACTTGATGAAGGGTTGTCCAGTCGTGTTCGCGAATGAGTGTTGTCATTGGCGTTGCTTCAAGTGGAAGTACGCGTAACATATTGTTCCCCCATTAGGGTATGCAAGAGGTGAAAAATATGCGTGATTTCCGAAAATAGCGCAAGGCTCGGGTGAGCTATGGAGCTTATTTTACCTGACATCGACAGCAGCTTCTAATGCTTTCTTGACGGGAATGGCGAGTCGGGATTAGCATCGATGTGCCGATTTCCGGGTCAACTTGTAAAGAGGACTAAGGTGTGAAGCGCGTTTCTACACCAGGAGCGTTTAAGTTTTCTCAATTAGCATCTAAGCTATTTTTGCTAGGTAAAGCGTCGAGCGCAAAGCCATCTTCCAGTCACATGGCGAGAGCAGGTGGAAAGAGAATGCTGCACGAATCCCGGTATAAAGTGGTACTATGCATCGCTGTTGTTATCGGGATTGCGATACTGGGATTTGCTTTTTCAAAGACCGGATGGGACCAGCTGTTCGAGCAGGAGAAATCCGCTCATTTTGCAGTTGAAGAGCACAAGTCGTTTGTCATCGTCGTCGCCTCGTACAACAACGAAGAGTGGGCGGAAAAAAATCTGCGGTCGATTTTCGAGCAGAAGTACGACAACTACCGCGTCATCTACATCGATGATGCTTCCAAAGATGGCACGTTTGCCAAAGTCAAACAGAATATCACAAAGTACCAACAGTGGCACCGCGTCGACCTCATCCACAACGAGTACAATCGCGGAGCTGTTGAAAACATCTATCGCGCTGTCCGATCGTGTCTAGATGAAGAGATCGTCGTTCTTTTGGATGGAGATGATTGGTTCCCGCACGAGCATGTCCTCGAGAGATTGAACGAGGCTTATGCAGACCCTTCTGTTTGGCTCACCTACGGCAGTTATGTCGAATATCCCAGCTATTCCTATACCGTGGCAAACTTTTCTCAAGAACTGCCTCAAAAAGTGATTGAGAAAAACAGCGTGCGCGAGTTCACTAAGGAACAGTGGTATCTCTCTCATTTGCGCACCTTTTACAGCGCGCTATTTAAGAAAATCAAAAGGACTGACTTGCTCTACGAAGGAAAATATTTTGATACAGCTTACGATTTAGCGTTTATGATCCCGATGGTGGAAATGGCGGGTATCCATGCCCGTTTTATTAAAGAGATCCTATGTATTTATAATCGGTCTCAAAATATGAAAGAGCAACAGATGCGTTCGAAACGGCAACAGCAACTCTCCAAGCACATTTTGGGGCTCCCGTGCTACTCGCAGCTTGCCTCTTTGGATTCAGATCGGTCGTTGGAGGAAGTAATCAGATGAAAAGGATAGGCGTTTTTTTTCTATGGGTGACAATCCTCGCATCGACGGTGTTTGCAGACAGCTTCTTAGATGAGAGCAGTCTGCAGTACGTGCAAACGGAAGAAGATTTTCGCAAGCTGGGTCTGTTTTCAGCCATGTACCAAATGGCTGAAAAGCAACCTGAGCAGGAAGGGGCCATCCCGAAGACGCTCCATTTCATTTGGCTGGGGCCGGCGCCCTTTCCCGCAGCATCTGCCGCGCGCCTCCAAGGCTGGATTGCCCAGCATCCCCAGTGGAAAGTGAAGTTGTGGATGGATGAGGGAAGCGATCTGGTAGTGCAGGGAGTTGAGAGAAAGGGATCAACCGATTTTCCGTTGGGAGCGCTCGAGAAATGCTATTACGCGAGCGATAATTTTGGAGAGAGATCGATGCTCGTGCGCTATGCGATTCTGCTTTCCGAGGGGGGAATATATATTGATCACGACATGCGCTGTTTAAAGCCGTTGGACCCTCTGCTCAAAAAATGTGATTTCCTATGCGGGATGGAGCCTCCTGCCTCCTCTATCCTCAGCTCTTCAGTCTATGCATCGCCCCATCTGCTTGGCGCTGTTCCCGCTCATGCGGTTTTGCAGACGGCTGTCAAGTGGCTGCAAAAGGAATGGGATCGCTTAGAAGGGCAATACCCCGGTTCTGAGCCCTCAGAGATTTATAACCGCGTCCTTCACCGCGCTTATCGCGCGCTCGATATCGCGATCAAAAGCGCGCACCATAGAAGCGGTTCCAGAGACGTCGTTTTCCCTCCCGACTATTTTAGTTTGCAAGACAGTAAGAGGGCTCAGTTTGCCGTGCATGAGCATTTGGGCAGTTGGTACCGGCAAAGTTCTGCAGAGGAAATCAAAGTGCAAAGTTTGCTCGAGAGGGCAATCGATAAGGCCAGCGGCACTTTTCAGCTTGCCATCGCCCTTACCCTGATCAATATATGTGCCGCCCTTCTGTTCTTTTCTCAACATTTTTATCGAAAAAAACGCGTATGAAATTTTTCATTTTTCTTTTGCTGGTGGCAACGTCCGCATTCGGCGCGGATAAGTAT
>JAZJZV010000065.1:0-2194 GCA_040389485.1 Chlamydiota bacterium
TGCAAGTTGTGCGAGCGAGACAAGCCATTGCGTCCGCGCTTGCACCTGTTTCATCCGGGCATCGCTCAAGTTGCGCTGGGCCTGGATCAAGTCAAAAATGTTCTGTAATCCAGCCTTATAACTCTCAAGTGATCCCTCATACGACTTGGTGGATTCATCCAAGTAGTTATCGCTCCACTGCAGAGCCTCTCCCGATCCCGTCACAGAGGCGCTATAAGAGAGCACTTCCAAGGCAATCGCCACTTGCAACTCTTTGATCTCAGCCAGAGTCATTTCGACATCGGCAGTAGCGAGCCGCTTGCGGTAGATCGAGTCAAAGCCGCGGAAGAGAGGAACATCGAGCGCAACCCCCACTGTGTAGTTATAGCCACTGTCTTTATGCTTAGTATACTCATCCCATCCCCCTTTTCCCATCGCACGGAACTTGGGAAGGTACAACCTCTTGGCGCGGGTGAGACGGGACTCCATTTCTCCGAGCGTCGCTTTCTTGGCGAGCAGGTCAGCGCGCTGCTTCTCAGCAACTGCGATCAATTGGGGAACGCCTTCGGAGAACTCAGGCTTTTGCATCCCCTCTGGCATCATCGCAATCTCGAGCTTGTTATCGGCAGAAAGGCCCAGGCTCGACATCAGCTTCCCGTATGCAATTGCCACGTGCGCTCGCTGCTGTGCGAGCTCCATTTGGATCTGTGCAACGGCAGCCCGGCTCGTGCTCAAATCGGTAGCCCTGCGCAAACCCGCCTGGTGCAACTCCTGCGCCGCATCCAAAATGCGCTGGGCGTCGTGCAACGACTCCTTCTTCGTCTTCAATAACTCTTCGGCATTGACGCACTCATAGTAGTGTGCAGCCACCTCGGCAACAATCCCTTGCAAGGCAAAGTCGGAGGACCAATTGGCCGCCTTCAGAGCGTCCTTGGCCGCCTGAACAGTTGCCTTCCTCTCTCCAAAATCATAAACTAAATAGTTGAGGCAGAGATCTGCGCCGTAATTGGTGAAAATCGTCTCGGGACCATTGAGGAACTTGACTTCTCTCCCATGAGAGGCATTCGCCTGAATATCCATCGTGGGGTAGTATTCGCTCTTTGCAGTACCTACGACAGCAGCTGCCCGCTTGGCGTTCCACCACACTTTTTCAGTCTCGGGATTGTTCTTCAGGGCAATATCGATGAGCTCAGCTAAGGCAAGCGGCTCCGCTGATAGAGGCTGTAGGGAGAAGAGGGAGAGTAAGAGGGCGCCCAGGAGGAGTTTCATAGGTAAAGATTATAGCAGACACGCTGTAATTATCAACAATAGAGTCTGTTGTTAGAGTCTATCGTTGCCTGGCCATGAGTTTGCGTACAGAAGAGATCGATTCAGATGGATGCTTTTGAAACCAATCGACCAAATCCGCGGGGAGATAAAGTCGTTTTTTTAATTCTTGCTTCGTTCCCTTGGGGCGTCCCGCTCCCATGCGCTTCTCTCCGTGCCCACTAAGCCAAATTGTGGTTTAATCTCTGTTTGATAAATTCCCTGAGATAAAGAGGATATCCCTTGATAACCTCTGCGCGAGAATCCCCTGCATACTCGACAGGATAAGCAGGGTGAGCAAAGAGCCAAGCGTCCACACTTTTATCAAACCAAGGCTTAATCTTCCCAACTTCCTCCAGCGCTGCTTTGAGATGCTCATCTACTTCTTTTTTGGAGGCCATTTTAATCCCCTTTCCTTAAACCGTTTTTCTGTCTTTTGCACACAACGCGTGATAATCTCGCTGGCAAGAGCTAATCGTTAAAATTATCTCTTCCCCTCTCAGGCGAACAAAAATTCTCTAGAGTGACCTCCAGAAAATTTCCGTGGACATACCTCTCTTGAATCGCATGGCGTTGGACGAGATATTTTTCTCGCAACAACTGTGTTTCTTCCGAACGAGAATCTCCCAAAAAATAAGGCAGGTGAACAAATTTGTAGCATTTTCTGTGGTTCTTTTCGTTAAAAACACTAGTGAAAATGTGTTCATCTAAGCACTTTGGAGAGGAAGCCGGCATGGCAAGCAAGCCGTTGTGTATGGCATCGGGATCCCTTCCCAAAGCCATCATTCTCTCGTGAAACAACCAAGAATTCTTTGTTCCAAATCCAAGTAAAATCCCCAGAAGCGCATCATGTTCTTGAAGCACTTGGAATAAGGCCCGATCCCCATTGAGATACTTCTCGAGAAGCATT
>JAZJZV010000066.1:0-10568 GCA_040389485.1 Chlamydiota bacterium
CTTCGCCATGAGTGCCATGGAGCACGGGGAAAATCACGTCGAGCTCAAGCGATTCCTGCAACTGGTTGCCGCTATAGCTGACGATTTGATTCCGCTTGTTTTTGGGGACGAGAGCCACGCTCTGTTTCCCCTCGAGAAGATGGACGAGTTTCGGGTTATCGGCATGCATGAGATACTGGTAGCCATCGCGCAAATGCCACTCACCTGTTTTGTCGATTCCAATGAGAAAAACGTCGTATTTTTTTTGGTCGAGACCCTCGATGATGTTCTTGGCAGAGATGAGAGAAACCTCATGCTCGGCGGATTTTCCGCCAAAAAGAATGCCCAGGCGTATTTTTTTCATCGTAGACCTCGGAGAAGATATTCCTGGAAAGTGGACCGCGATTGTCTGGATCCAATACCCACCATTTATATCTCTAAATCGGTCTCTTGTCCATTTTTTTCAAGAGCGATCAAGTGATCCCTCTGAGCAAACAGCTCCTCAAGAAATTCACGACCGTGCTATCGTCGAGGCGATAGCTCCCGCAGGGATTATCTCTGCCACTGACATCGGGGTGTTGTAGGGAAACAGGTTTATGACAAAATTGCAGATTGCCAATGCGTTCTTCGAGTGGGAGCTGGAGCAGCGGCCACTGGTTGGTAATCTATACGACGCTTTCCACGCGCATCCAGTGTTCCTGCAGCTGCAGTTTCTCTCTGCCCTCTATTGCGCGCAGGGCGATGGGATCCTCCTTTCCGATCTGCCGCCGCAGAACTATTGGGATGACCTGCAGAAAAAGGGGGTTGTCGCTCCATTGCATTTGCCTCTTTCCAGTGCTTCATTTGCCCCTTTTGAGGAAGTAGAGTCTTGGGGGTATTCGCCCCTGATTGCAGAGTGGGCAGAAAAGAACCATCTGCACTACCCGCACCCCAATTGGGATGTCGTGGCGGAGGTCAATTCCAAGGCGTTTTCATTTGCCAATAGTCCGAAACTGCGCGGCGCTACGCTGCTGCGCGATGAAATGGAAGCGATAGAGTGGGCGCAAGCATTTCCTGGAAAAAAAGTGTTCAAGACCTGTCATGGGTATTCGGGCCGAGGCCATCGGATTGTAGAGGAAGATATCGCTCCGGTTTCTGCATTTTTGCGGCGTGAGTTTTTGCAGGGACGCGTCATTATTGCTGAGCCCTGGGTGAGCAGGGTGCGCGACTTTAGCACGCAGTGGAAGATCGGGGAGGGGGGTGAGATAGAGTATGTGGGTGCAACTCTATGTGAAAATGATGAGAGAGGCGTGTATCTGTCTAATTGCGCTGGCAAAGAAGAGGCCCTCTTTGGCGGCGACCTACACTTCTTACACGCGCACAAGGAGTATGCAGCTGATATTCTGAAAAAAATGGCGTGGGCAAAATACTTTGGTAATGTGGGTATCGATGCCATGCTGTACAAAGAGAGTGGTGGTGTGCAGCTACACCCCGTTGTTGAGGTGAACGCGCGCAAAACGATGGGGTGGGCGGCGCTGATGTTCCAACAACGCCATTTCCCGAGCGAGGTCATCACTTTTCGCATTGCTCTGGGACAAACAGGTTATCTTCCTTTCTCTTTGGGTGACAAGACGCGCTTCAAACGCAATCTGTTGATTCAAAAATGTGAGGGGAGATTGTCTTGACTCCCTTTTTTCGCGAATGCTAGAGTTGAGGTTTGAGTGAGGTAAAAAATGAAAATTGCGATTTATTTAGCGGGAAGCATCAAAAAAGGACATGAGAAATCGGGTGACACCTATTGGACAGAGGCCGATATCCAATGCATTGAGCAGAATCTGAGTGAATGCACAATCTCCTTTCTCAATCCCGCATTTCGCAAAGACGATCTCACTGACCCGCTCTCCGTATTTGGCAGAGATATGCTCCAGGTCTTTTCCAGCAATTTTGTCCTTGTGGATGCACGTGATCGTCGAGGTCTTGGGGTAGGGGCTGAAATGATGTGGGCCAAATTAAATGGAATCCCCGTCATTTCATGGGCGCCGATGAACTCACACTACCATAAGAGATCGACGACGCTCCTAGATGTTCCTGTCGAGAATTTCATTCACCCTTTTGTTGAGGCTCTCAGTGATAAGATTGCAGAAGACCTCGTCGAAGCTGCTCTCTGGATTCGCAAAGTCCTGGCTGATCCGTCTCTTTCCTTCAAGGGGATAGACCACATTGGCGTCGCTATGGAACACTATAAAAAGACGCAACTGCATCTGGACGATCCAATGAAACAGATGCTGGAAGCTAGCAAAGCTCTGCAGCAACGAGCACAAAGATCACTTCCCCAGGTTACAGTGTCTTCGTGTCATTAATTGGACACCGAGGTCTCCTGCTTCAGTCTTTCGATTTCCTGATCAAAGGAGAGTTCTTCACCATCCATGTCTAGGTGCTCGAAATCTTCCCCTCTTTGCTTAGCTTCCCGCTGACCTGCTGCACTGATTTTCCCAAGAGATTTCACTCTCTTAATCTCAAACCCATAATCCTGTAGCATTTGAAGCTTAAATTTATTATTGGAGAGAACAATGAGACTTCGATTTACACCCAACCAATCCAAAATGATTGCAGGAATTTGATAACCGGCCTCTTCACCCTGTCGCCTGGAATCGGGATACACTCCGATC
The DNA here is from genome assembly GCA_040389485.1 of Chlamydiota bacterium. Classification (GTDB taxonomy): domain Bacteria; phylum Chlamydiota; class Chlamydiia; order Chlamydiales; family Rhabdochlamydiaceae; genus JAZJZV01. Next base: position 2,628 of record JAZJZV010000066.1, read on the forward strand.
GACTCATAACCTTCTTTGATGGACGTATTGTGGACCTGCTCGGTTGTGTTTTCAGCCAACTGACGCATCAGGGCTCGGTTGTAAAGATCAATGACAAATTCTCCGTCTGAAAACCCACTTCCCATCCCCGCCTGCGAATCAAGATGCATGAGGATCATCCCTTTGCCCTGTGTTATCGGCAGGTGCTTTCCGCATTGATACAAAAACTGTCCTTCTACCCAGCGTTCAAATGCGTCAGCAGTGAGTCCTTGCGGCAGGTCAACAGAATTGAAATGCGCGGCCAGCTCTCTGATACTAGCCCATTGGTAACAGCAGTTGCATCTCTGAGACCCGAAGAGAAAGGAGGGAGGGCAAGCGGACTCCGCCCGTAAAATCACATCTCCCTCGTACACATTACCGCTCAGCCCAATGTTCACTGTCTCCAAGCCAAGTTTGGGATGATAGACGGAGCAGGCGATATGTCGCGTGATGTATGGAACTGAGGTAAATGGCGATAACGAAAGGATTGTAACGCCCTTGTTGGCAATGAGCAAGGACTCGCTTTTTTTGTGAAAGGCTACGTCAAACACCTTTCTTAAATCGACTTTAACCTTTCCAAGAGGAAGGCATGGTCCAAAATGTGCAAGGACAGCCTCAAAATAAGCAGTTTCGGAAAGGTCGAAAACAACTGAAGCGGATTCCGATTTGTTGCTATATTCTAAAATCTCAGCATACAGCGATGCTTGTTTTTGAATCCTCAAAAGAGCTTGCTCCATTCCTAACACTATTTCGTTATGCATACTTTCTCCAATACTTTGATTATCAGCACAAAAAGAAAAGCCACAGACAAACGGCGCGAAACAAAACAAACCCAAATATTTCAATTTTTTCACGTAATACTCTTAGATGAATGCTACAAACCAGTTTTGTAAGACGCTTTTGTTCTAAACGTGTGAAATGTACTTGACGCTAAGATAAGAAGCAAATGAAAATGGTTCCTGTTATATTAAACGATGCGTGCGTAGTCAAGCGCAGTTGCTCTGTGAGCCAAAAATTGTCCGGTACAGAAGTCTTACTCCGAGGCTCTTGTTGTCGATAATGACTGTTTTGTAGACAGACCTACAAATTCCAAGAACATCACCACTCCGTAAACAAGGCATTCTTCATCGATGTCAAAACGGGAATGGTGCATCATATGGATGATGTCCTTTTCCTCGTTGCGAAATCCCAAGTGAATGTAGCGACTAGGGGTTTTTTGCGCATAACAGCTGAAATCTTCTCCATACATCCTCATAAAAATGGTGCGGAGGCGAGTTGAAGTGTCCTGAAAAGGAGTGATCGTTTACAATTAATCCGCGGGATCGCTATACAGAGAGTCTACTGAGGGAATTGCACATTCGCTTTCGAGCTCACGTACGATGGTTTTGGCGCTGTTTTGTGCCGAAATTGGAATGTTGCATTTCCCTTCATTAACAGTTCGAGGCGCACATGGACATATTGCAAATTAAAGGTGGAAGGGCTCTAGAAGGAAAAGTCAAAGCTGCTGGTGCGAAAAACACCATCACGAAGCTTCTTGTAGCGTCGCTACTCTCAGATAAAAAGTGCGTATTTAGCAATGTGCCCAACATCGCCGAAGTGGAAATCACCGTGGATCTGTGCCGCGAAATTGGTTCAGAAATCCAATGGGACCGCCAGCAAGGTGTTCTCGAAATCGTGACCAAAAATCTCAAGACAGCTTACGTCCCTCAACGCTTTTCAGGTGCCAACCGCATTCCCATTTTGATGATCGGCGCGCTCCTCGGGCGCACCGATGAAGACATCATCGTGCCAACGGCCGGAGGATGCAAAATTGGGAAACGTCCCGTCGATTTTCACATTGATGCTCTTGAAAAATTGGGCGCACAGATCGAATACCGCGAGATGAAGAAAGAAGGCGCCTACTTCGCAAGAGCGCATCAAGGACTCAAAGGGGCAATCATCCATCTTCCCTACCCTTCTGTAGGGGCTACGGAAAATACGATTTTGGGCGCTGTGCGCGCAAAAGGGACGACGGTCATTAAGAATGCCGCCACTGAGCCTGAAATCGTCGATCTCATTTTATTTCTCCAGAAACTCGGTGTGACGATTGGACTAGATGTTGACCGCACCATCCGCATTCAGGAGACAAAGCAGTTTTACGAGGTGGAGCATTCCGTCATCACCGATCGCATTGAAGCAGCCTCTTTGGGGCTAGCAGGCATTAGCACAAAGGGACGCGTGTTCGTCGAAGGCGCTCAGCACATGCACATGATCACCTTCCTCAATAAGCTGCGCGAGGTCAATGCCGGCTTTGAAGTGAAAAAGGATGGGATTGAATTCTTCTACAATGGCCCTCTGAGAGGAGGCATCCATCTGGAGACGGAAGTGCATCCCGGATTCATGACCGATTGGCAGCAACCATTTGTCGTGTTGCTCACTCAAGCGCAGGGAGCTTCTGTTTTCCATGAGACAGTCTACGAAAACCGCTTTGGATACACAGAAACGTTGAAAGAAATGGGTGCAGACATCGAGCTCTTTACCCAATGTTTGGGCGGCAAAGAATGCCGGTTTGCTTCTCTCAATTTCCACCATAGCGTCGTCGTTAAGGGACCAACCCCTTTGCAGTCCAAAGATATCGTGATTCCCGATTTGCGCGCAGGCTTTGCGTATGTGTTAGCCGCCCTGCTCGCACCTGAGGTGAGCAATGTCAGCGGTCTGCACTATTTGGATAGGGGGTATGAGAACCTGACCGAGAAGCTTTCCTCTTTGGGAGCTGAGATCACCCGTATTCCAGGCGCGCCGGAGCCCCAGTCCAAATCGCCCATCAAGTCTTTATTCTCCATCTCGGAGAACAAGGCTGCCCGCGTCTAGTTGCAATCGGGGCATCTCTCATGCTATAATCGCGTCTTCTACGATTAAGGGGAGCCGTTATCAGCGATTTGCCAGAGAAAAGCCCTGCAGCTTCTGTTGCCCCGTGGAGACAGATTCAACGGGAGAATTTCACCGATTGGAAAAAGCTGCTCGTATTCTTAAATATTGATTTGACATTGGGGGCGCAGTGTGTGATTCCCCAGTCCCATTTTCCACTCAATCTTCCCCGTAGACTGGCGGAAAAAATGGAGAAGGGGCGTCTGGACGATCCGCTCTTGCGGCAGTTTCTTCCCCTTGTCGAAGAAAATGCGCCGCATCCCCTGTTCGTGACGGATCCGATTGCAGATAATGCCTCCCGCAAAAGCCCCAAACTGCTGCACAAATACCATGGGAGAGCGCTGCTCCTCTGTACGAGCGCCTGTGCGATGCACTGCCGGTATTGTTTTCGTCGCCACTTCGACTACGAGACGACGGATAAGTTTTTCCAGGAGGAGCTTGCTCTGATTGCTCAAGATGCGTCTTTGACGGAGATCTTATTGAGTGGGGGAGATCCCCTTTCTTTGGGCGAGCAGCACCTCAATCATTTGATGGAGAGTCTATGCGCCATTCCCCATGTGAAGAGAATCCGTCTTCACACTCGCTTTCCGATGGGAATTCCCGAGAGAATTGATGATGCTTTGCTGAGCATGCTGGCGCGCTGCTCCAAGCAAATCTTTTTTACCATCCATTGCAACCATGCGCGCGAGTTCGATGCATTGATTCTGGAGATGCTAAAAGAGGTGCAGAAGTTGGGGATTCCCGTGCTGACGCAGACGGTACTTCTGAAGGGAGTCAACGACAACGCGCAAACTCTCAAAGAGCTGTGCGAGCTTCTCGTAGACAATGGAATTATGCCGTACTACCTGCATCAGCTCGATAGAGTTCAGGGAGCTGCTCATTTTGAGGTGGCAGAGGAAGAGGGCATTGCCCTGATTAAGGCAATTGCCGCTGAGCTGCCTGGCTACGCTGTTCCCAAGTATGTCCGGGAGGTGCCTCACATGCCCAACAAAATGCCGATTCAGTAGACGTCGGCGAGATAGCGCTTGTCGGAGCGGAGCGTTTTGATGTAGTACTTGGCGGCTTCTTCGCTCAGGTTCCCCTGCTCTTGGGCAATGGTGATCAGAGTGGATTCCACATCTTTGGCCATGCGGTGCGCATCTCCGCAGACGTAGAAATAGGCTCCTTCTTGCAGCCAGCTCCATAGATCTTTGGCGTTTTCTAGCATGCGGTGTTGGACGTAGATCTTTTCTGATTGGTCGCGTGAAAAAGCTAGCTCGAGTTTCAATTTACCCTCATTCACATACGCATCCCATTCCTTTTCATAGAAAAAATCAGATGTGCGGTTGCGCTCGCCGAAGAAGAGCCAATTTTTTCCGGGAGCATTGCGCGCTATGCGATCTTGCATGAAGGCGCGGAAAGGGGCGACGCCAGTTCCTGGTCCTACCATGATGATAGGTGATGCATCATCTTCAGGTAGAGTGAAGTGGGGTGCGGGCTGCACATAGGCGGGAATAGGAGTTGAGCCGGCCTGTGCAAGTTGACAGAGGAAGTGGCTGCCGACGCCGTAGCGCTGTTGTCCGCTGTGAGAGAAAGTGAAGAGGGCCACTGTGAGGTGTACTTCTTCTTTTGTCCAGTGCTGAGAGGAGGCGACGGAGTAAAAGCGGGGAAGTAGGGGGCCAAATTGGGTGCAGATCTCCTGGAGCGGAAGTTCCGCTTGCGCGTACTCTTTGAAGAGATCGAGGGGGTCGTGGGAATGGAGAAATTGGGAGAGAAGAGGTTTGTTGTCTGGTTGCAGCAGGCGCTCGAGATCGTTTTTCTTATCGTGAGAGGGCTCATAGGCGTAGAAGAGCTTGAGGAAGGAGGAGGTCACGCGAGAGAGGTTGGCTTTGCGCGTTAAGAAATCTCTCAGAGTGAACATCGTTTTGCTGCGCACATCTTCGATGGGCTCGTCCCCTGTTGCTTTCATCGCATCGATGAGGTGCTGGACGAGGATAGGGTCATTTTCGGGATAGATGCCGATAGAATCTCCGACTTTAAAGCGGATGGGGGAGTTCTTTAGGTCGAGGACGACGTGATAGGTGTGTTTGGTAGAATCTGGCCCAGTGAGGAGGACGCGCTCTTTGAGTGTAAGCGTGGCCGGGTTTAAGCGGCTGACAGTGGCAGTGGAGGGAGGTTCGTTATTTTCAGAAATAATCATAGACAGGTGTAATCAAAATTTGTTAAAGGGAGTACATGCAGATTAAACTATTATCTCTTGTTGTATTACTGGCGTTACTGGGTTCCTGCGGCGACTCGGGATACAATCGCTCGTATATCATTTCCAATTCTTCGCAAGAGCCGGTTGCAGAATCAGAACCCTCGCAGCGATGAAGCCTTAATTCGACGACAGACTCTTAGCCAAGCTCTTTACAGTCTTTCTTCGCCCAGCTCTTTGATAGCATGTCCATTTTTTTATTGGAGATGCCTCCCAAAAATTCAATGGCGTTCAGCAGCCGCGCGCGCGCGCGGTCTTTGCCGAGCAGGTCGACGGAGTCAAAGAGTGGAGGGCCGTGCTTTTTCCCAGTGATGCAGGCATAGAGAGCGGGGATGATCACTTTCTTGTGGTTCGCTCCAAACACTTCTGCAACGGTATGCGTCGCTTTCTCAATCCCTTCTCTTTTCCAGTTTTCCTGTTCATCCATGCTCCAGATGATTCCCTGGAGGAGCATTGCCATTTTCTCTTTCGTTTGCTGCGCAGGGCATAGCAGTTCTTCGGTGAGCGGAAGATGGGTGATGAAGAAGAAGGCGCAGAGTTCCATAAACTCGGCAAATGTCTTGATCCGCGTGTGCACAAGAGGCATGAGCTTGAGCATGAATGCATCTCCAAAGGCCCAGGCTTTCATTCTCTCCCAAAGCAGATCTTGCGGGATGGAGTTGATGAGATACTGCTGGTTGATCCATTCGAGTTTGGTGATGTCGAAGAAGGCTCCAGATACACCGATCCGCTTGGGATCAAACTGTGTGAAAATCTGATCCAGTGTGTAGATTTCTTGATCTCCCGTCATGCTATAGCCCATGAGGCTGAGGAAATTGAGGAATGCCTCAGGAAGGTAGCCGCTGTCTCTGTAATAGAAAATCGAAGTGGGGTTGCGCCGTTTGGAGAGCTTCTTGCCATCTTTTCCGAGCAGAAGGGGCATGTGAAGGAACTCGGGAGCTTTCCATCCAAAACTCTCATAGAGCATGATGTGTTTGGGTGTGGAGGTCATCCATTCGTCGCCGCGGATGACATGAGTAATTTCCATCAAGTGGTCGTCGACGACGTTGGCGAGATGGTAGGTGGGGAAGCCGTCGGATTTCATCAGAATTTGATCATCGATGTCGGCCCAGGGACAGGTGATGCGTCCTTTGATGCCATCTTCGTAGACGCACTCTCCCGTCAGGGGAACTTTAAGGCGGATGACGTAGGGCTGACCTGCTTTCTCTCTTTCAGCAACTTCTTCGGAGCTTAAGTTGCGGTATCTGCGGTCGTAGCCGATTTTATGTCCGAGTTTAGAGGCCATTTCGCGCATTTCCGCGAGCTCTTCTGGCGTTGCAAAGCACTTGTAGGCCTTTCCGCTATCCACAAGGATTTGGCAGTACTTGCGATAGATCTCGGTTCTTTCCGATTGGCGGTAAGGTCCGAAATTGCCGCCGACATCGGGTCCTTCGTCCCACTGAATCCCCGCCCATTGCAGGGCATCGTAGATGTTCTTTTCATACTCAGGACGTGAGCGCGTGCGGTCGGTATCTTCGATGCGCAGGATGAACTTGCCGTTATAGTGGCGCGCGAAAATTAAGTTGAACAGGGCCATATAGGCGGTGCCCACGTGGGGGTCGCCGGTAGGAGAGGGGGCAATGCGAACGCGTACGTTGGTTGTCATCTGGGTATGCCTTTATAATGAGCGAGTTTTGCAACTCCCTCTAGTGTGCTGCAGGCATTTTCCCCTTTTTCCAGATAGATTTCAAGCGGCTTTGGGGGCGCCTTTGTCACCCATCTGCATAAAGTAGATGAGGTCTTTCATGATATTGGTGGTCTCGATCAGCTGCAAGTCGTTTTGACCAAAAAAGTCGGAAGTGTCTGAGAAAGAATCCTTCTTCGCGAGTTCTTTGAGGAAGTTCTGGTAGTTTTTGTTTTGCGCAATGCGCTCTTCAGAGTTGGTTTTAAGATACTCGATATAAGGTTGATAGGTTGTGAGGATGGGCTGAAGGTCCTGTTTGTAGATGCGGTTGAGTTGGGCACGGTGGATGGGGGGGACATCGGACAGGGTGTCGACGAAGTTGGGGTCGATCTGGTCTGTGCCGACGGGGAATTTCGAGTATTTTTCACCGATATCCATTTCAGAAAACAGTCCTGGAACGATGATGTCTGCCTTTACTCCGACGAGTTGAGGGCTCTTGCCGGACACGGTGTAGTAGCGGCCTCTAGTCACTTTGTATTCCCCTTTGGGATTGACCTTGCCGTAATTAGAGGATTCCATAGTGAAAATTTGAAAAGTCCCTTTGCCAAATGTTTCCGGGTCGCCGACGACGATGGCTCTTCCGTAGTCTTGAAGTGCTTGGGCGACGATCTCGGCAGCAGAAGCGGAGGTGCGCGCAGTGAGGACGACGAGGGGGCCATCCCAGACTTTTTTGGATTCGATATTGCGCAGGTGGTGGATCTGGTCTGTGTTGTCTTTAACGGAAACGACAATCCCTTTAGAGATGAAGAGTCCGCTGACGGAGACGGCTTGTGGAAGCAGTCCCCCGGAATTATGGCGCAAATCGAGTACGATCCCTTTGAGATTGTGTTCTTTTTTGAGTTTTTCTATGGCTTCAGCAACATCGGAGCTCGAGGAGCTATTCCCATCCTGATAGAAAGAAAAGAGTTGGATGATGCCGATGGCTCCGTCGCCGTAAGGTTCATAGGCGCTGGTGAGCCGGGCGTCTTTCAGCACAATCTCTCCGCGGATTAAATCGACGTCGAGTTTTTCCTGGATGGTTTGGTCGTTTTCCCAAGGGTCAAATGGCAATGAGCGT
>JAZJZV010000066.1:10578-11543 GCA_040389485.1 Chlamydiota bacterium
CACGCCGGTGTCCAACACCATGGCCGAACTCTGGACGATGCAGCGCTACCTGCAGTTGGACAGGTTGCGGGAGCGTGGCCTCGATACCTTCGATGCTTGGGCCTCGACGTTCGGTCGCACCGTCAACAATATGGAATTGTCTGCCGATGGTCGCACCTTCAAGGAAGTGACATCGTTCTCCAAGTTCACCAACGTGCCGGAACTGATCTCGCTTTACTCGGAGATTGCCGACACCAAGACGGCTGACATCTATGAGTTCGACGGCTTCCACGATATCCATTCCGACAACAGGTTCGTTGTCGACGGCAATGATCCTATCTCCAATTTTTAATTTGTTCGCTTGACTAGCGGGGCTCCCTTCAACGAGGTGCATGATGGAAAAGCCCACGAGGTCATCGCGCAGTTGCGCTCCGATGCCGAAAAGTTTTTGCTGCACCTGCATCATGAAATGGCCGGCTTCTGTCGGAGTGAAATAGAGGGTTTGAGAGTCGAGGGCGGAGCTTGTTGCTTTGAGGACGTAGGAAAGGATGAGTTGCTGTTTCTCTGTGGAAGAGCAGTCGGTGAAGTCGCTTTCATGTTTGAGGCGCCGTTTAGCGAGTCTTTGCATGAATTGATCTTTAGATTCTAAATTGATTTTTTCTGCAGTTTGTAATTGGAGCGATTTGATGCGCAAGAGTCTATCAGAGAGAGCATCTGGGGAGTCTGCCCAGGTAAGATCTTTAAATTCAGAGGCTAGGACATTTTTGATAAGAGGGGTGTTTTCAATGTTTTTCTCGATTGCGTTCCTTCTTTTAATGGCAGCAATCATTTGATCAAACATCACTTCGAATGTGGAGAAGTCTTCTTTACTATATTGCTTAAGTGTTTCAGCGAGAAGTTGTTGAGACGGGTTTGTCCACACCAATATCTCCGGCCCTAAAAGATAGGTCTTCATGGGGTCCAATTCTTCGAGGAAATTGGAGATG
>JAZJZV010000067.1:0-2148 GCA_040389485.1 Chlamydiota bacterium
GATTTCTTCTTTTGTTCCGCAGTGGAGGATGTAGAGGCGCGTTCCGTAGAGGCGTGCCAACTCGATGGCTTTTGCTGTAGCGCGCATTGCCGCATCGCGGTGACGGATTTCTGAATGCATTTTGGGTTCTAAAACGCCTGAGAACTGTTTCTTTCTTTCGCGGATCCTCTCTTCATCTTCGGCATGCACAGCGACGAGTAAATCGTGTGCTGCAGCGAGCGCAAAGACCGCATGGAGGCTGCTGTCGTCGTCCATGACGAGGTTGCCGGTGGAAGATCCCATGAAGACCTTGATGGCGACGATCTTGTCCTTGCACTGGACGATCTGATCGAAATGGCTTTTATCTGCTCCGAGATAGAGTCCGAAGCGCAGAGGGATTCCAGCTGCGCGCAGCTGTTTTTCGATGAGAGCAGACTTATCATCGATGCGCTCAGCGGTAATGGTGGGGGGAAGTGTGTTGGGCATGTCGAAGACGGTGGTGATCCCTCCATAGATCGCTGCCTTAGCGCCATGTTCCCAGTCTTCCTTGTGCTCAAGTCCTGGCGTGCGGAAGTGGACATGGGGATCGATGAGGGCTGGCAGGAGAGTGAGATGGGTGGCATCAACTGCGGTGTCTAAGGATGAGGCAATTTCACAGTTTTGAACTTTCCCTTCGAGTGTTCTCACATTTTTGAGGGTGATCATGCGTATTCCTTGATTTCATCGCGCGCGAACATCTTCTCACAGTAACAGCAGTGCAATAAGACGCGGTGCTTGTGTTCTTCGACGTGGAATCGCGAAAAGAGCGGTTCGTGGTTAGTGATGCAGCGCGAGTTGGGACACACGAGCACTCTCTCAATTGTCTCGTGTAGCTTGGCACTCATTTTGCTCGCTACTTGGTAATTTTTGATCAGGCTGATCGTGGCCTCTGGAGCAAAGATAGCAATGTAGCGAGCCTCTTCTTCGGAGAGGAAGTGGCTTTCTATTTTGATGAGGTCTTTGCTGCCAATCGATTTGCTGGTGAGATGGATCCCAATGGAAATCCGGTGCCCTTTGCTCTCGAGATGGAGCAAGCGGACGATTTTGAGTGCATTGCCAGCGGGAATGTGGTCGATGACAGTTCCCTCTTTGATGGCGGCGACGCTGAGAGTTTTTGCCATGGTGCTCCTTCCTCCCATACGAGGACTTTACCGAAAGGATAAGATAACAACAAGAATTTTGCTATGAGTCAAATTAAAAATTGAACGAGGTATGTGAGCGCGTGTGTTTATTTCGCGAATGTGTTATCATATCAGGCACAACAAGTAAGGATTTGATGGAAAGTAAGATAATTGCGTGCATACCGATTGTCGGCACAATCTATCAGTGGTATCACAATCGCGCTGACCAGCGTGAAATCGATGCTGCATCAATGGCCTTTCAAAAATTTCTTCAGAATCCCGTTGCGAGCCCCCTAGCGGCGCCCGCAAAGAAAGCACTGGAACTCATCGAGCGCTGTAAAGACAATCGCGCTCTATCGAGGGAAGTGGCCAAGCTGGAAAGGGTTTATTTTACTTTCTTAAGAGGGACCTACCGCTCAGTTCCCGAGCAATATCGCGTCAAAGAAAATGCCGAGATGGTTGAGCGCTTTGTACAGATGGGCGTTACGCCCGAATTTTTGCGCTATCATCCCGAGTTCCTCACCACTGCACGCGTTCAGTTCTGGGCCCATTATTTTTCCTGTGTGAAACTGCCTTTATGGATGCGAGATGGCGAACTTTATCTCCCCTTTGAAGTGGCAGAAAATACGCGCCATTATCATTGGAAGCCCTGGTCTCAAGTAGAAAAGTTGCACCTCGACGATTACCGGATCACTTACCAGGGATTTGCGATCGGTCATCCCGACAGATCTAGGAACCTCGTCCCACTCAAGACGGTCGATGCGAGTGGCAAATGCGCCATCCAGTTTGTCACTTCTTGTCCCGTAGGCAGGGGGCTTCCCAGTACGATCGATCTCAAGGCCAGCGGACACAGTTTTACTCAGCTCATCATCCCTATGGGACACTCCCATTTAGCAGAAGTGTTTTCCGTCGGATTTTATCCGCGCAAGATTGCTGACTTTGGGATCCAATTCTTCAAGCGGGTGATGGGAGTCTATCGCAATCACGATTCCAACGTGTCGCGTATCGA
>JAZJZV010000068.1:0-5226 GCA_040389485.1 Chlamydiota bacterium
GGTTACGGCCTGTGCGGTATGCGATGGAGCCTCTCCGATCTTCCGCAATAAAGATCTTTTTGTCATTGGAGGGGGAGATAGCGCCATCGAAGAGGCCATCTTCTTGACCAAGTATGCAAAGAAAGTCTTTATTGTGCACCGCCGCGATCAGCTCAGAGCTTCAAAAATCATGTGCGAAAGAGCCCTCCATCACCCCAAAATTGAAATGCTCTGGAACACCGTTTTAGAAAAAGTAGAAGGGGACACCATCGTCCACACTGTCCATCTCAAAAATGTTCAGACAAATGAGGCCGCCACGCGGGATGCAGGGGGTGTTTTCTTTGCCATCGGCCATTCGCCCAATACTGCGTTCCTCCAAGGGCAGGTTGAGCTCGAGCCCAATGGGTATATCAAAATCAAGCCCAATACAAGCTACACCAATGTGGCAGGAATCTTTGCGGCAGGAGATGTCCAAGACCACGTCTACCGGCAGGCCATTAGCGCTGCTGGTTCAGGATGTATGGCAGCTCTTGATGCAGAACGCTGGCTTTCTGAAAAAGGACTGGTATGAGGTCTGTTGCTCTTTTGGTCAGTCTTCCCATCCTTTGTCATTCGCTTGAGACAAAGCCCTGGCTGGGCACGTCGTACGAATGCACATTCGGCTCTGCATTCACTTATTCGCGCTACAGCAAAGTGCAAAATGCTTCCGTGCAGCTCAAGTCGCCCTCCAATGACTACGATGTGCTCTTTGATCTGGGGTTCACCGCTTCGCCCCAGTTCGATGTCCAAGCAGAACTCGAGCTTGTACAGACCCCTCGCCAGTCTTTTGGAGTGCGCAGCGCGGCCATTCAAGCGCGCTATCAGATTTTAGATGATATTGCAGGGGATCCCATCAGTTGCGCATTGGGCATAAACCTGCGAGGGGTTCCGAATGACAGCCTTAGGGATGTGAGCTCTCCCTACGCGGGAAACTATAATGTGGAATTGACAGGGGCAATCGGTAAAGAGTGGTCTTGCGGCGGCCATTGGACATCGCGGGCTTATGCATTTGCGACAGGCGGCATTGCTGAACAGGGTCTTCCCTGGACGCGGGCGCTCATGGTGTGGCAGAAAAACGTGCAAAACACCCACCACTTCACGGCATTTGCAACAGGACTATTTGGGTTTGGTACAAAACAGCACGTCAATGTGCGCCATTTTCATGGATGGGGAAAGTTTCATCATCAGTCGATTGACTTGGGAGCGAGTTATGGCTACCACTTCGGGGTTTATGGAACCTTGTCAGCCTCTTATGCATACCGCGTATTTGCAAGAGATTTCCCCGAGAATGTCAACTTCTTTACCCTCAGTTACGAGATTCCTTTCTCTCTGCTTTGATTCATCTTCTATAGCGCAAAAGATCGGAGAAAACGCAAAGACTCCAAGTCGCAAAAATTTGTCTTTTTCTTTGCGGCCTTGTGACATTGCGGCTCTGCGTTTGTAAACTTTAAAGCTTTCTTAGAAAAGCGGGAGAATCCTTAATTTGGCGAAGGATTCTTTGTCCATACTGCAAACGCAGTGACATAGAGTTCGCAGTGGCTGATGGAAATCATCATGAGCGTGCCTTTGAGCTTTTTTTCTAGGTGATTGGCAAAATACACCCACGGCTTCCCATGAGTGTCATTTAAGATTTCGATGTCGAGCCAGGAGGCGTGTTCTCCAAACCCTGTACCCAGCGCTTTGACGATGGCCTCTTTTGCAGAAAATCTCCCTGCAAAATGAGGAACAGGATCTTTGTATTTCAAACAGTAGTCCTGCTCCTTCGTGGTAAAGAGCTTGGTGAGAAAGCGCAGCCCATGTCTATCCATGCCATGGCGAATGCGTTCTACCTCGATGATATCATTGCCAATCCCTAAAATGTCTGAGCTGTGATCATTCATCATGGTGTTCGTCGTTTTCGTCGTATTCGTGCGAAGGATTATCAGCGTCGATCGCGTTGCAGAAGATCATTCTGCCTGATGTCGTGTGTTTCACAGAGAGGACCTTAGCATCGATTGTTTCACCGATGTAATTGCCGCCGCCGTTGACAACGACCATGGTTCCGTCATCGAGATAGCCGACGCCTTGGCGTGGTTCTTTTCCATAGCGCTGAATTTTGATCTTGATGAACTCTCCTGCTTGCATGAGCGGCTTGAGAGCGTTAGAGAGGGTGTGGATGTTGATTACCCGGACTCCTTCAATGCTAGCCATCTGAATGCGGCTGATATCCGCAGTCAGCAGATTTCCATCGAGTAGGCGTGCTAAACGGAGCAACTTTCCATGGGCTTCTTTCACTTCGGGAAAATCGGTGTCGTTAAAGCGGAGCTCTAGTGCAGGTATTGCTTCGAGCTTTTTGATGACTTCCAAGCAACGGCGCGCCTTCGATTTCGAGATTTCATCGCCGACCTCTGCTGTTGCATAGAGTTCTTTGATGATGAAGCGGGGGATCACGAGCTGGTGGTCCAAAAGGCCTGTTGCTGCGACATCGATGATGCGCGCGTCGGCGAGAACTGAGCTGTCGATCACGAGATCTTTTTTCTTTTCAGAAGTAGGGGAGAATTTCACGAAGGGAATGCTGACGTAAATCTCATCGGAAGAGCGCAGCGTCATGATGGTTCCCAGATAAATTCCGAATAAGAAGAGTGCGATGCGGATGAGCTCGAGCGTCTGAGGCTGGAGTATAATGGAAACTTTGCTGATGTCGAGGACGGAATTAAATACGAGAACGAGAGCTTGGCCCATCAGATATCCAAGGAAAATTCCCAGGACAACGATGTTGAAAGAACGGAGGTTGAACCGTTTAAAGGCAATGTCAAAACCGATGAGCAATACGCCGAAGACAACCCCTGTAATCACCCCAATCAGGGCATTGGAATGCACTGCACCCGATGGGTTGGAGACCATGAAGGTCGTCATGAGAAATATGCTGAGGATGAGGAAGAAAACCCTTAAAAAGGTCAATGAGACGTTCATAAACACTCCTATGAGTGAGCCGCTCGAATTTCGTATCGAAATCGAGTGAAGCGACTCCCTCTTATTTTTAAAAAATAAGCGAACAATCAGGGCCAGTGTAAAAATCCCGCCTATTTTTGTCGACAACGATAAATTTTTTTTCACTCGCCTTTGCACAGTTTTTCGAGAGCTCTTCCTTGGATCCGCTCGTTAAAAACTGTGCAAAGGCGAGCTTCACACCCTATTCAGGGAAATGGTAGCTATGGTAGTCTCAGAGCGATTACTTTAAGGAGATCTATTTATGCGTTTGCGCAAGACTTCGTGGATTGCCCTATCGGGGATTGTTTGGTTTGTCGTCGGCTTCGGGCTTCTGACCCTAGGGCTGCGCTTTGTCGTCGAGTTCGCTCGTTTTAACGTGAGTGATACGACCTCGCTCATTGCTCAATTGACTCCGATTGCAGGAGGAAGGGAACAGGCCGCGATGGCGCTCATCATGATCGGTCTGATCATTGGGTTTATCAAGGGAAGATTTGTACTTGTTAAAACGGTCCGCAGGGTCACAGAACGCATCTTGAAGCTGCCAGAGCCCGTCAAGTTCAATCAGGTATACAGCCGGGGATATCTCTTCTTGATCGCTGGGATGATTGCCCTTGGAGTGAGTATGAAATGGTTGCATGTTCCGCAGGATATCCGCGGGATGGTGGATGTTGCCGTGGGTTCTGCTCTCATGAACGGCGCCATGCTCTATTTCCGGTTAGCCCTCACCATCAGCAAAGAGCAGAAGCAAGCGCGTTAGAATCACTTGTGATAACCGGTGCCCTTTGCAATTTCAAAGGCCCGGTAGATTTGCTCGACGAGGATCAGTCGCGTGATCTGGTGAGTAAAGGTCAGCTTTGAGAGGGATACGAGCTGCTTGGAGCGCGCTTTGATTTCAGGGGGGATCCCTTCCGATCCTCCGATGACAAAGCTCAGTCGTGCTCCCATTTCCTCAAGGGAGTGGATGAGCATTTGTGAGAAAGCAACGCTGTCCAATTGTTTCCCGTTCGGGTCCAAACAGAGGAAGTGGGGCTCTTTTTCCAAAAACTGCTTTAACTGGGCGTCGTTTTTCGCTAAAATCCACTCCAGTGAAGCAGTGGCCTTGAGCCTGAGTTCATACTCTTTGAGGGCCTCTTGTAGCCAAGACTCCTTCGTTTTACCAATGGTGTAGACTTTAATTTTATGCATTTGCCATCAATTGTTAGTGCGTTTTACTGGGATCCCAATCCCGCGATGTTCCACTTCCGGGTTCCATTTCTGAACCGCCCCATTCTATGGTATGGCTTTTTTTTTGCGTTGGGATTCTTTTTGGCCTACTGGGTCTTAATCCACTTGCTGAAACGCTATTTGGGACAACGAGAAAAGTCCCTTGGCGCCTCGAAGCTGGCAGAAAAGATGACCATCTATGTGATGATTGGGGCAGTGGTCGGCGCCCGCCTGGGCGATGTTCTCTTCTACCAGGACCTATCCCTCATCGCAAAAGACCCTCTCTCGATCATCGCCGTCTGGCAGGGGGGGCTAGCTTCTCATGGAGGGGCCGTTGGCATCCTCATTGCGTTGTGGCTCTTTTCCAGGAGTGCCAAAATCCCTTTTTTGCGATCCGTCGATTTTGCCGTCGTTCCGACGGCTTTGGCAGCGGTCTGCATTCGCACAGGCAACTTTTTCAATCAGGAAATTTTGGGGATTCCAACGGGATTGCCTTGGGGAGTGATCTTTGGACACCCAGCAGACGGAGGCCCTCTTGTTCCACGCCATCCTGCGCAGCTCTATGAGGCCATGTGGTATTGCGTGGTCTTTATCGCCCTGCTCATCTATGCGCGGTCACATCCAAAGTTCGAGCGCAAGGGCAGACTCACGGGATTCTTTCTCATCCTGGTCTTTGGCTTCCGGTTTTTGATTGAATATTTGAAGGTGGAACAGAGCGTTTCACTCTCTACAGCAAGCTGCTTGACGATGGGACAATGGCTGAGCATTCCTTTCGTTCTTCTAGGCGTTTACTTAATTGCAAAAAAATAGACGCAAATGATGCGTCATGTTTGGTAGAAATAGGTGGCAAGCAATGCTTGCCACCTGATTAATCATTAGAGTGAGCGTGAAAACATCATGGATGGATCGTTTGGTTGGAGGCTTCTTATTGCTGAGATGTGAATAGCAGGGGATGCGATTGGGCTTAATGAACCTCTTGGACTTTGGATCTCAGCATTTTCTTTCTCAAGCTTTGTGATTTCTTTTTCAATTTGT
>JAZJZV010000068.1:5236-27855 GCA_040389485.1 Chlamydiota bacterium
AACTGATAGATGCGTCTTTGGTCATTGTAATCATACATCGGTTCGGGAATCTCACCAATTGACATTCGAGTGAAGGGACAGATTGGACGTCCTGTATGAGGATCCTTAGGTAGGTTATCGTGTTCTGCGACATCGAGAGTATGCATCACATAGTCCGGTTCGTCACAGAAGTGAGGAAATGGTCTAGAGATGAGTTGAGGAGATTCTGCTCGGAAGTGGAAGGGATTAGCGTAGGTGAATTGCTCAGATTTGAGGTGTCGATTTCCGAAATCGATCACTGTGGCCATCTCTTCAAAAAATGCCCCTGTCCAGACTTTTGTTCCAAAATCACTTTGTGAAGCCGCGCCTTCTAAGCGCACGATGATCTGCTTCACTTTCTCTGCTTCGGCTTTAACCGCTGGCTTCACAGCAGTTTCTGCCACTCTGTTAATAAATGAAAAATTAAGGTTCTCGGCTGATGCTTTACTTGTTGATGCTGACATGAAAATATCCTGTTTTTAATGTTTTATACATGGCTTAATTATAAATTATTTTAGATTTTATGTCAAAGTAATTATATTTTTAATTTGTCAAATGAGCTTGTGATGAATTGAAAATTGCGAGATTGTCAGATTTATGCTCTTAAGTTGTTAATAACAAATGATATAAATGAATGATTTGCCCCTTTTGAATGCGCAAAAGGGGCAAAAGAACTAGAAGCGGAGTGATGTGATCTCATCGCCTTGGCTCTGGGAGGCAATGCGATTAGGACCCTTTTCGTACTGGTTATCGTTCAGGACGATCTTGTATTCGAGCTGCTCAAAAGGCTCTGTGGTTTCAAAGACCCACATTCCTTCTTTGAATTCCATTTCAACGCCCTTTGTCCAGTCTAGAGAGGTGCGGACGAAGAGCTTATCTCCCTCTTGGGCATCATAAGCAACGGCAATACGGGCAGTCGGTGTCTTAGGAGCATCTACTGGAGTAGAGCTGGAAGACGAGGTTGGGATGAGCGACACAGACGGTAGACTCGCCGTTGTGGAGTCTGCAGTAGGTGGTTTTGGCATAGGTGCACTGATTTTTGCAGGAATCCAGGTAAAGAATCCTCGTGCCCCTTCGGGAACTTGAGAACGAAGGTCTTTAATGCGAGGATGCAGTTGAGACTGATAGGGAATTAGAGGCTTTCTTTGGAACACGTTGCCAATTTTTTGGCTTAGCTGTTCACAAAATGGAGCCAATTCTCTTATTTGATAGTTCTCTTCAAAATCTCTATCTTTTGCAAATTTGGCTAGAGTCATGTTATGGGCATAATCTTCTCTAGGACCTGTGCTGAATTGCAAAGGCGCATCCTTGCGCACAGCCCAAAGAGTGAGCTTTTTAACGATACAATTTGCGAGTGCCATATTAAAATCATCGATGAGAAATAACCTTTCTAAATCCCATTCGCTGGGTGTATCTCCTAAGTTCCAATCGATCCGGTCTACTTCTGCATACGCAGCGAGAACGTTTTCTTTTAACTTTTGAGAATCGGTCAAACTGCATGCCATGCGGTCGTGAGGAAAGCAAGACTCAATGTAATCAGAACGAATGCTCTCCGCTGTTCCGCGTGGTATAGACAATGTCATAAAACGGTTTGACATCGATGGTACGGAAGATGATGCCATAAGATCTCCTTGGCTGTGTTTATGAGTGTATTATAGTGCATGATTTAATTTAATTCTATTTCAAAAAAATATTATCAATTAATTTATAATAAATTCGTTTATTAAATTTTTTAATAATTAATAAGGCTGAAAAATGATTAAATCTTAGATGGCTTTTCGAGACAGGCGATACAGGTGATTTCGACCCGGGCATCTAGCGGCAGCCTAGAAACCTCAACGGTCGTACGGGTGGGTTTTAAGCTTTGGGAGAAGCGTTCGGCATATGCGGCGTTCATGCGGGAGAAGTCGCTCATCTCTTTGAGAAAGACATCGCAGCGCACGACGTGCTCCAAAGTGAGTCCTTCTTTGGCAAGGATCGCTTCGATGTTGTCAATGACCTGGTGCGTCTGTTCTTCGATGGTTAGGCCGACGAGCGCACCTGTTTGAGGATCGATGGGGGTTTGCCCGGAGAGGAAGAGAAAGGGGCCGGCTGAGACAGAAAGGGAATAGGGACCAAGTGCTTGCGGAATTTCCTCTGTGCTCATGAGATCCTCTTGTATAAAAGATCTTGAGAATATTGCAGGCTGCACTAATAATCAAGTCTCAGTGAGTTAGAACTTCAAGAAAGAGGAATTAGGATGAATCACATTACGATTGCAGGACACTTAGGAGCAGATCCAGAAGTGCGCTTTACATCTTCTGGCCTAAAAGTCACAACGCTGCGTGTGGCTGCCCGTGTGCGACGTTCAGGAAAAGATGAGACAATTTGGTGGAAAGTGACCGTTTGGGGTGAGCAGTTTGACAAGATCATTCCTTTTTTCAAGAAGGGAAGCCCGATCATTGTTTCTGGAGAATTGAACAAGCCTGAAATTTTCACCGACAGAGAAGGCCGCCCACAAGTATCCATGAGCCTCACCGCGTTCAATATCACGTTCAGCCCATTCGGACGTCCCGATCAAGCAGGCGGAAGTACTTCCGATGCAGGAAGCCATGGACATTCTTCGTCTCAGGAGCCAGCTCACATGGGTCAAGAGTCTTCATATGGCCAAGGAAGAGATCAAGGCCACGGAAAAGAAGAGCATTCCTTTTCAGACGATGAAATACCTTTCTAAGGAGATACATGCAGATCATTTCTTCTACTCTTAAAGCGCGTGCGCATGCCGATGTGATTGTCATCCCCGTTTGGAAAGATCACAAGAAAGTAGAGCTGGCAGTGGGAAGCAAGGAATTTGCCTCCCTCGTGAAAGGTCCCTTGCAGAATGGGGATTTTTTTGGCAAAGAGGGCGAAACGCTTCTCCTGTATCCTGCAAAGGGAAAGGAGAAGCGAATCCTTCTGCTTGGCCTCGGTGGAAAGAAGGGAAGCCTACCCGATGCGCTGAGAAGAGCTTACGCCTCTTCCATCAAGGCGATTCGCTCTAAGCATTGGAAGAAGGTTAACTTCTTAATTCCCGAGACCGATCTCATGGCGCGCGATGTCATTTGCAAAGCTGTAGTTGAAGGTGTTCTGCTCAGCTCCTACTCTTTTGATTCATTGAAAGGGGAATCGGCTAAAGAAGAAAACCATTCTCACTTGGAAAAGATCTGCTTCTGCGGATTGGAAAAGGAAGAAGAGGTGCTTCTCAAAAGGCTGAAGACCATTATCGACTCCGTCAATTTTGCTCGCGACCTCGTCAACGGGAACGCCGACGATGTCAATGTGGAAACGCTCATCGCACATGCCAAGGAACTGGCCAAGAGCGAGTCCTCGGTGAAGACGACCATCATGGACAAGAAGGCGCTCCAGAAGGAAAAGATGGGGTTGATCTTGGCCGTGGGACAGGGAGCCACTCTCGATCCTGCCATCATCATCATGGAGTATAAGGGAGATCCCAAGTCAAAAGAGAAGATAGCGCTTGTCGGCAAGGGGATCACGTTCGATACCGGAGGCCTCAACCTCAAGCCCACCGGTGGGATTGAGACGATGAAGTGCGATATGGCAGGGGCTGCAGCTGTCCTGGCGACGATGCAAGCTGCTGCTGCGCTCAAGTTGAAGAAGAACCTCATCGGCGTGCTCGCGGTTGCAGAAAATGCCATTGGTCCCGGCAGTTACAAGCCAGGGGATGTTTTGCGCAGCTACTCGGGAAAAACGGTCGAGATCAACAATACGGATGCAGAGGGGCGGCTCGTCCTGGCAGACGCCATCTCCTACGTTGAAGAGCGGTATGCGCCGACGCAGATCATCGATTTGGCCACTTTAACGGGGGGAGTTGTCATTGCACTTGGAGAAGAGGCTACAGGTCTTTTCTGCAACGATGAAAAGCTCGCACGGGAGCTTGAGCGCGCAGGGGAAAGAACTCACGAGAGACTCTGGCGCCTGCCCCTGTATCCCGAATACAAAGAGATGCTCAAGTCTTCGATTGCTGACCTCAAAAATTCAGGACCGCGCAAGGCGACCGCTGCCACAGGCGCGATCTTCCTGCAGCAGTTCGTCAAGAAGATCGCTTGGGCGCATTTGGATATCGCAGGCACTGCCTACCTATCTGAACTCAAACCCTATCACCCCACTCATGCAACAGGTGTGGGAGTGCGTCTTCTGATTGATTACTTTGAGCATCTCAATGTCCCATCCTAAAGGTGCTAAATGGCAGTGGCGCGTTACCTCCGATGAGGAGGGGATGCGCCTACAGGCCTTCCTCAAAGAAAAATGCCTCCAAGCACCCTCTGTCAAATCGTTAAAGCGCGCCATCGATGGCAAGTGCTGCACGGTGAACCGACGCATCGAATTGCGCTCTTCGCTCTCACTGAAAGCAGGCGATACTGTTGCGCTTTCCCCAGATGCTTTTCAAGAAGAGGACAAAAAAAGTGCGGCGCTCATTCCCCTCTACGAAGATGGGGCGCTCTTCATTTGCAATAAGCCATCGGGGGTTGTCTCGGAAAATGCAGCGCTGCGCTCTGTCATCCCCCAGTGGGGAAAGAACTGGGCCGTCGTGCATCGCCTCGACAAAGAAACGACCGGCGCACTGATCATCGCCAAAACAAGTACGGCCAAAGAAAAGATGCTCGCAGCATTTAAAGAGCGGCAGGTTGAAAAAATTTACCTCGCTATCGTCGATGGCATTCCAGGAAAAGAACAGGGCAAGGTCGATAACTCACTTGACCAGGTGCGCACTTTGCATGGACAGCCCGTTTATGGAGCTGTCGACCCCAAAAAGGGGAAACGTGCCGTGACGCATTGGAAATGCTTAAAAAAGGGGAAAAATGCCGCCCTGATCTGGTGCCAGCCGATCACAGGACGCACCCACCAGATCCGCGTGCACCTCAGTGGAATTGGCCATCCCATTTTAGGGGATGTGCTTTACGGAAAGAAATTCCGTTGTTCACTCCAGCCCAAGCGCAATCTGTTGCACGCCTATCAAATCCAATTTCCTCATCCCACTTCGGGTAAGAAAATTAAAGTAGTTGCTCCGATTCCCTCCGATTTTCAAGCCGCTCTAAAGCGACTCGAGATGGCGCATCCGGTTAAGCCGCTTACTCAGAAGTAAGAGAATAGTCCCGCACAGCAATGAGATCACGACGAAGATGCCGAAAAAACCGCTCATCGTCTTCAGAGTGGACATGAGTGGCGCAATGGCTCCACCCAGATAAAAACCCGTCCCAATGCACACATACCATACTCCCACCAGCATCGCCGTGTAGCGATGAGGGGAGAGGTGAGTGATCAACGATAGCCCGATGGGGCAGATCAGCATCTCTCCAAGCGCCATGAATGCATAGGCAGAAAAGGGGAATAAGGGGCTGATGGCAGCACTCTCTGCTCCCGTTGGAATCCCTCGTGCACCTACGACCATGACAAGGAAGCAAATGCCGATTGCAAAAAGGCTGAATGCCGCTTTTGAAGGAGGCGTGATGTCGTGCTTGCTCTTGGCCAAGTACATATAGAGTTTGGCAAGAGGGAACGCAAACAGCACGAGATAGAGCGTTTCAGAAGAGAGGATCCAGGAAGGAGGCATTTGGAAAGAGCCAATCGATCGATCGGTATAGCGCAACGCAAACAGAGACATCGAGGATCCGCCCTGATTATAGGCCATCCAGAACAAAATCGAGAAAAAGGAGAGGATGCAGATGACGGCGATTCTCCGCTTCTCATGTGGATGCAAAGGGGCCTGTTTTCCCGCCATCTCCTTTTTGCGTGTCGCATTCACTTGCTGGAACACGGGATTGTTTAGCACGATTTTGAAAGAAAGTAATCCCAGCAGTTGCACAGTCCCTGCGAGTAGGAAGGCGCTGTTCCAATGCTTAGCTTGTCCAAGCGCGCCCATGCCGATGAGCGCTAGAAAGCTCCCGATATTGACCGCAGAGTAGTAAATTGAAAATCCCGCATCGCGCAAATGGTGCTGATGGTGGTACAGATTGCCCAGGAGCGCGTAAACACTTGGTGTAAAAATAGCCCCGCCGACAGCAACAAATACGAGCGCAGTGAAACACAGAGGCAAGCTCCCCACCGCCATGAGAAAGCATCCTGTTGCCGTTAATAGAAGTCCCCAGATGACGGGAAGCCGGTAGTTGAGCCTGTCGGCGATGTAGCCACCGAACACGGGGAGGATGTAGGCTGTGGCCGTGAAAATCCCAAAGACATGGTCTGCCGCAGCATCGGGAAAATGGTGTCCCTGGACCAAATAGAGCACGAGTAGGTTGATGATCCCGCCGAGTGCAAATCGCTGACACATTTCCGTTAACGCCAAGAGATACATCTCTTTCGGCTGGCTGTGAGAGATTTTCTTTGTTGCCATCAGTTAGCCCTGCTATATAATATAATCTTATTTTGTTATTAGCAGACAATACGCATTTTGGCTATGATCATTTCTTTTGATTCGAGGAACTGATGGACTCCCCAAAAGGCATTTTGATCGTCAAAACATCCGCGATTGGAGACGTGATCCAGACGTTTCCCGTTTTACAGTACCTGCGCCGGCGGTTTCCCAATGCCCAGATCGACTGGGTTGCCGAGAAGGGGATCGTTCCTCTATTGCGCGCTCATCCTGAAATTTCCAAAGTGATCCCCATCGATACCAAGACCTGGCGAAAAAATCCGTTCTCTCGAGAAACAAGAGAAGCCTTTTCCGCCTTCAAAGAAAATATGAGGCTGACGACCTACGACGTCCTGTTTGATCTACAAGGCAATAGCAAGTCAGCTGTCGTGACCCATACAGCCCATGCCCATGTCAAGGTGGGTTTTGATCGGAGCTGCGTCAAGGAGAGCATCAATCTCTTGGCCACCCGCAAACGCTTTTCCGTCCCTTTAGAGATCAACGTGCGCGAGAGATATTTGCGCTTAGTGCAGCAGTACTTCGAAGATCAAGAAACATTCGCGTTTCAGGGAGTGAAACTGCAGCTCAACGCAGAAGAGCAGACTCGCCTGCACTCCTTCGCTCTCTCCAGTGGGCCCACTCTGATGGTGTGTTTCGGATCAAAATGGGAAAATAAGAAGCTTCCGGAGTCTGCATGGCTTGGTGTGCTCAAAAGCGCCCGCGATTCCTTTGGGGCCTCTTTTCTCTTCATTTACGGAGATGAGGGAGAAAAACTGACCGCTGCAGCGCTCTCTTCCCACTTTCCAGACTGTTCTCAGTGCGTAGGAGAGCTGACACTGCCGCTCTGGCAGGCCCTCATGTGGCAAGTCGATGCCGTTTTGGCGGTCGATTCCGCAGCTCTTCATCTTTGCGGAACGACGCTCACGCCCTCGTTCAGCGCCTTCGGCCCCTCGCTTGCGCATATCTACAAGCCGACAGAAGAGCGCCACGGCGTCTTTCAAGGGAGCTGCCCCTATAACGTCTCATTCGCGACGCGCTGTCCCAAGCTGCGCACGTGTCAAACGGGGAGTTGTCTGCGAGATGTCGACCGTGCCGCGCTTTCTGCAGCCTTTCAAGAGTGGGTGGCCAGGATCCTTATCCCGGTAAATTAACCATGCTTTCTTAGGAGGCTGTCCAATAGATCGAAGTCGATGTGGTTTTCGACGATCTGGATGGCTCCATGCACCTTTTCCACGTCTTCTGTGCGGATTTTTGCGGTGAAGGAGCTGATCATCTGCATCGCCGTGTGGCTGTGGACCGAGGTATAGATCATCGGGATGTCCGCTTTCTTGAGCTCTTCGACGATGTAGTGACGGGGAGGGTAGTCGCCGGTGAGGATCATGCCTGCCTTAAAATCGTGCCCAGGATTGGCGATGTGGTATTCGTAGTTTTTGGTGAGAGTGGCGAGGATGATGTCTTCCCGATTTGCAGGTGTGATGATCAGCTGGTTGGGAACGATCCACTCGCGGTAGGTCTCGACAGAGGTGGCCACGAGGCGCACGTGTTTAAAATGGCGCAGCCGGTGGTTCATCCCCGTAAGGAGCTCCTGTTTGAAGAGTCCTTCGAAATCCTCTACGGTCGGCTGACTTAGAAAGGGATTGAAGGGGATGCAGCCGAGCAGAGGGACATCCCAGCGTTTGAGGGCCTTCTGCACGTATTCTTGCACCATCTTTGCTTTTTCTGGCTGGACGCGGTTCAGGATGACTCCGAGAAGCGGGACGTTGTGTTTGTCGCATAGAGCCTTGTTGAGAGCAAGTTCGTCGAAAGCAGAGCCCAAACCGCCTGAGGCGACCAGAATCAGTGGCATTTGCAACAGGGAGGCGACTTGCGCATTATTGAGGTCGATGATGGAACCCACCCCGCAATGCCCCGTGCCTTCGACGACGAGAAAGGTGTTGTCCGAAGAGAGCTTTTTGCAGCTCTTTGTGATTTTATTCCTCAAATGAGCGGCATCGATCTTCTTGTCGAGAAATTGGCGGGTAAATCCTTGTGGGATCAGAACCGGGCTCATTTCTTCTTCTTTGTCTTTGAGGGAAAAGTGCTCTTTGAAGATGAGGACGTCCTTATCGACGCTAGTGCCACCCTTGCTCAAGGCTTGCTGCTGGCCAATCGGCTTCATGTAGCCGATGCTATCCATTCTTTTCGCCAGTCCTGAAAATAGACCCAGACACGTGGTCGTTTTACCTACGTGCTGACCCGTGGAGGCGATGAATAGACCTTTGCTCTGCATTCCCTCTATATAGCCTCAACGGGAAAATAAGGAAAGCTGATCGGGGTTAGTGGTGTTTAAGCTGTTTGTTTGTAGCAACTTAGTTTTTAAAACCAACTTATTTGGTAATACGAGTAAAAAGGTTGGTGGATATGTTGGAGAAGCTTTTCGGGAATGTGGTGATTGAGAAGGTCCTTATTTTTTCTTACAACGCAAAGACACAAAGACGCGGCAGGCGCAAAGAAATCTAAGAATAGACTTCTATACCGAACGTGATTCAAAATTTGCTTTCTGGCAAAACTGGCGCTTCAGGTTTGCGACCGGCGAAGCAGGCCATGTGCAAGCACATGGTCGATGGAGTCGGTTGCAAAGATGAAGATGCCAGTACAGCCAGAAACCAAATTTTGAGTCACATTCGGTATATCTTTCATGCTTTGCGCCTGCCGCGTCTTTGTGTCTTTGCGTTATGTTATAAATGCTAAAAAGAGATCATAGGTCAGGTGTCATTAAGACCTGTTTCTGGAAAATGACCTCTAGGGTCTCTTGCGTCTCGCAGAAAATCTCCACGTCAGCTTTGAGCGCCCTCACTTCATCGAGGGTAAACCAGCGGATTGCCTGCATTTTCTGATGCACTTCGTCCGTCTGTCCGCCGAGAAGACGGCAGACATAGATGAAATCAACGTGCTGGTGGGCGGGCTGGGTCCCATGAGGTGGGATGTTCTCGAGTAGGCAGAGGAAGGGTCTCTCAAAGCTAGAGGCATTCCAGCGTTTAACCCATAGGTGCTCGTCTTTCACGATTGCGACGTCAAGGCCTGTTTCCTCTTTCACTTCGCGCAGAGCGGCTTGTGGAGGAGTCTCATTCTCTTCCAAATGGCCTCCTGGGGGGAGCCATTTGCCATGCTTGGGGTGATGGAGGAGTAACACTTTATCCTCGTGAAGGATATATGCCGTTGCGGTGAATTGCTTTTCCATAAATTAACTCGCGTGTGCCTTGGAGTACCTTAGCCAGGGATGGATACCTACCTGGCCCATGAAACCAATGATATTATGTCTTAGGTGCAGTGTGTCAAGAAGCATTTGCATTTTGTCTTGCGCGCTCAAAAAGGCGACGCTTTTCACCGTTTCTGTGACCCAATGCATGTCGAAGGGCATGATGTTCCACAAGTTGGGGCCCGCTCTGTGATTCGACCAGTGGTAGAGGTGTTGAGCTTGTACAGTTGCGTGTTGAAGAAGGTTTTGGATCGCATGCTTTGCCTGCGCAAAACTGTTGAGGTATTGATGAGAGGATTCATGGAGTCTATGTTGTAGGGAAGCGCAATGTGATCGCATGTGGTTAAGGTCAGATTGAATGTGGTTGTCGTTTAGGCAAGAGATTCCATAGTGTTCTCCTTGCCAGCGCATGGCTGCGCTGTGAATTGCCTCTTCTGTTTGGGCAAAGGCGAGCGCTTGTAGGCATTCATACGCCGTCCGTCTGTGATCGGGGAAGGAGAGGGTGCTGATTTTAGAGTGGAGGGACTGGTTCAATTCCTGTATCTGCGCGGTTGGGCTGTGATGCCGTTTTGCATACTGCAATTCCATCATTTGCCATGTGATCTCCTGGAGAGCTTCTTTTTCTTTTTGGCGCAAATAAGCGGCGTCGAGCGCGCCACGCAGTTGGTGCAGCTGCAGTTCTAGGCTGTTTTGTTCGACCAGCGGAAAATTTTTCTCTCTTAGGGAATTCATGTGAACCTGGGCGAGATCGAGCTGAATAGTGCAAAACTCTTTTTCTTCAGGAGAGAGGCGGTCCTTATGGAGGTGGGGCTGCAGGGAGCCTAAGAATGTTTGGAGGTGGGATAGGTCAGGAAGGAATCTCTCGCTGCTCGCAGCCTGATCGACTGCGCGTTTCATCTCGTTTAGACTGCCGGCTAGTGGGGTAGAGTGGTTGATCATCTCCTGAGATATCACATTCAGGTCCTGCTTAGTGCTCGTGTGCAGATTTCGGTTTCCATCGGCCTTACTAAGGGCATTGAGTCTGTCATTGTGGAACTGGATGGACATTTCGACCAGTTCTGTGATTTTGGCTTGCAGCGGAAGGCTGCTGTTGTTCAAGATCTGCGTCGTTTCGTAGAGCTCATGTTGTAATCGGCAGGTGAATTGCAATGACTGTCCCTTGAATTCGGTCATGAACTGATCGAGGTCTCTTTGTTGCTTGGCGTTAGTGAAGTCAAGCAATTCTTCCACAGCGTGCAATGTCGTTGCTTCTAGGAGCTGGTCTCTAAGTTCGCTAATCCCTTTTTGGATGGAGAGGAATTCCGCATCGGTGACAGTTCCCTCAGAGCCAAACGATTCATTAGTGACACAAAGCATTTCGTAAAGAGATTGCCGCAGCATTGTTTGGCTCGTGACCGTCTTGAGCGTTAACGAGAGCGTTGTCGCCGCGGTTTCGAGCACTTGTGGCAAAAATGTTTCCTCTAACTCTCTGATGAGCCGGTCTTTCAGGGGTGCCTTATGCTGCAAAAAGTTGAAGAGATCGTCTTTTGTCAGATACCGGCACTTGTTGAGCACCTCGAGGCCAATTTTGACAAGTCCGGCAATTTCGTGCTTGCGCGCATGGGAAAGATTGAGCGTTGGATCTTCGTTGCCGCTCGACTGCCTTCCGAGTTTCTCTTCAATGGTTTTCAGCACGTTTTGCAGCTGGTGGTAGATCACTTTCTGCATCGCATAGGAAGTAGGGGTATTGCGTTTGAGCGAGTCGACCTTCTGCTCGACGTAATCCTGCACAATGTCTGCCCTTCTTGCCGCGACCTTGGTTCCAATCTTGATGACGACATTGCTCATCCATTGCGGAAGGATGACCATCGTTTTGATGCTCGTGGCGAGGAAAAAATTGACCCCTACTACAAGTGGGTTGAGGAAATGCAAGCGAGAGGTAGAAGGAATTTCGCGCGTAAAAAAGCTGTCGATGGAGCTCGTCCATTGAATTTTGGGACCAAACTGATCCAAAACGGACTCAAGCAATGCAGCATAGACCTGCTTTTGCGTCATTCCGTCATTGCGCGCAGGGAGCTTGATCATTTCTTCAATCATCGCGAGCAAGTCTTTTGCCTGCGATGGCGGGGCCTCTGCGGCCTGGTTATACGCGCCGCTTGTCACTGCGAGCCAGTTGCGCAGGGTTTTGATGATGAGCTCTTGTTTGGCGTCAGGAGAGAGCAGCTCGTCTCCGATGAATTTTTTCGCTAGAGAGAAGACTTTCTCGATGATGCTATTGCCATAAAACGACGCGAACCCGTTCACCAAGTCGTAAGATCTCTTGGCTACCCATTTCATGACAAAGGAACTTCTCGAGCGGTCGATTCTTTGGAAATATTTGGTTCTGAGCGTTTGAGATATCCCCGCAATTTCGTTGACCGAAGATCCCTGAAAAAGAGAGACGTCGATGGGTGCTGCATTGCCCCAGTGGATCAAGCGACCGGATAGGGACATGGAAATGTACGCAGACAAATTCGCCTTCAGGATGCTTGCTTGAACGGCCATTCTTTCATCGGTGACGCCTTCTTCAAAAGAGGGTCTATGCAGCAGCGCTTTATGAGAAGAGATGTTCTGCAGCAAAGGGGGAATTGCGGAAAGGTGTGTTGTTCCATTGTTTAGCAGGGGAACTTTAAACCCCTGGAAGTAGATGTGCTGTTGGCGCAGAAATGCCAAAGTCTCTTGCAAGGTGGCGATCAGTACTTCCCAGGAAGGGGCTTTAATCGAAGTGCTCAGCCGCCCGATCAGAGGATCGATTTGCGCCAAGAGGGGATGTGCAGCATCCCGTTTGCTAATCCCTCCGCGCACCTGTTCCAAAACGAGATGAAACAGAGTGGCGAGAGCGCTTGCTGCACGCGTAGAGATGGCATTAGAGCCCATCGAAACGAGGGAATTGAGGAATTGCCCTCCTCGGTCGATGATCCCATTGAGACCTTGTGCGGGAGGCTGCTGCTCCCCATCGGGGGGAGGGACGAGTGGCAGAGGGGTGTCTCCGACATTGCCTGCCGATTGGAATTGTCCCATCAGCCGTTGTTTGGCTTCGGCGAGGGAATCATTTGCAAACTGCATGCATTGAACGAGAACGCCATCATTGCGGTCGATCAACGACTTTAGAAAGCCTGCAACGTAATCCAAGTGAGCCCTCAAATCCTGAGTCAAGACGATGGCTTGTCCCGTCCATTGCACACCGTGTTGAAAACGCAAGGGCGTGCTCAGAACCGAAGCGAGCTCTTCTTGTGTGATTTGAGGAGCCATCTGCTGGAGCATTAGAGCGTTGATCTGGGGAAGCAATAGATGGATCCGCTCGAGCTCCTGCCCTGTTGGAACTTGGAGAACAGAGAGGATCGATTGATAGAGATTGCGCACTGGCGGAGGCGATTTGGCGAGCATCGCTTTGCTGAAGACATCGCGCACTTGCTCGATTAATTCGGGACGGTTTTCTTGCCAATACGTCGTGAGTTGATCAACAGCTCCAGAGACAACATTGCCAGCAGTTCCTCTCACGGGAGCTCCTGCGTAATGGGCAGCTGCTCTAAAGGGAGCTCCCATGTAGTGTTGCACAGTTCCCCAAATGCTAGAACTTTGTTCCTGTTGTAAATTGCCTGGAGGGGTTGTCATATTCTAAATATCTCCTAATTAGAGTCCGTTGTCGATTAAGCTTCTGCCCGCATTTTGGAGCGAAAATCGGCCAAAAATCCTTAGAGAAGCGGAAGGATTCTTAATTCGATAAAAGACTCTTAACGTTGAAAAATATTCGCTTACGCAAGTATTGTCGTCAACCTCGATGTTCCACTTTTTTCGGCTCCATAGGAGATAGAAAAAATGGAACAGCAAGGTCAACACTAAATACCGCGCAAACAGAGGACATCATGCAACAATTCGAATCGCTTCTCGAGGTCGCTGAAACTCTTCTCGGACCCAATGGCTGTCCGTGGGACCGCACACAGACGTTTCACTCGCTCCAGCCCTATGTTTTGGAAGAGGCTCACGAAGTGATCGAGGCCGTCGACGCTGGAGATGATCGCAAAATCGTCGAAGAACTTGGAGATCTTCTCTACACCGTGGTCTTTTATGGAAAGCTCGCGGAAAAACATGGGCGCTTTTCCATCGATCAGATCGTCACATCTATCCGAGAAAAATTGATTCGCCGTCATCCCCACGTGTTTGGCGATGTCGAAGTGAAAGACACAGAGGATGTGATCAAGAACTGGGAAAAGATCAAAGCTGAGGAAAAAAAAGACGAAGCTCCCAAACCCTTTGCGAAAAGCCTTCCGCCTACCTTACCGGCGATGGTTAGAGCACAGAAGGTGATTCGGCGCAAAATGCGGAATGATCCCACATCCGTCAAAACTGAGGGCGTATCAGTCTCTTCAGAAGGGGAAATTGGCGAAGCACTCCTCGCTCTCATCGCTAAAGCAGAGGCTCTTGGCATCGATGCTGAGAGCGCGCTCAGGCGCTCGCTTCTCTGCTTGGAGAACGATTGATCTTAGGCAAAGATCGACTTAACTACCTTGCCCATTTTTTTGAGGTATCCCGGTGGCGGAGGAGGAAATGCCTTAGCGATCGGGATCATAAGCGAGTGGTGAAGTACGCCATAGCGGTAGTGGAGCGGATCTCGGAAGAAGTTCATAAAGCCATGCATTTTCTCTCGAATTCTGCTGGAGACCAGGCTGCCTGCAAATTGCTTGATCCTTTGGTGGGGCAAAAGAGAGAGATTGATGAACGTCAGGGGCTCGACCTCGCGGTTTTTCCACGCATCGAGAGGATCTAGCGACGCGCGTGTGTTTTTCACCAAATTCCACAGCTCAATGCGCTGTTCATCAGAAGAATGGGAAAACGCGGCACCGCATGCATGGATGGCATCGCAGGATTCCCAAATGAGGGTCTGGATTTTGCCCTGGACGAGGACGTAATCTTCGGCCTGATTGCGGCTTGATAGGATGAGAGCGTCTTGTTTGAGCGCTAATTCATTTAGGTATGCACGGTGTTTGCAATGGAGAATGCGTTGGCTTTGTTCTGCAAATGCACTTTGGATAGAAGGATCTGTTTCTGAGAGCAAGGCAGTGATTTGCGCTGCAATCCCTTTTTCCTGATCAGAAGGATCGCTTGCAAGGTTGTTCTGCCTTGCGTTGATGAGCTCATTGCTCAATCTTTCCAAATCGCCGCTGAGGCAAGTACCAAACAGGATATAATTCTTCTTAAAGTCCGCGCTCAGACGGCCAATCTCATCGATTTTAGTCTTGATATTTTCTGCAGTTGACTGCGTTTGGGTATATTGCTTAAAGACACCGACCTGCGTTTCCATTTGAGCGATCGCTTCGGCAACTTGAGAGAGATCAAACTGATTGTACCGCAGGTTCATTTGGTTGAGAATTGCGCGTGAAGAGGCAAAAAATGCCGTCGCATTTTGATTTAAGGCCTCTTGAGTCGTGTTTCTCTTCGTGCTAGCAGTCATGTTGCAAAGAAGGCTGTTAAAGTCTTTTGCATGCGTGCTCAGTCCCTTGTCAATTAAGTTGAGCAGCAGTTCCTTGTTTTCTGAAGAGAGTTGCGAGCCTTCGATATCCCGCGCTTTTCTTGCCCAGCTGGTAAAGAATGCCTGTGCATGGGACTGCAGCGCTTCGATTTTGCTGAGAGCAGGAGGCAAGATGAGATCCATTTGGGTCAGTTCATCGAGCAGGGTTTGGGTCGTTCGGATGAAGCCGGTCTCACTCTCAATTTCTGTCTTGAGCTCTGCAATCGTGTCATTGACGAACTTCTGATCTTTTTCCCCTTTTGGCTGCAATGCTTCATTGACCGCTTTTTTTACGACGAAGCGGAGCAATCTTTCCGATGTTTCTTTCAGCTTTTTTTCTTTTTCTTGGAATTCGGTAGGCGGAATGGGCTCGCCTCTCTGGTAGGCATCATTTGCCAGGCGGGCCACTTTAAATATCAGCTCTTTGAGGCGATCTTCTGTTAGCAGCGTTCGGAATGCGACAGCGATGTTTTCCGATGCCGCCTGTACTGCGTCGTCAATGAAGAGAGCATCCGCTGATTGGGCGAGAGAATCGTGCAAAGAGTTTTTATTGCGGGAAGTGGCATAGAGTTGCGAGGGGGTCGTATTTGGGCTGAGATGCATCAGCTCTAGCAGGTTTTTGACAAGGCTCTTGATGTCCCCCTTGACCGTCGTGGAAATGTTTTTCAGCGCGATCAACTCCTCGTCGGTCGGCTCCTTTCCTTTAGTAATTTCATGATAAAGAGTCTCCATCTCTTCGAGAAGAACAGTATTGATCGCGTGCGAATATCCATTGTAGTCGACGATGGTGCTCAGAGCTGTCTTGATGAGATTGTCGATCAGTTCTCCCTCTTTGCCGATCACCTTTTTGGCCACCCAGCGATAGAGGGGGTTGGAAATGCACCCTTCTGTAACGATTCTTGAGAACTCGCTATACAGCTCAGGCGATGTGAAGCCTCCATTGAATTTGGGATTTTCCAATTCCTGAGAAAGCATGTCGCTGAGCTCACCTGTGTACTCGTTGCTAGAGCCAATGCGTCGATAAGCTCCGATCAGAGTGTAGAGGTAGCTATTGAAATTATGAATAATCGAATGTCTTAAATGGGCAAAATGGGTTCCTTTGTTGGCCTCGATATAATCCAAGACGCGCTTGATGATGTTCTCCGCTGCCTGCTTCAAAATGCCTTCGATAAAGCTTGTCGATAGGAGCCAGGAACTCAACGCCTGGCGAAACCAAGAAACTTTGCGATGCTCCAATTTTTCCATCACGCGTTCATTGAGCTCTTCGTCTGTGGAACACTTGTGGATCAGCTCGACATAAAAATCCAAATCTTCACTTTTTAAACCGCAAACGTATTCAAAAATGATGCGCAGTTTTGCCATTTTAGCCGTATTTCTCACGAAAAGATCTTTTTGGTTCGAGATCTGGTCTAAAATATCTTCGCCTGGAGCCCTTTGCGGGACGAGTGCTGAAGTTGTGGTTACCCGTTCGCATTCGCCTACCAGATCAGTCAAATGACTCTCTTGTTCTAAGGCCGTCACCTCTGGATCCCCGAGAAGTCCGTCGATGAGCTCTTTGAGAGAAAGTGCTACAGTGTTTAGTGAAGAGGGGAGTTGGATGCCACTGGCATAAATGCGGATCGCATCAATGGCTTTAGTGCTCTCTGTTAACCCCTTCTCAAAACTCTCGATGTCGAACTCATTCACCCCTTTTTTCAAAGAGGCAATCGATGCATCGACGACATTTTCAATTTCATGGAATTTGGGGTTGGACCCTGCAAATTTGTGCAGCTGTTCTTTTGCTTTCGGCAGAGCATTGAGGAGCAAAACGCCTACGTTGAAGAATTTCTTAAAGCTGCTCATTTTGTCGCTGCTCGTCGATAAGTAACGCCTTGCGAACTGGATTAGAGAAGATAGCGGTAGCGTTTCTCCTCCCGTATCTGCCTCTGGCTTTGGCGCAAAGTAATCGATAATGGGCTGGAGCTTATCGCTGAGTTGGCGGAAACCTGCGTCGAATACCTGGGCGATTAACCCCTGCTGCTGCTGGATTTCCAGATCGATTTGAGGCAGTACTGCATCTGCGCGGGTATTTAAGCTCTGACTTTGTGGTTCTGTGATTTCCTTGGCTGTATGCATTGCCGTTAACTGGGCATTGAGAGAGAGCAATTCTTTGAAGAGCCCGTTGGCGTTTGGCGCTACATTTGTGCGCTCGTCGATTAAACGGTTGATTTTGGTACGCGCCTCTGCGATCTGCTCCAACTGTGCAGCCCTTAAAGCTCCCTTCTTGGGGAGTGAGGTTTTAAGTTGTTTAATCGCGGAACTGGTCTCAGCAAGAAGGGGATGGGCGCACTTTGTCGCCATGTCCTTCACTTTACTAAGCGTTTCAATCCCTTTCGCCTCGATTTGATTCCCAATCCTTTCGACGATCCCTTCGCTCTCTCCTGCAGGAGATATGGGGCTGTCGCCTGGCTTAGCAACAATTAATCTCTGAGCATGAGAGCGATACCTATCGCCATTCACGGCAAATTGTCTTTTGCCTTCGTCGAGCAATACCGTCAAAGCGCTTTCTAAATTTGCAAGAGCGCTGCGCGCCTTGTGCTCACCGGCATTGGTAATGCTATTCTCGAAGTTCTTAAGAAGGCTTCCTTCCTGGAGCGCAGACTGCGTCAACTCGCCCAGATAGATCTGGCACATAGCATCATAAGATTCGAGGATGAATGCGCTTGTTTGCTGGCACTCTGAAACGAATGCCGCCTGCATGAGAGCAGGAAAGTTGCTTAGATCTGCTACGGAGCTTGAGCTAATGAGTCTATCCATTTCGATGCGCCAGTCAGATCCCGCTTCCAATTTTTCGCTTAAGATTTGAACAAAGGGAAGGAAGGAATGGTCATTGGCATCTGTCAGTAGATGAGTGCTGGAGTCATTGAGATGGTTTTGCATCTCTTCAACAAATCCATTGAAGTATTCGAGCAGGGGCGTGCGGTCATTGAGAGTGATGCTCTCTTGGATCTTTTCATTGAGCTGCTCCGTTCCGATGGCGGGAAAAAACGCTCCTTGCAGTGAAGTGATGACGCGCTGGTTTTGCGCGTTCAAGTCTCTTTGAAGAGCAGTTTTAAATTGCTCATAGAAGGTGGAAAAAAATGCAGTAGGGGCAAGCATATTTTTATAAGCGGTGACGATTGCACCTCTGCTAGATCCGGGTAGGGCGAGATCGCTGGTAAACGCGGCGCGCGTTCTTTGCATGAAAGTGCGCAGATCCCGATTGATCCGCGACACGAGCTCATCGCTATTTTGAGTGCCAGCAAAAGCAGCAATTCCCTTGAGGATCACCACCTTGCGTTCCTCGTTGTCCTCAGTGGATATTTTTTGTTTGATAGTTTCGTCAAATCGAATGACTGCGGCGCTAGGCGGCGCTCCTGTCACCATCTCAGTTCCTTGAGTACCCCATGAAGGGATAGAAGTAATCAAATTGTATGCCTTGGGGAGGACCGATAGAGTGGTGCTGGTGCCCGAATAAAGGTAGCTGGCAACCGTTGCAGCGGGATTATAAACATAAGAAGTAAAAGTATTGACAATGGGGGTAGGCAAATAGTCATGCGAGAGATTGCTGACAGTGTCTCTGACGCTGCTAAGCGGAGAAAGTACAAACCTCTGGAAATAGCCAGTATTAGAGGTGGCTGTCATAAATTTCTCTTTTTGTTAATTTGGAATGTCCCGCGTTTATTATAGTGTATTTTCATTATTTAATCAATTAGCTTTGTTTTGTTTAATGCGTTCAGTTAATTCAATTTAGAATTATTTCAGCTTTAATAATTGATCAATGTACTTTGAAGAAGGGATGTGATAAGAACCTATCCCAGTAAAATTTTTCAGCTCGTTTTTGAACATTGTCACTATGAGAATGGCGCAGCAGTCCTGTGAACTAAAAACTTCTTAGAAAAGATGTCGATTAAATTTCAATTTTAAGGCAGATTAGAGGACACTCAGTTGTGCTGCGAAGGAAAAACTGGATATGCGTAACGAAATTTTGAATTGTCTGAGCATCGGAATCAACCCGCGCGTTCTCGCCCTAGCTTTGGCGTCTATACCTTCCTTATTCCTTTATCCTAAGGCAGTTGCTGACGAGAATACGCGTCGCGACCACCACTGGAATACTCTTGTCGAGTTCGTGTATATGAGGCGCGCGAAGGTGCACAACGAAACCATCGTCAAAGATGCAAACAAGCCCTTGAATCCCTGCAAAACATGCCCTACGACCGAGGTAATCGACTCCAAAGACCTCGTCAACCGGATGGGGTTTGAGCCCGGTTTCCGCGCCGCCCTCATGTACACAGAAAACCCCAAATCGAGCTTCGAAATCAATTTTCTCTACTTGCAGGAGTGGGAAGGGGAGAAGAAGGTTCATGGCAATGCGAGCTTGAGTTTTCCCTTCAGTCACCCAGGGTACGTCATTGACTACTCAAATGCGAGCGTGGCCAAAGCAGAGAACAGCATGCATTTTTGGGACGTAGAGCTCAATTATTGGCGTCATTTCACCCCTCGCTTTGTCGACTATTTTTCGCTCTCAGGTATCTTTGGTCTGAGGTATTTCCATTGGAATGAAGGGTTTGAGCTCACAATGACTAAACCACCAGACAAGAGCAAATACGCAATCGATACCAAGAATGATATTTTTGGAGTTCAGGCAGGCCTTGATCTCCAGGTGAACCCAACGAAATGGCTCACTTGGGATTTTGTTACGAAAGTCGGACTCATGGCAGACCATGCAAAAATGAAGACAGTGCTAAGAGATGTCAACGACACTGTTAAAGTGCGCAACTTCCACAAGCAGAAATGGCAGACAGGCTACTTTGCTGATGTTGCCGCGACACTAGGGTTCCAATTTAAGGAGAACGTGAACTTGCACGCAGGGTATGAGGTTCTGTTTTTCTCAGGTCTTGCTCTCGCGCCTGAGCAGATCAATAAAGGAACAAAGTTCAGTTCAGGTGATGATATCTACACGAAAGGAGGGGCGATCATCCACGGCCTGTACGCAGGGATCATCGTCAGCTTTTAAAAAAGAAGCCGGAGATGACCCTTGGCATAACACTGCGTCCTTAAGGCTGCTACTTTCCAGTCCTGACCTGGTTCAGACCGTGTTATTCCAAGGGGTCCCCGGCAATGCCATACATAGTAGCAATTCCTCGACATAAGAGGCAATTGAATTCAGAAGACAAATTCAAATTTTTATGCATAAAGTATACATTCAAACAGACCGCCTTCTTTTGCGCCAGTGGGAGACAGAGGACCTAGAGCTGCTCGCAGCTCTTAACATAGACCCGCGCGTCATGGAGTTTTTTAACACGCCACGGTCTTGGGAAGAAACAAAGACCTTTGTGGAGGTAAGGACAGAATCCATCGACAGACGCGGATGGGGATGTTGGGCCGTCTCACTGGTTGATACTGATGAATTCATTGGATTTATTGGAATAGATGAGGTCCCTATGGACCTGCCCTTTGCGCCGGCAGTTGAAATCGGCTGGCGGCTGGCGTACAAGCATTGGGGGAAAGGGTATGCCACAGAAGGGGCCAAAGCTTGTTTGCAATTCGGTTTTGAGAAGCTTGGCCTCAAAGAAATCGTCGCTTTCACCACGGTGAACAACATGCGCTCACGACGCGTTATGGAAAAGATCGGAATGCACTGCAACCGCAGCGATGACTTTGACCATCCAAAAGTCCCCGCTGGCCACCCACTCTGCAGGCACGTCCTTTACCGCATTGCGAACCAATCGGGAGTCAATTAACAAGTATATGTCCTACACAAAAATCAATCTTGCGAGTGATAACTGGTCTCCTGCCCATCCCACTGTCGTCCAGGCGGTCGTAGAGGCGAATCAGGGAGCCGTGATGGCTTATGGAGCAGATCCGTGGACGCATGCCGCTCAGGAGTGCATTCAGGAAGTCTTTCAGAGGCCTTGCAAGATTTTCATGATTCCCACGGGGACGGGATCGAATGTTCTCGCGCTCAAACTGGCATGCCGCAGACACGAGTCTGTGATCTGCACTGATATTGCCCACATCCATTACCAAGAATCGGGAGCTGCAGAGTCTGTCATTGGATGTAAACTGTTAACGGTTCCCCAACATAAGGGGAAATTGACCCCAGATGCCGTCACGCGAATATTAAGAAGCGAAAGGGCGTTTGGTAAACACTCAACCTCTCCGCGCGTCCTATCAATCACTCAGCCCACCGAGGTAGGCACGGTATACAGTCGTAGTGAACTCGAGGCGCTCTCTCAGCTGTGCAAACAAGAGAATTTGCTTCTGCATATCGATGGCAGTAGACTCTACAATGCTGCCGCGAGTATGAACATCGGATTAGATGAGATTGTTAAAGTATCTCAGGTGGATATCTTATCACTCGGAGGTACCAAAAACGGTCTGATGGGAGCGGAAGCTCTTCTCATTTTCAATCCCGCTCTGGAAGAAGGGAGCGACCATCTCCACAAGCAGACTTTACAGCTACTCTCTAAAATGCGCTATCTCTCGGCGCAGTACATTCCTTTTTTCAAGGAGAATTTGTGGAAGGACCTCGCGCAAAAAGCCAATCGACAGGCCCATGCGATTGCTCAGATCATCTCAGCAACGCCTCATCTGACTTTGAGCTGTCCCGTGGAAACAAACCAAGTTTTCTTCGCGGCTCCCGCCTCCTGGATTCCGTTCATTCAAGATAAAATCTTCTGCCATCTATGGGATAGGGAGAAGAATGAGCTGCGCTTTGTAGCCTCATGGAACACGACTGATCAGGAAGTCGAAGAGCTGCGATCGGTGCTGGCTGAAGTGGCTAAGAAGATGTCTTAAAACTCAGGCTTCGTATAGAACGCAGAGACGCAAAGACTCTAAGTCGCAAAAAGTCGTTTTGATAGCCTCTACTGATTAGAGAGCATTGCGCGGATCTCTTGTGCCCAGGCGATCTTTTGCTCAGTGCTATAGATAGGTAGATCGAGGCATCCATGGATGGCTTCGGGGATGCACGTGTACCTGACATCGATGCCTGCTTTTCGGAGAGAGTCGGCGTAGCCCGCTCCTTCTTGGCAGAGAGGGTCGTACTCGGCAGTGACGATCACCGCGGAGGGCAGGCGAGTGAGATCTTTGGCACAATCGAGAGATGCATAAGGGTTTTGGGCGTTTTCGGGGGATTGCAAGTAAGCTCCCCACATGAATTGGATCCCTTCCTTTGTAATGAAATGGCGGTCGAGACATGCGTTGTAAGCCGCGTCACAGGGAGTAGAGGTGATCATCGGATAAATGAGGAGTTGGGTCGTGATCGAGGGGCCGTTCCGATCTCGTGCCATGAGGGAAACCGCTGCAGCGAGGTTGCCTCCTGCGCTTTCTCCGCAGACGATGAGCTGCTTTGGATCTGCTCCAAGAGAAGCGGCATTCTGGTGAACCCATTCGGTGGCAGCATAACAGTCGTTGAGAGGCTGGGG
>JAZJZV010000068.1:27865-33950 GCA_040389485.1 Chlamydiota bacterium
GGCTGGGGGAAAGGGTGTTCTGGAGCTAAGCGGTATTCAACGGCGACGACGACGCATTGCAACTCGCTCGCGAGAAGGCGACAGACGGGATCAGATTCTTCATTGCTGCCAAAGATCCAACCGCCGCGGTGGAAGTAGACGATGACGGGGAGTGGTTGCTCTGCCTTGGGTTTGTAGGCGCGTAGCGGAATCCGATTGAGATCTTTCCCCTCGATCTCGAAGCGTTGGATGCTTTCTACTTCTGCACGAAAGTCGTCCGCACTTAAGAAGAAAGCGGTGCAGCGCTGACGTGCGGCATCGAGTCCTTGTTCCGCAGAGGTCTTGATGACCTCAGAAAAACCCTCGATGAGGTCTCGAAAACGAGGGTTTTCCATTAAATCAGTCGTTGTATGCATCATCATTTATTGTCCGCGATTAGTCTGGATGAGTTACTGTCAAATGAACGGATGTTCTGCAGTTTGGTGTCAGGGAAGAAGGCAGATAGGATTTTAGCTGCTTTGTCTCCCTTGTCGGCCATTGCATTGGCGCTCAATAGGCAAAGCCCGACGCCAAGTCCCTCCCCAAACCCTTTGAACTGGACGCGGTCGCCAACGACAGAGACCTGGAAGTCGTTGCTCTTGAGCTTGACAGAGCCCAGCGCTTTTTGCAGCTTGCCAAAGTCAAATTGATGGAACTGGCCGCCGTCATTCACTCGGGCGCCGTAGACCTTTTGCGATTCACCGTCTTGATAGAGATCGAGTGTAGAGACTTTGGCGACTCCAAGCAGGCTTGCCAGTTCTGTCTTTTCGACCTCAAAGCTCCACTGGTGCTTCTCTCTCTCTCTTGCAGCGAAGGGAGCGCTCACACCTTTAGGGGTGCGAGTATCCTTGCGAAAGATAGTGGCATAGTCTGCTGTTTTTCCTGCGCTGTCCTTTGTCCATGTGCTGGCAAAAGGTGCGCCTTGGTAGGTCATCACCATGTGGCGGGTGTTGTTAATGGCGCGATCGACATGGATGTTTTGCAGGGTGAGAGCATGTCCTAGGTAACCGCTTTCCTGTGCCTCGACGTGCCAGGGAGCATCGAGCTTGCGGCTGACCATGTGGTAGGCATTCGTGCGGGAGACAATGGCGATCGCCTCCATCACTTCCTCATCCATCTCATTGGGGAACTGTGCGGTCATCGTCGACTTTAAGTAGCGTTCAATATCGATTTGGTTGACGACGTTGAGCTTTCCGCGCACGCTATAGATTTCTAAGCAGCCTCGGTACTCGATGCCGTCGACGAGCAGTGTGCTCTCCGCATTGGCAGGCACAACCCGGATTTGATAGATCCCTGGGAACAGCTCACCCCATTTCAGTCCGCTCTCGTCAAAGGCGATCCAGTTTCTCGTTGAGCGGCTATTGCTGGAGATCAACATGTGAGTATAGGGATCGTAGACGTTGTAGCGCCCCTTTGCTTCGAGGAGCACCCTGTCTTTTTGCTTGGCAACAAGAACATTGACAGTGGCAGGTTTTGCTTTGATTGTTTCATCCATGGGGATTTCCACACCGGACGAGAGGACAAAAGCAGGTGCAACGGTTGCTGCCATAAGGGATGCAGCGATGAGTGAGATTCTCCATTTCATAATAGTTCTCCGTGATAGCGGGATTGGTCATTTTTTTGTGAGGGCAGTGGACGCCCGAGGTGTTCAAAAGCTAAGTGGGTCACTTCTCGTCCGCGAGGTGTGCGTTTTAAAAAGCCCTTCATGATGAGGAAAGGTTCATGCACTTCTTCCAAGGTGTGGGCCTCTTCTGAGAGCGCGGCAGCGAGAGTATTGATTCCAACGGGTCCGCCCTTGTAATGGTCGATGATGATGCTGAGGATTTTTTTATCCATTTCATCGAGACCAAGGTGGTCGATGTCGAGCATGTCGAGAGCGGCATGTGCCGTTTTCCCATCGATTGCAGGGTGCTTTTTGATTTGGGCAAAGTCCCGAGCCCAGCGCAAGAGATTGTTGGCGATGCGCGGGGTACCACGTGCTCTTTGCGCAATGACTTGTGCGCCTTCTTCTTCGATTTTAGCTCCCAAGATTTTGCTCGATCGCATCAAAATTTTCTCTAAAATGGAAGGGGAGTAGTAATCGAGCCGGAGCGTGAGGCCAAAGCGTGAGCGCATCGGACCTGAGAGAAGGCCAATGCGGGTCGTTGCTCCCACGAGCGTAAAGCGGTTCAACTTGACTTGGACGCTGCGCGCCGAGGGGCCGGAGTCGATCATCAAATCAAGGTTAAAGTCCTCCATCGCCGGATAGAGGTACTCTTCGACTGAGCGGTTCATCCGGTGGATCTCGTCGATAAACAAGACATCGCCCTCTTTGAGATTGGTGAGCAAGCCGGCGAGATCTCCCGCTTTCTCGATCACAGGTCCAGAGGTGACGACGAGGTTCGTCCCCATTGTCTTCGAGATGATATTGGCAAGAGTGGTTTTCCCAAGTCCTGGAGGTCCGTGAAATAGACAGTGGCCGAGCGCCTCGCCTCTTTCCTTGGCGGCTCCCATGAATACCTCGAGCCTCTCGCGGATGTTATCTTGGCCCTGAAAGTCGAGCAGCGATTGGGGGCGCAGCGGCACCTCAAAAGGCTCGTCTTCTCTCGTCCACGAAGATTGAATAAATGGTTCACTCATAATTAAAAACTGTAGCAAGAAATCGATTTCACGCGCTATACCTATTTGTAAAGAACAACCCGAGGAAGAACTATGAGCCTACAGTCTGACCGTTGGATTCGCAAAATGGCGGAAGAACACGAGATGATTACCCCTTTTGTCGGAGAGCAGGTGCGCTTTGATGAAGGCGGACGAAAGATCATCAGCTATGGCCTTTCGAGCTATGGATACGATCTTCGCGTTGCCAATGAGTTTAAAGTGTTCACCAACGTGTACAATACCCTCGTCGATCCCAAGAACTTTAGCGAGAACTCCTTCGTTCATATCGAAGCTGACGAGTGCATCATTCCGCCCAACTCCTTTGCCTTAGCACGCAGCGTCGAGTACTTCCGCATTCCCCGCAGTGTCTTGACGATGTGCATCGGCAAGTCGACCTATGCGCGGTGTGGGATCATCGTCAACGTGACTCCCTTTGAGCCGGAATGGGAAGGGTATGTCACTCTAGAGATTTCCAACACGACGCCTTTGCCGGCAAAGATCTATGCCAATGAGGGATTGGCCCAGGTGCTCTTTTATGAAGGGGCTGATGTATGCGAGACTTCCTATGCCGACCGCAAGGGAAAGTACATGAACCAAACGCGGATTACACTTCCCGTTGCCTAAAATGGCGAAAAGCTTTAATTAGAATATTAGAGGGGAATGTTCCTCTGCATGGCTCGACTTTGTGTAAAGTCGAGCAAAGGGTTTTTTATGTCGGTTTATGGACGAAGAGATGAGTTTCGGATGAGCGAGCATGCGCGCGCCCCGAAGCGAGGGGGAGGATGGCTTGCCAGCTACTGGTGGGTGTTTCTCTTCATTTCTCTTTGCACGGGAGTTTATCTCAATGCCGCTCATAAAAAGGAACATGTCCTCCAAGGTCTACAAAGACAGCACGACAAACTCCTCCAAGAAAAGGAGCTAGCGCTGCAGCAAAATGAAGATCTCAATCTGCAGATCAATAGCCAAAGCGATCCCGAATGGATCCAGCTGACCTTGATGAAGGGACTCGGTCTGGTTCCAGAAGGGTACGTAAAGGTCTATTTCCACGGCGATGAGCAAGTCTCCAATGAGTGAGACAATGAGTGAGACATTGTGAACCCAACCAGTTTCGTGATTGTTCTCGGCTTCCTGTTGCTTCTCCTTATCTTCTGTTCTGCCTTTTTGTCCTCTTCGGAGGTCGCTCTTTTTTCTTTGACTTCGATGAAAGTCAAGGCGTTTAAAAATGATCCGGATAAGCGCAAGCAACTCGTGCATCGCCTTCTCGCTTCTCCCAGAGATTTGCTCATCACGATCATCATGCTCAACGTGATGGTCAACATTTTAATTCAGAACGTCACTTCGAGCATTTTTGGAGATTTTTCCGGTTGGTGGCTCAATATCGGAGTGCCTCTTGGCCTAACGCTTGTTTGTGGCGAGGTGATTCCTAAATCGATCGGTATGGCGAACAATGCCTCTATCTCCTACCGCGTAGCGCCTTTTCTCGATCGGGCCCAACGCTTTTTTTCTCCTCTGCGCCGCTCTTTAAAAGGGGTGACCAGCTTATTGTCGCGGCTGATCTTCTTCTTCTTGCGTACTGAGGAAGATATTTCTTATGAAGAACTCCAGCACGCTCTCAAAACATCCCGCCAGTACGGCATTTTGAATGAGGAAGAGGCTGAGCTCATTCACGGCTACCTCAATCTTCAGGAGTCGCAGGTAAAGGAACTGTTGCGTCCCCGGGAGGAGGTTCTCTTCTTCGATCTCGATGACCCGCTCTCCAGACTAGTTC
Source organism: Chlamydiota bacterium (assembly GCA_040389485.1). Lineage (GTDB taxonomy): Bacteria > Chlamydiota > Chlamydiia > Chlamydiales > Rhabdochlamydiaceae > JAZJZV01. The sequence continues at coordinate 32,289 of JAZJZV010000068.1, forward strand.
ATCTCTTCGTCGACCAGGAGTGCTCGCGCATTCCCGTCTGTCGCGATAATCTGGACAATGTGGTGGGGATCATTAGCTCTCAGGCGTTCTTCCTCAACAAAGAAAAATTGCAAGAGCCCGGCCATTTGCTCTCAATCTTGAAAAAGCCCTTTTTTGCCCCCGAGGCTACCTCAGCAGAAGCGCTGCTCAGGCAGATGTATGACCATCAGGAATCACTGGCTCTTGTCGTCGACGAGTATGGATCGATTTCGGGACTCATTGCGCTCGAGGACCTCGTCGAAAAGGTCGTCGGAGAAATTGCCGATGCACGGGATGAAAAGAGCCGCTTTACGCGCTCGGGCGAAGATGTGATCATTGCCAGCGGAAAGATGGAGCTATCTGAATTTGAAGAGGTTTTTGGAGTTAGTCTCCATAGCGAAAACAATATGGTCACCGTGGGCGGGTGGCTGACCGAAAGGGTAGGCGATATCCCCAAATCGGGAACGAAATACTCCACTGAAGGGTTTTTGTTTCACGTCCTAGCTGCCGACGCAAGACGGATTCGGCGCATTTATATCCGCCGCTTAACCATGGTTAATCCCAAAAAGCTGGGGGACATGCGATGAGTGACTCCTGGAAGTTCTTTGCATTGATGATCTTCATCTGTTTGGTCATCCAGGGATGCTTTGCCATGATCGAAATGGCATGTGTTTCGTTCAATAAGGTCAGACTGCAATACTATGTGAGTAGAAGGCAAAAACGGGCGATCTGGCTCAGCTACCTTCTCCATCATCCCGCGCTCCTCTTTGGAACGACGCTAATTGGGGTTAATACCGCGATGATCGTCGGTTCTGAATGCGCGCGCCGCTTTTATGACTCTGTTGGTCTGAGCCCCGACTTTGCTCCTCTCTCTCAAATCGTCCTCGTCATCATTTTCGCAGAAATCACTCCCATGTTCGCCGGTAGGCGCTACGCTGAGCATGTGGCCATGCTAGGGATTCCCGTTCTCTTTTTCTTCTCGATTCTGTTAAGACCCATCATCTGGGCGCTCGACTTGCTTTGCCAGGGGATTAACCGCCTCATTGGCCGTCCTGTGGCAGCAGGAGCTTATCTCTCGCGGGAAGAGCTTCAAAATGTGATCGAAGAGCGCGACGAGACAATCGTCTCCGAACCTTCCAACAAACAGTTTAATACGGTTGTCGCCAATATCTTCACCCTGAAGAACAAAACTTCCAAAGACCTCATGCAACCCCTCACTCATGTGCCGCTCGTCCCTTCCTTTTGTACCGTGGCTGAGATGCGCGAGGTGGTGAAGGAGAAACACACTCCCTACGTTCCCATTTACCATCGCAACCCCCAGAACGTCGTGGCAATCGCTTATCCCAGAGATTTGCTACGCTTATCTGACAACAAGCGCGTGAAGGACCACGCAAGGCCTCCCTGGTTCATCACGGAGAATAGTTCGGTGTTCCAGATTCTCAAGCAGTTCAGGCGCAACAACCAGAGTTTGGCGGTAGTCCTTAATGATAAAGGACTTGCAACTGGAATACTGACCCTAGATGAGATTATTGACGAGATCTTTGGAAGATCGGATGATTGGATGTCTTTTGATGAAATGGTTCCTCGTGCTTACCACATCGTTGTCGACCGCACGTTTCCTGGAGATACTCGACTGGATGAATT
>JAZJZV010000068.1:33960-37895 GCA_040389485.1 Chlamydiota bacterium
TTAAGGCGCTCTAAGTACCTTTCGCGCACTTTAAATTGATGACAAAGGCGCTGGGACACCCCCCCTCCCGGTCAGAATCGGTCCGCATTGACCAATTTGAGCTCACGGTCGAGGAGGCCTCCCTACTCGGTGCGAAGATGATTCTCGTCCGCACCGTTTATTAATCTATAACCCAAATGTTTTGAGCGAGTGGATTTTCTCTTTGTCGCCGTAAATTGCCTCAGCATCCGCTGGGACGGTGGCAAGCGTTTTGAAGAGCTCCTGTTTGAACCGTTTAAGAAAGGGTTGTAACCCCTTCTTGAGTTCCCCATCAATCCCCGCTTTACAGGTGCGCGACCAAGCTGTGTCAAAATAGGGGTTTTTCCCCACTGCGACGAGCCCTTTAAACTCCTCTTGTTTGGTTGCCTCATAACCCTTTCCATGCTCTGCCCAGAATGCTCTGTCTTGGAGCCTTTCTTCAAATTCCGTTGTCATCGCAATTAACTGCTCTTTTTGCTCTACAGTGAATTGTGTTCCAATGTTTGGCATCAGAAGTGCGAGCAACTGTTTTGCATTGAGGTTGTTCTCGACAGCAAGCTGCAATAGGACGACGTTGACTTGCATGTGCAAGATTTTGCTATTCCATGTATTGCGCTCTGTTTGGCTCAAATGTTCATAGCCAACCACCTCATGGATAGACGCAGTCACCATACTAGGAGTGATCTTGCGAATGGTGTCCTTTTGCGCCTCTGTAAATTGTAATGCGGCTGGGCCATACCTTTCATCGAGAGCATTGAGCCAATCGACAAAGACGGAGGTTCTGCAAGCCGCATCTTTAGAAACGGGGTTAGCGAGAAGCATCCTGCCAAAGTCGACGGGGATCAACTGGTGACGATCGGGAGTTTCAGTATGTTTTTTCACAAGGAAGTTGCCCGAATGAAGGTCTGGGTTCTTAAATAAGGCAAGCCCAATCAGCATCCATAGGACGTTTTCTGGATCCAGTTTGAGTTCTAAATCGGGAGTGCTTTCTATTTTTTCCGCCGTCAGTTTGTGTTTGATATAGCCGTGTTCTGTACTATTGCGAGAGTCGATATTGATGAGCGGGTTGGTACTCCAAATAGCGGGGGCAATTTGCAATGCGCCACCGAGCAATTTTTGATCAAGGGCATAGGCGAGTACTTCGTGGTGTCCTGCCCAGTAACCTTCTCCCTTGCCATCTGCAATTTGTTCGCCAACGATTTGAAAATTGAAGTCGATGGCGGGCTTTTCAACTGATGCGGGAGGAGCATTGGATTCCAGGCAGCTCTCGATGCCTACGCCTAGGAGCTGTTTCACCCCGATAGATAAATCTTCTTTGCCAAAAATGTTGGAAGCATAGTGAGCGACGGGATTGTTGACGCCTGCTCCGATTGGAAGGGTTTTGCGCCAAAGTAGAGAGTTGAATGCATCCATTTCAACAGCGAGATCTTTAACGACTTGAGCCTCTGCTCCAAATTGTTGTATCTGAGTGGTGAGTCGCATATGTAGGAAGTAATAATAGTTGAGCATTTTGTTAAGCACGGGTGTCTTATAGATCTCTAGATAACTCTTATCCGACATCTTGCTTTGGATCTCATTGCGGAGCATTGTGCGCTGCTCTTGAAGTTCGGCCAAAAACGCCGCTCTCTCACTCGTCTCATCTTCGGAGATAGTGCCAGTCTCTATATCGGAAAGGACTTGTTGTGTGATGTGGGCCTCAAGACCAGTGATTTCGGTTTCAATTGCGACGAGCCCAAGCTTAAGGGCATCTATTTCTTCTGTGAGTTGTGCGATCTGATTTGTCGCATGTCCCAATTCCCTTTTAATCACTGCAACTTGCCCTTGCTCAGGCAAATCGTAAAATAAAGGATTCGCAGTCTCAAATTTCTCTCTTTCTACGGATAGGGTGTAGAATTTTTTAAGAGCAGATCCCCAATGAGGGAATCCTTTCCCAGTAAGATGTCTCGATTCTTTCGGTCCCCCGAGCGCTCTATGGATAGGAGGGTGAGTGATTTTTTTGAAGTCGTTTGGACCTAAGACAACCAAGAGCCACCTGTTCAGTTTTGTCAAGTATTGCAAAGCTTGGGTGACCTCGAGCGGATTTGAGGAGTTTGACAGCGGGTAGCAAACCTTATTGACTACTTCTTGTAGCTTTTTGATCGTTGCCTTTGAATTTTTTCCTGTTGTGATGTGCAGAGTTCCATCTTTTTTGGTTTCAAAAGCGATGCCTTGACCCGAGGAAGAAGATGAGCTAGATGAGCTATAGGAAGGCGCAGGGTTACGTCTTTGTAAGACGATTGTCTGATACGCAGCCTGAATAGTCTTGAGGTTGTGTTGATCTGTATCAGAAGCGTCTGTGCCATAAGGGGAGGGAGAATCTGTTCTCGGTATGCTGTAAAGAGAAGGAGAGGGGGTTCTGGGATAAGGAGAGCCGGTCCTCACCACGTCGATATTGCTGAAAGAGGAACTGCTAACAAGTGAGTGTGTTGATGATGATGACATTAAAAAACCTATCTTTATTTTTATGCTTAATTCAATTATATCATCTATTTAGTTAAAAAACCAACTTTAAATCAATTTTTTATAATATGTTTGTAATTTGCGCGTAAAGAAATGATTGTTAGTTAGATAGGTTTCTAACAGAGAAAGCAATGAGATCAATGGCTTTTTTAATCTCATCAGCTGTTGTGTAGCGGCTGAGGGAAATGCGCACGGAGGACTTGGCCTCTTCAAAGGGAAGTCCCATTTGGGTCAGCACTCGGGAGGGTTCCATGGCACCAGAAGAGCACGCAGACCCATGGCTGAGAGCTAGGCCCGCCATATCGAGTGTGAGGAGGAGGTCTTCTCCATGCACCCCGGGGAAGGAGAGGTTGGTCGTATTGCAGACTCTTGGCCCATGGCCATTCACATGAAATCTGATTTCCATGGCGCGTAAGCCTTGTTCAAGCGCATCGCGCAGAGCAGCCATCCGCAGTGTTGCAGAGGGGAGTTCGGAGCGCAAAAGTTCAATGCTCTTGGCAAGACCGACGATACCAGGTAAGTTTTCCGTCCCTGCCCGCAGACGTGCTTCCTGCCCGCCGCCAGTGATTAGAGGTTGCAACGGAGTTCCTGCTCTTAAAAAGAGAAATCCAATGCCCTTAGGGCCATGGCATTTGTGACCGGAAAAACCCATTGCCGCTACGCCAGCTGGCACGACGAGCTCCTCCTTTCCCAACAGAGCCACGCCGTCGACAAAGAAAGGGACTTGAAATTCTAGGGCCACTTGTGCAATCGCTTCGATGTCGAGTTTGACCCCTGTTTCACTATTGACAGCGGAGAGGAGGATGAAGCGCGTTGTGGGTCGGATGCACGCGCGGATGTGTTCTGCACTAACAGCTCCCCAAAGTCCTGCTGGCAGAAAGTCGATCTCGTGAGGAGAGTTTTTAAGCGTTTCATAGATACACGAATGTTCGACATTGGATGTAATGACATGACCGGGGGCGGATCCCCGGATCAACAGATTCATCGCTTCCGTTCCCCCGGAAGTGAAGAGGATCTCGTGCGGTTTCACTCCACAATAAGAGGCGATCGTTTCCCGGCATTGAAGTAACCTGGCCTTGGCCCTTTGGCCAAAGAAGTGGGAAGAAGAAGGGTTGCTCTCTGGCAAAGAGAGCTCGGCTACCATCGCTTCCATCACACGGGGGTCCAAGCGCGTCGTCGCATTATTATCGAAATAAATTAGATCTTTCATCTTAATTACAGTGAACTTTGGTAATAAGGAGGGTGATATTATCATTTCCTCCCTTTTCCAGGGCAGCATTTAACAAATTTTCCCCCATCTGGCCCAAGTGAGGGGGAGTGTGGCAGATGATCTCCAATAGCTTAGCCTCGTCGACGTAGTCGGAAAGCCCATCACTACAGAGGAGATAAATATCATTTGAATCGAGGGCGATGACGCC
>JAZJZV010000068.1:37968-40121 GCA_040389485.1 Chlamydiota bacterium
TATCGGGGTGAACGATAGCTGATGTGCCGAGAGCTCGGGTGATGATGTTGCGGGGGGCTGCGATCGCAGTTCCGCTCCGCGCTTGTTGGCGCAAGCTATGGTCCTCAGTCAACTGCCTCAGCTCCGATCGGAGTCGATAGAGTCTGCTATCGCCTACATGGGCATAAATTAAAAATTTACCTAAGACGAGATAACAGGAAAGGGTCGTTCCCATTCCTTTGCAGAGAGGATCTGATTTGGCCTTTTCCAAGATTTGCGCATTTGCGACCCCAACGGCTCTGCGCAGGTAGAGACAAGCCTCCTCGACGCTTGGCTGTTCGGGAAGGGACTGCATCGATGAACACAGGCTTTCGACAGCGATTGTGGATGCCACTTCTCCTGCATTGTGTCCCCCGACGCCATCGGCCAGAACAAAAAATTGTTTCTCCTCGAGAATTTTCCAACTGTCTTCATTATTAGAGCGCACGCGCCCTATGTTGGTGAGACCAAAAGATTCTAGTCGATAGGATCTAAGTATGTCGGACGATTGCGGCAACTGCACTCCTATTCGGTTGGATCTGCGATGGCAACATCTGCCCGTTCTTCTATTTCAGTGCTGCTGACGGGCTGGGTATCGCTTACTTGTGCATATTTACCCAAAAACAGAATTTCCTGCGATTTCAAATCCACGATAAAAAAGAAAAAAGGGTGGTTGGCATTGAAAGTGATCGGAGATTCCGTTGGAGCCGTAGACTTGACATTGATGACTGCGGCCGTTGCGGCAGCGGCAGTGATCCCATTTTCATCGAGGTCGACGAGAGTTTCGTGAAAGACGCTGCTTAAGAAGAGATCGCGCATCCCATCTATCCCGGAAAAATTGGCGCTTGTCGTGAAGGCGTTTTCTGCCCCCATATTTTGCAGGGCTTTATTCAATTGAAAACGGCTTGAGAACTTGAATTTGGGCATAGTGAGATCGAGCCGCTGCATCTTGAGCGCGCTCATCCATTCGGAAAAATGGGAGGGGAGTTCCTGGAGCATCGCATCAAAATTCTCTGCTGACTTAGGTAGCAGCATGATGTAGGCAATTGTTCCATCTGCCTTTGATGCGCCCTGGAAAGGGAGCGCCGCCATTTGCACCAGGTCATTGTCGAAGTAGGGGAAGAGATTGGTTTGCTTCAGCATAGGCGCGTTGCTCGATGCGTCCGGCGTATGGAAGAAGGGGAGCATTTCAGTGCTCTTGGAATCAAAGGGATTTCTCCAAGCACCCTGGAAATAGATTGCGCTCGTTAAGACAAGACGCGTCATGGCATTCACGCTGTCTGCACTCATCAATTCCCTGATCTTTCCTTTTGTTTGGTCCTGAGTCCACGCATTGATGCTGGCCACTGCATTACCTGGCTCTGCAAAGTTGAGAAGGGTCAGTTTCCCTTTCATCAGCTGCTCGATTGCATACCGGAAATCGGCAAGGAGAAAAGTGGCTCTGTCGACCCACAGCGCATTAGCGATGTTCAAGTCATACGAACCCAATTCTGTCTTCTTAGGGAAAAGGGATTCTGAGAGCAAAAATGTCGATTTGGCAAGAGCCTTGCGATTCGTGCTGAGACGAAGTACGCGCATCAGCTCGGTTTCGGTATCGCCCCTTGCGCCGATCGCAACCATGGTAAGCGTTGTGGCGATGCTGTTCGGAGAACAGATGAAGTTAGGTGAGCTCGTCTGAAGTTTGGGATAGAAGGCCAGAGCAAACTCCGTATGGTCCTTGACGAGCTGAGAAATGGCTTCGCTGTCATCTGCGCGCAGCGATGAAAACGGCAGTAGTGCGCAAATTGCAATGAGGAAATGTTTCATGTGTGCCTCCTTTACCCATCGGGAAAGAGCAAAACCCGCAGGGTGCTCACCGTGTTAAAAGTCATGTGAAGACCGATCGAGGCAAAAAGGGAAGCTTGCCTCTCATAAATGAACCCCAGAAAGAGAGCGAACGTGAACAGGGAGAGGATCAGTGAAATATTCCCAATGCCCTGACTTGCCGCATAGTGGAAAAGTGCAAAGCACGCGGATGAGAGGAAAATCGCCCCCTTTTGTGAAGTGAAGCGCTTAAAAAAGGTTTGCAGGCATCCTCGAAAGAGAAATTCTTCGATGATGGGTGCAGCCACTAAAATCGTGAAAAGGGCCACTGT
>JAZJZV010000069.1:0-1232 GCA_040389485.1 Chlamydiota bacterium
ACCCCTAGTGGGGCGGGTCCCTTCTCGCGTCGACTCGCAGAGCCCATGTTTCGCCCCTTTTCTCTTTCGACCATTTAGCTTCAAGATAGGATGCACTTGGATTGCATTTAAGATTGGCCTTGCGAGTCGACGTGAGCATTAGCTTCTAGATAGCAGTTGTTAGTGAAAGAGCTCTTGGATTGCATTTAAGATTGGCTCTGCGAGTCGACGCGAGGAGGGACCCGCCCCGCTAGGGGTGGGAAGTGAGCGCACGAGCAGCCGATGGACTCAGATGGCAAAGCAAAATTGCAGCGCAGGAAAGCCCGAAGGGCGGGGGGCGATCAGTGCTTTGCACGGCCCCCTTCCGAGCACGCGATTTGGCACAGCCAGATGAGTCTCAACGAGGTCGCGGGAGGCGCGCCTTTGGACGCGCCATCCGACATGTCTCTTGAAGCACTATCCAACTCTACATAAAATGAATCTCTGAATCTCTGAAGCACTATCCAACTCTACATGCATTCAAATCTGAGTGCATTACTGTTGGTAGAGGTCGTGCATGTTTTGTGCGAAGGTGGGGGTGTTAAAACTGGGGTCCCAGTCGGGCATGCGGGGAAGATCGTAGGCAAGTATGGGGGGAAACTGGCGCGCCACGTCAGCAACTTTATCCGCGTCAGTGACCACTTCATGGTACAAATCCCGCATGGAAAATGAAGTTCCTTCATCGAACGCTTGCTTTGCACGCATCTCAAGTGCATCGACGCGCAACCTTTGCTGTTCTAGATCTTCAGGTTTAATCCAGCGGCAGTTCCGGTTCAACTGAGCCAACTTATGGCTAATGTTGGAGGTCGCAAGGAGAAATAGCTCTGCTCTAGAAAAAGGCACAGCGCTTTGAGGAAGTCCCATCTGCCACATGCGCAAAAAGCCAAACTTCCAAAGAGGCAGATTGTTATTTTCTTCAGTGCCAAAAGCGAGATTCGCCCCTAGCAAGAATTCGTCGTCGCAATCGAGGAAATTGCTCAGCCGACTGGTAGTGGGCGCCTCTATTGTCGTAGAACTAGAAGTAATTGCTGAGGTCGATGGCGTTCCACTATCGAATTGTAAAAGAGTGTTTGCCACATGACCGTCTTTAGAGCCTTTAATCCATCCTAGAACCGCATAGCGATGCGCCATCGCGACGGACACATCTCTCAGCGATGCTCCAACGCCCATTCGTTCGCTGAGCAGTTGCATTGCATTATCGCTTTGCCGATGAT
>JAZJZV010000069.1:1242-20327 GCA_040389485.1 Chlamydiota bacterium
TTCCCGAATTGCGTCCGCCCCTCTCTGAAGAATCGTAGGGAAACGCATCTCCAAGGTACATTTCAATCGCTTGCGCGCGCTCTTCAGGGGTAGATGACAAACCATTTTCGCTCTTGAACGCCTCTTCTCCGTAATTCAGACCAGAGAAAGCGGGGCTCTTCACTTGAAAGAGGCATCCGTAGACTGCGTTCTTTACGTTACTCGGCAAGTGAGCGAATTGGTCTTTAGCGGCTAGATCTTTGCCCTCTCTGTTGTCCAATACTGGAAACTGGACACTTCTAAACAACTGGACAATGCGCGAGAGCTCAACGAATATTTCAATGGCGTGTGCACGCTCTTCAGGGGTAGATGACAATCCCTTCTCATTCCAAAAAGCCGCCTGTCCACAATTCGCATCTGCGGTTGAAGAATGCTTCAACTGATAGAGGCATCGATAAATTGCGTTCTTTAAAGCAATAGGTAGTTGAGCGAATTGATCTTTGCCCTCTTGGCGATTCATTTTTAAAAGCCCTGCGATCTGTCGCAACTCGTTTGTCACTTCCCTTTCATAGGAGGGGAAAATCGCTGCGACTGAGGTAGGACAGGTCATTCCCGCTCCCAACAGTTGATCATAGGCATATCCCAGCGCTTCATGTCGAGGGCAATTGTAATGATAGACTGCCGGAACAAAAGTTTTAAGTTTTCCAATAGTAGAGCCGATTTCGTCAGCAATCAGGTACATTCTTTTATCTGTGTGGGTATCTGAGTAAGTGGTACCCCTTACTAGCGTTTGAGCGCGGTAAGAATACGTCGCTCGGCGATGCATTTGGGATAACCTAGCGCCCTGTTCAATATCTTGGGAACTCACCGTCTGCACATACTGGTTCACGCCCACTCTAAGGAGATAGGCAACATCTTCATCCTTCATCGGACTCTCGTTGAGCACTCGCATGAATGCAATGAGATTTTCCACACGCATTCTTTCGGGGTTATCCGCGGGCTGCTGTATATAGAAAACGGGATAGCGATAGATGGAGAAGGCCACCCCTTGTATCATCCTGTACGTTTCTGCTGAACCAGGGAGAGAGGGCCTTATCTCCTCAAATAACGTAAGAATAAGAGAAGTGAATTCAGTGATCTTATCAATGCGAAAATGCAATTCTTTATAGATTTCTTCGTAGGGTAGGGCAGTGGTAGATGGCGAGGAGGAACAAGTGGGCTGGCTGACAACCAGGTCAAGATGGCGCAAAAAAGCGCAGTATCTGAAACATTTGTCGACAATTTCTGCGTCATATCCTCGTCTGAAATCAGCGTGCATTTGGCGCAAAACTGGATCAGAGGCAATCATGCCCCAACGGGGTTGTTCGTGGGGGGTCATCGGTAGGGCATTCACCATTTCTTCAAATGTCGAGACCATTTTTGAATAGAGTGAAATTCCGACCTCGCTCGGACTGATCTGCTCGTAGAAATGAATTTCTTCTTTAAGAGCAGCGAGCTCCCTATGAATGTGCTCTAAACTTGTCTCATTGCCAGGAGTATAAGCACCCAAGGCGTGATGAACCTCCGCACATCTAGCTCCAATGCTGGTAAGTGAACTACTCATAATCCCTAAACAGGTTCAATTCATTTCAAACGGCATAACGCACACTTGTATTATAACATGTTAAAATGAATAAAAAAATAGAAAAAATAACTTAACGAAAAAATTCGAGAGAATTCTCATTTACGACATAATTAAGATAATAAAAATTTTTAATATTATGTCGAATAATTCATTAAAATTTGATAAATATCAAAGGCCTGAGGATTTGACAATTTTTTTAATTTATCGATCAAATGGGATTCATCATTGAGAACTTCCTTTTCGATGCATAGAATCAAAAAATCGATGTCATCTCTCATGCTCTCTTTCGAATTGAAGGTTGTCACATCGATCAGGCACCATTCGTTCCTTCTAGCATCATACATCATGTTGTTTAAATGCACATCGCGGTGAGCAATGCCCAATGCATGCAAGTCAGCTAATCCTTTGGAAATTTGACGCATCGCCTCGAGTTTTTCATTCTTGGATAGACAGGGCAAGGCTGCTCCCAGAGTTTTCTCATACTTGCGCATGATCAAGCATTCTTCAATAATAGATCTCGGAGCCCAACGATCCGTAGGAATTGACAGCTTGCCTCGCTCAAAATGGGCGTTGATCGAGAGATGGATCCCCGCACTCCTTCTTCCCAAAAGGCCCTGAATTTTGTTTAGAGTCTGTGTTTCATGGAGCAAATGGGGCACACAACTATGATTCACCTTTATCGCTTTAGGCGGACAAAGGGCATCTTGAGTGCGGAGAAGGAAAATGCATGACTCCCCTCCCAAACCCAATAAACTGGCCTGATCAAAGCTAAAGCTCCACCGGGTCTTTTGCTCAGTCCCATCGGGGCCGTACTTAGTCCGGATAAATTCTGTCCTGCTGATCCGCTCCCACGAGGGAATTGACTTAAATTCAAACTCAACACTCATTTCACACATCCATTATATTTATTACTATTATAACAAAAAACAAATAATAAGAACAATTGATAAAATAAATTATATTGTGTTTCGCAGAGTTATATATTGAATTTTTATTTGAAACCGTGTCTAGTAGAGGATAGGTGAGGAAACCCAATTGGGGGTGCGCGTGAGCAGTTTCTCGTAAATAGCTCAATATAAATCACTTGCGCAGACAGGTAAAAGGAGTCAAGAATGAGTTCCGGACAGTCCAAGCCCAGGATGAGCAGCGACAAGCTGAAAGAAGCCGTCGCCGAAGAGAGCAAACAATTCGAGGCCCACTACCTTTGGCTGGAAAAACACATGCCCCCGAGCTTCTTCGAAGAAGTGGATTCTGCGAGCGTCATCTCGATCGTCCACAGCCTCATGAGCTTTAACCTCAACAACTTCTCCTCCAACATCCATCTGAAAAACTCAGCGTTTACTCTCTGTCTCGACAGTCCCGATGCCGATTTGAAGATCTTGAGACGCTATAGAGATTACGCCATCAAAAGCTACCGCTCCTTCGTCTCTAACGAACCCCCTCCCTTTTCAAAGGCCAAGGCTCCTTTGCGCATTGCGCGCATCCTCTTCAGCGATTTTGTCGAGGAAACAGAAGAAAAGCCTTTTTCAAAAGAGCTCGAAAAAGAAATGCATGAGCAGATCCGCGAGCGAAATCCCGAAGTCACGGAAGCCGATATTCACAAGCTGCTATCGGAAATGAGTCCACTTTTTCTGCGTTCGATGACCAAGGAGCGGCTAGCTGTTGCACTCGACATGTTCTTCCGTGCCAAAGGGCGAGATAACTGCCAGTACGAAATGAAATTCAACGAGGATTGGCAGCAAAAAAAAGAGAGTCCCTCTTTGCAGATCGTCTTCGCCTGGCGCAACGTGCCCAAGTACAGCTTTCTCTATCGGATGGCGGAAATGATCCACCGGCACGGCCTTGCCATCAAACGAGTCAACGCCACCCATATCGATCCTTATAGCAGGCAAAACATCCTCATCATGTCCCTCGGCCTCCACGGAAGCAAAGGGGGCGCTGCCTGGGACGAGGCCGACCTGCACGACTTTTTAAAAGAGCTTGTGACCCTCAAGTACTTCGATGGACTCGACACCATCCATAACACTTTTGTAGATACCAAACTGCTTACAGGCAATCAGGGCAACCTGCTCAAGACGATGGTCTATTTCATCCATCAGGTTCTCGTCCATGCCGATGTCAACATGTATGCGATCAACCACATCGAGGAAGGCATTTGTCGTCATCCCGAACTGATCGTCAAACTCATGGCAGCATTCGACGCGAAGTTCAACCCGGAAAACCCGAGCCTCGAGAAGTTTGAGCAATTGCAAGAGGAGTACCTCAAACTGGTGGAGAACGTGGATACGGGCAACCTGCCTAATGACACGCGGCGCAAAAACATCCTTAAACAGGCCATGAACATGGTCCAGTTCACCTTGAAGACCAACTACTACCGCAATAACAAAACAGCGCTCTCCTTCCGCCTCGATCCGCAGTACCTCGACCATGCCCCCTATGAGCGCAAAGACAAATTCCCCGAACTGCCCTTTGCCATTTTCTTCATCAAGGGCCTTTATTACATCGGGTTCCACATCCGTTTCCGAGACCTTTCCCGAGGAGGCTTGCGCACGGTATTTCCTGAGCGGATGGAACAGATGCTCGCAGAGAGAAACAATGTTTTTTCCGAGTGTTATCAGCTCGCCTACACGCAAAACAAGAAGAACAAGGATATTCCCGAGGGTGGATCAAAAGCCGTCATCTTCCTAGAGCCCTATGAAAGACTCCACGCAGAAGAGGAAATCTACAAAAGGGAGCTGGAAGAGTCTGGGACGCCTAGCGAGGAGATCAAGGAAAAGTTGCAGCAATTTCACAAAGAGCAAAAGCTCGAATATTTACACCAGACGCAGCGCTCTTACATCGAGGCCTTTCTGACCCTCCTTAACTGCGATCTAGATGGAACACTCCGCGCCAAACACATCGTTGATTACTGGAAAAAGCCCGAATACGTCTATCTTGGTCCCGATGAAAATATGCACAATGAAATGATCGAATGGATTGCCGAATACAGCAAGAAGTATGGCTATAAGCCCGGAGGGGCATTTATCTCCAGCAAACCGGGAGCTGGCATCAATCACAAAGAGTTTGGAGTTACCTCCCTCGGCGTGAACGTCTACATGGAAGAGGTGCTAAAGTACTTAAAGGTAGATCCCTTTAAGCAAAGCTTCACAGTGAAGATGACAGGCGGCCCTGACGGCGATGTCGCAGGAAATGAAATGTACAACCTCTACCGCTTCTACCCCAAAACAGCCAAGCTGCTGGCGACAATCGACGTTTCCGGAACGGTCTTTGATCCCGAAGGACTCGATCTCACCTTAATCGAGACGCTGTTTCGCGAAGGAAAACCCCTCTGCTTCTACCCACCGGAGAAACTCCACGATGGCGGCTTCCTGCTCAATACCCACAAGAAACGGGAACAGACCGCCTATGCCCAACAAACTCTCTGCTCCCGCAAAAAAGACGGCAAGATCGTCGAAGAATGGCTATCGGGCAATGAAATGAACCATCTACTCAGACACAACGTCCACCAGGTCACAGCCGACATTTTTATCCCGGGAGGAGGCCGTCCGCGGACGCTCAATGAAAACAACATCAAAGATTTTCTCGATGAAGCGGGCAAACCCACCTGTAAAGCCATTGTCGAAGGCGCCAACCTCTATATCACTCCTTGGGCACGTAGATCGCTGGAAAAACTTGGCGTGCTCATCATCAAAGACAGCTCTGCCAATAAGGGGGGGGTGATTTGCTCTTCCTTTGAAGTGCTCTCCAGCTTAGCCCTTTCCGAAGAGGAGTTTTTGCAGGAAAAGAAGACCATAGTAGCTCAGATCCTCGAGACGATCCAAAACCGCTCCCGCGAAGAGGCGCAGCTATTGCTGCGCACTCACCAGGCCTCCGAAGTGTTTCTCACAGACGTCTCCGAGTGGATTTCGGAAAGGATCAATCTCTACAAAGACCAGCTGATGGCCTACCTGCAAAACGTCACTCTCTCCAATGACCCTAATGATCCGCTGATCCGCTGTCTTCTCAACTACTGCCTCCCCGTCCTCCGGACGAAATACCAGAAGAGGATCTTGCTCGAGGTCCCCGATTCTCACAAAAAGGCGATCATCGCCTGCCACATCGCCTCTCGGCTCGTCTACTACCGGGGGCTAGACTGGTCGCCCAGCATTTCCGACGTCTTGCCGCTGATTGCCAAAGACCCTTTAATTATTGGAAATGATTCGTAATCAATAGTTTAAGAGTACATGTAAGCACTCTGACAGCCTAACTGCTAATTTTCGCTTGCCTTTTTCCCTCACCTTCTGTTACAGTACAAATATGATTTGAAGGGAAAAAGAGATGAAATCGCTTACTCCTAAAAAACCCTCGAAGGACCAAAGAGAGAAGATCATCCTATTTGGATTGATCGAGCTCTACTTGCAGTCGGGAAAGCCAATCGGCTCTAACACGCTCAGAGAAAATGGGTTTGAGTCGCTCAGTTCTGCCACGATCCGCAACTACTTCGTCAAACTCGAAGAGGAAGGGTTCCTCAAGCAACAGCATTCCTCTGGCGGCAGAGTTCCTTCTTCTCTCGCTTTCAAACTCTATGCCCTGGAACACTTAAAGCAACCCAAAATCACTCACTCTCACAAGAAAGAGATTGAAGAGGCGCTGGGAAAAGAAACGCGCGAGGTCGCTGCCTACTTGCAACGCGCTGCAGAAAGTGTGAGCGAGATCACTCAGTGTGCCACGTTTCTTTCCGCTCCCCGTTTTGATCAGGACTTCATCCTCGAAATCAAGCTCTTAGGACTGGACTCCTCAAGGCTACTCTGCGCGATCCTCACCGATTTTGGACTTGTCCACACAGAGTTGCTCCACATCGACCGCAAGCTTTCCGCTTTCACTCTCAAACGGCTTGAGGCCTACTTCAACTTCCGCCAGACAGGCATTGAAAAGCCCAAAATGGATTCCGAAGAAGAGACCCTTGGCGCCGCGCTCTACAAGGAGCTACTCCTGCGCCACATCGTCAGCCACACCCATTTCAGCTCGACCGATCTGACTCAAGCAGGGTTCTCCAAATTGCTCAACTATCCCGACTTCAATGAGGCCTCCGCTCTTGCAAGCGGACTTTCTCTTTTTGAAAACAAACAGATGCTGCGCGCGCTTCTCTCTCAGGCATGCCACAAGGGCGAGCTGCAATGCTACGTCGCCGACGATCTTCACGCCTTTGCTCCTGAGGCTGCCTCCTGTTCGGTGATCACGATCCCCTACCGCATCCACCAGACGATCAGCGGAGCCATTGGCATTTTAGGACCCAACCGCATCCCCTACCGCGAGCTCTATGGACAATTGGAGCAGATTGCGCAAACGATTTCCGACTCATTAACGAAGAGCATTTATAAATATAAAATCAGCTTCCGAAACCCAAAAACCTCCGATCCGCAGTTAAACGTCGATCAGAGTCAGTATTTGCTATTGGAAGACAGGAGAGATCGATGACAGATGAAACAACGCCGCCTGAGCCAGAAGTGAAATTCACAGCTGAGGAAGAGGTCAATGAATACAAAGACAAGTACCTTAGGCTTCTGGCCGAGGTCGACAATACGCGCAAACGGATGCAAAAAGAAAAGCAAGAAATGACCCGCTTTGCCGTGGAGAATGTGATCTCTGAGATTTTGATTCCCATCGACAACATGGAAAATGCCCTCAAGATGACAGAAAACTCCTCGCCAGACGTGCGCAATTGGGCGCAAGGGTTTGTGATGATCCTGAATCAGTTCAGAGAGGTTCTCACGAATAACGGTGTCGTCGCATTTGCCTCTGAAGGAGAGATCTTCAACCCAGAGATCCATTATGCCATCGAATCGGAAGCAACTTCGGAAAAACCCGAGGGAACCATCCTCAAAGAGTACGTTAAAGGATACCGCAGCGGAGATAGGATTGTACGGCCGGCCCAAGTGAAAGTTGCCGTCTGCCCCGAATCCAAAAAAACAGAATCCCCCGCGGAAAACACCTCATTTAATAACCAATAAGGAGAACAACCATGTCACAAAAGAAAAGTAAAATCATCGGCATCGACTTGGGAACAACAAACTCCTGCGTCGCCATCATGGAAGGTGGATCGCCCAAGGTGATTGCCAACGCAGAAGGCGGACGTACTACCCCCTCTGTTGTTGCCTATAAGGGAGGCGAGCGCCTCGTTGGCGTTGCTGCGAAGAGACAAGCGGTCACCAATCCCGAACGCACCCTCTTCTCTGCCAAGCGCTTCATCGGAAGAAAATACGCCGAAGTCCAGTCAGAGACTTCCCACGTGCCTTACAAAGTCACGCAAAATGCAAATGGCGATGCTGTATTCGAAATCGACGGCAAATTGCTCACCCCTGAAGAAGTGGGTGCGCAAGTACTGATGAAAATGAAAGAGACGGCAGAAGCCTACCTCGGCGAGAAGATCACCGAAGCGGTCATCACCGTTCCCGCCTACTTCAACGACTCTCAGCGCCAATCGACCAAAGATGCAGGGCGAATTGCAGGTCTTGACGTCAAACGGATCATCCCTGAGCCGACAGCAGCAGCACTGGCCTACGGACTCGACAAGCAGCACGACAAGAAAATTGCCGTGTTCGACTTGGGCGGAGGCACATTTGACATCTCGATCCTCGAGATCGGCGACGGCGTGTTCGAAGTGCTCTCGACAAACGGAGATACCCACCTCGGCGGAGACGATTTCGACAACGCCATCTTGCACTGGATGCTCGATGAGTTCAAAAAAGAGAGCGGCATCGATCTCAGCAAAGATAAAATGGCTCTGCAGCGCTTGCGCGATGCGGCCGAAAAAGCCAAAATCGAGCTGTCCGGTACACAAACAACAGAGATCAATCAGCCGTTCATCACGATGGACGCTACAGGCCCCAAACACTTAGCGCTCACACTGAATCGAGCCAAGCTGGAGTCTCTCGTACACGACCTGATCGAAAGAACAGTCGAGCCTTGCATTAAAGCACTTAAAGACTCTGGCCTTTCCAAAGACAAGATCGATGAAGTGATCCTCGTCGGCGGAATGAGCCGCATGCCTTCTGTCGAACGCAAAGTGAAAGAGATCTTCGGCAGAGAGCCGCACAAAGGCGTTAACCCCGATGAAGTCGTGGCTGTGGGAGCCGCCATCCAGGGCGCTGTCTTGACAGGCGACGTGAAAGACGTTCTTCTCCTCGATGTCATTCCCCTCACCCTCGGCATCGAAACGCTCGGAGGCGTGTTCACTCCCATCGTGGAGCGCAACACGACGATCCCGACGCAGAAGAAGCAAGTCTTCTCTACTGCTGCTGACAACCAGCCTGCAGTCACCATCGTCGTTCTTCAAGGAGAGCGCAAGATGGCCAAAGACAATAAGGAAGTGGGTCGCTTCGATCTCTCAGAGATCCCACCTGCTCCCCGTGGCATGCCGCAAATCGAAGTCTCCTTTGACATCGATGCCGATGGCATCCTAAATGTCTCCGCAAAAGACATGCAGTCTGGCAAGCAGCAAAAGATCCGCATCGAAGCCAAGTCGGGTCTTTCCGAAGACGAGATCAAGAAAATGCTCAGAGACGCCGAAGAGAACATGGAAGAGGACAAGAAGCGCAAAGAGCAAGTGGAACTGCGCAACGAAGCAGATTCCCTCGTCTTCCGCGCTCAGAAAGCGGTCGATGAGCACAAAGACAAGCTCCCGAAAGAGGTCGTTGATACCGTACAAAGCAAAATCGACGGACTCAAAAAGGCGCTTGAGCAAGACGATGCCACTGTGATCAAGTCAGCGCTCGACGATCTAAACACCCATATGCAAAAGATCGGCGAGGCGATGCAACAGGCAGGTGCCCAGCAGTCACCCCACCAAGCATCCCCGCAGGGCAATGCCGGCGCTAAGAGCCAGCCTGACATCGAAGAGGCTGAGGTTGAAATCCTCACCGATGATGACAAGAAGGACTAAGCGTCCAAAAAAGGCCCCTGGTGGAAACGCCAGGGGCTTTTTTTTATAAGGCGCCATTTCTGCCAAAAATCAAATTTTGATGCGCATTTTTCCTAGCGCTCGCCGAACTAAATATAAATTAAATTATTTAATTAACACAGTTTAGTTTACTAAAAATAAAAAAGTAACTCCATTTAAAATAAGTCGATTTATCTATATAATAAGCGAGAAGGGCTATTCCATCCTGCGACATTATATACTTAATCGACTAAACACTCATTGCATGGAAATCGCCCATTACTAATAATCAACGCGTTATAGACAGGGTGTGTATGGCAAACTTGACAGAATCTTTTACTGCGATTACAGCCGAGAGCAGGCTTCGCTTTGAAGCTCTCTACCAAGCTTCGATGGAGGCGACCGATCCTACCCAGCTCGGGGAAAGTCACGTCACCCTGAGCGCAATACGAAACGAAGTCGGCCACTATAGCGTCACCCCGCACTTAGATCGAGTGAGAGGCAAAAGATCTGAAGATAGCAACTTCCCCGGTCAAGTGGAACTCGTTCAAGACATGTCGAGGAAAATCCAAGCCGTTTATCAAAAGATGGCCGCACAATCAGGCAGCTCCAGCCCCCCACCCTCCCCCTCATTGCCTCCTGTCGATCTCCCAGTACCCAAGCCTTCTTCTGCTCTATCTATCGGGGGGATGTTTGCTCGTCTGAGGAAAAGGTGTTTTCCTCCCAGTCCCGTCAAAGCGCCGCCTCCCTCCTCCATCCGCCCTCAAAGAGTGACTCTCTCTCCAAATTTTCACACCATGACGAGTCCTGCCCCATCGCTCACTACCGCGGCAGCAGCCCCTCTAGACATGGGTGTAGGGTTTGAAAATTCATCCGCCAATTGCTGGATTAACGCCCTCTTGCAAATGATTATTCAGGAACCCAACCTGAGACTGGCTTACGAAACAATTGCCCGTTTCTACTCGCAAGATCCTCTCCGCGTTTGGCATGCAAACGCGCTCAAAGCCGCTCTAGAGGCATATGAAACTTGCTTTATCCAACAAATGACCGAGCAACGATCCGTTCCAGTTCCCGCTGAAGTCTCTCAAAACGTGCGCATCGCTTTTCACGAACTCTTTAAAGATCCAGTGACTTTTCAACCCGTGTTTTCCCATGAACCTTGGAAACAAGAAGACGCCGGAGAAGCTTTGGGATTCTTACTTGCGCGTTATGCCGACATTCTCGAGGGTGAAGGGGTCTCTCAGGGAAATTATCCCTCCTTTTTCTTCAATTTGAGATCAACACGTCAATTCATTCCCGTTGGACAGCCCTACCATGCGCCGAACATTGATGGGTATTCTGAACTCGTCCACAACCAAATTTCCAAGACAGAAATTGAATTCCAGATTCTCCTCGACCTTGGGACTTACCCCCCAGGCATCACTTTCAATCAACTCATGGACAACTTTTTCAACTCCACACAAGTGAGTGGATCTGAACTAACAACCTACATCGTCGGCGATAATGCGCTTCAAAAGTTTGTTCCCACTCAAGATAATCAACAGCTTCAGTCTGCTCCAGAGCAACTCATCTTGACGCTCAAACGTTTCGGCTGGAAGATGGACGGAACAGTTGGCAAAGTCCAACATCAAATCGATATCCCTCCGACTTTACTTCTTCCGCCCCACGCGACAACATTGGGAAAAACACTGATGTATGAACTTACCTCTGTGATCTTCCATAGAGGTAGTGAACTCAATAGCGGACACTGGCTCTGCTATCGAAAGATGGGAGGAAGATGGTACGAGTTCAACGATTCTAAGGTCAATGAAATGCAAGATTCCTGGATGCGTGTCGTTTTACAACAGAGCACGATCCACCAGTACAGTTTGGTGCCCGATTCCACTCAAACGGCTGAACCCTCTTCCAGCGTGCCACCTGCGCCAAACTTCCCACCAATAAGCAGCGCTCCCTTGCCTCCGCTTCCAGAGCCGATAATGACTCCAGCTCCCTTGGCAGTGCACACTCCTCCGCAGGACGCAGAACTCGAAAAACTGGGTGCGATTATCGAGAACCTGAAGGCGATGCAATTCCTTGAAGGCCCTCAGCTGCACACTGCGCTGCAGACCCTCAGTCTCATCGAACCTGCTATCTGCCACCAATTCGAGTTTTTCGTATGGCTTCACGATCTGATGCCCACCACTTTCGAATACGGGAAGCAAAAGTTGCAAGAGAATCCGAACATTCTCAAACTCGTCACATATCCCCTCGCGTGGCATACAGAAACGCCCTCACACCTACTCGCGCAAATGCTCCAGATGTACGAGCAAAAATATACCATTGCAAACATTCGCAGCTGTGCTCATGAGGTGCCAGAAATGGCAGCTGAGCTGCAGAAAATGGAAAATAGACGGATCGCGCAACAACTGCGCGCTTACAGCCAATTACTCGATTGCGGGTATAATAATGAACAGCTGACAATCGCTTTCCATCAGCTCAATATCCCCGCTGAGTGGAAACAGAAGATCTATCAGGAGATCGACCCCAGTTTTGGAGAGGCTACCATGAAAGACCATGCAGCTTATCTCTCAGAGCTAAGAAAGAAAGATCCTAGTAGAGATATCCTCGGACTGCTCATCACTGAGCTCGAAGTCTAGGACCTGCATGAAATCGGAGAAAACGCAAAGACCTCAAGCGGCTTTGCGTTTGTCAGTGTTCCCCTAGAAAAAGCGTGAGAATAGTCTCATCAGGTCGTGGTAGGTCAAATACACAAAGAGCGAGACCATGAGGATGACGAAGGGAATAATGAGTCTTTCCATCGTCTTAGCCTTAATCGGTTTCTTTGTGATCCACTCCCAAACTGAAAAGCAGATGTGTCCGCCGTCGAGAACGGGAATGGGCATCAAGTTCAAGACTCCCAAATTTAGACTGATCATGCCCAGCCAGAAGAGGGCCTCTTTGAACCCCACGCTCCAGCTGTGCTGCATCACTTGGACGATTCCTACAGGCCCTTGCATGTACTTGGGGCTGACGCTGCCTGAGAAGAGGGCCATTAAGGTTCTCCACGTCTCGTGAAAGACGCTGCAAAACAGCGCTACGGGACCTGGGTTGTAGATGACTTTCCTGTCGGCTGGGACGATGCCAAGCATGAGCTGATTCTCTGCCTCATCGAGGAATTTGAGCGCCATCTCGCGCTGCTCTGGATCTTCGATTTTTTCAATAGCGGCTCTTTGTTTCTCAAACCCCTTGGCATAGCGCTCTTTAACTTCTTGAGGGAAGGGAAACTCGCTACGCGGCTTAGGAGTGATGGGGTCGAGCATTTTGAGTCCACCCAGCTCTTTAATAGGGCTCGCAGTACCGATGGACTGAATCATCGCGCTTAAGTCTTTCCACTGAATATCGGCTACAAAGGCTTTATCCGCCTCTTTCCAGGAAAGAGGGGCTGAAAGATCCTCTTTCTTTACAATGACTTGGACAACGCGCGTCTGAAGGTGTTTGAGCAACGCGTAGGATGAAGTGACTGCAATGCCATCGACTGCAACGATCTGATCACCCACTTGCAAAGGAACTTCTAATGCAGAGCGAACGATGGAATGGGAAGTCTGCTCCACCGCTTCTTCATTGAGGTAAGAAAGCGCATTTTCCACCGTACAACTGACGGAGAGATCATAAGGGATAAAGAATAAATCGGAGAGCTTCGCCTTGACCACCGCCTCGTGCTGCCAATCTTCGAGCTCTGCCCTTTGGGCGGGAGTAATTCGCAAGTCAGAGACTTTTAGACGGGGAACCTTCACAACCATCAGCTGGTCTCCCCGTTTTACCGTGAGAAGAGCCTTGGATTGATTGACTGTAGCCACGAGCTGTTCTCTGGAGAAAACGACATCTCCATCGACGCAGATAATGCGGTCCCCGTAGCTGATTCCACTAGTGTCTATAGGAGAGCCTCCAGCAGGCCCAGCCTTGCGGTTGTAAATCAGATAGGAGGCAGGTCCCATCGATCCCCAAATACCTTGAATTCTCTCATTAGTCGATGTCTCTTTGGTAAAGGGAAACTCATAAGTAAACGGTTTTTTTGCGTCTGAAAAATAGTCAATTTCCGATCCGGTGAGCTTGAGAGGACCATCATCCAGAACAGCCGCGTAGAGCAAGTCCTGAAACTGGCGAAGAGGTTTACCATTGACGCTCAGGAGCTCATCTCCCGGACGCACATCCATATGGTAGAGGGAAGAAGCGGGATCGACCCAGCCGATCAGATGGGTGAACTCAGAAAAGGGTTTTTCTCTTCCGCCTGTCACAAAAAGTAAACAGAAAGCCACAAACGCAAAGACGATATTCACGAGCGGGCCTAAAATAGCCACTTTGATGCGCGCGAGCGGTTTTTTTCCGTAAAATCCATCGGCAATTTCATACGGTTCGAGAGCGCCTTTTTTTTCCATTCCCGCAATCCGCACATACCCTCCAAAGGGCAGCATGCAGAATTGCCACTTCACTCCCTGGTATTCCCAAGTGTAAAGTGGTTTGCCGAAACCGATGGAAAAGACTTCGACCGTCATTTTTTCTCTACGAGCCATCCAATAGTGGCCAAGTTCGTGGATAAAGATCAAAAACCCCAGTCCGATCGCAGCGAGGACGATGTAGAGAATGCTAAAGATCATAGTTATTCCTTAAGGGCGTGCTCGCGAGCCATGGCGTCGGTTGCACGAATATTGTCTAAATTCAAGTACTTTTCCGGAGAGAATGCGGAAAAGAGTTTTTCCAGTTTGCGCGGGATGTCCACCCAACGAATCTGTCCCTGGACAAAGCGGTCGACGAGCACTTCATTTGCCGCATTTAAATAGCAGGGAGCATTTCCTCCCCAACGAATTGCTTGGAATGCCAAATCCAAACAGACGAACTGCTGAAGATTGGCCTCTGCAAATTCGAGTTTGGAGAATTTTCGAAAATCAAACGGAGGGAGAATTCCCTGTCGGCGCTCAGGATAAGTCAGTGCATATTGAATGGGGATAATCATATTTGGCGCCGACATTTGCGCCATGATAGATCCATCAACCCACTCGACCATGCTGTGAATCACGCTTTGCGGATGAATGACCACTTCGATCTTCTCCACTGGAATGCCAAAGAGATGGTGAGCCTCGATTACCTCGAGCCCTTTATTCATCAATGTCGAGCAATCGATGGTGACCTTCGGACCCATGGACCAGTTCGGATGAGCGAGAGCTTGTTCCAAAGTCACAGACTCCAGATTCTCTTGCGGCAAGCGAAGAAAAGGTCCTCCGGATGCAGTGAGGATCATGCGACGTACATCTTCTTTCGGATGGTTATCCATGCACTGAAAAAGAGCGCTATGTTCGCTGTCGATAGGGATGATCTGGACTCCCCTCTCCCGCGCGCGCTGCATCACCCACTCCCCTGCAATCACGAGCACTTCCTTATTCGCAAGTGCGATCGTCTTACCACTTTCTACAGCTTCAAGCGTCGGGGCAATCCCCAAACTGCCCGACATTGCGGAGACGACGACATCTGCACTCGACACGCAAGCCGCTTCAATGAGCCCTTCCAGCCCTCCGACGTCTTTGCAATGAGGCAACCGCTTCTGCAAAACGAGCGCTTTCTCTTTGTCGTAAACGGCGATGATCTCGGGAGAAAATTCGCGGGCCTGCTTTTCCAAAGCGTCGATGTTCGACTTGGCTGCGATCGCAACCACTTGCAGTTCACCACCCAAATGCCTCACGACATTGAGCGTGTTTTCCCCAATGGAGCCCGTGCTCCCCAAAATAGAAATTTTTTTACCCATTACCAGATCCGCAATTCAGAAGACAAAAGATACCACCCCACTCCCGCCAAAGTCAAGAACAGTCCCCTTCAGAAAGAGGATTGATTGCAGTTTATAAGCCGACTCAAGACATGTCGGATGAAAGATTCATCAGAGTTGGAATAAGGCTGCCCATACACATGTCGGGGATCTGGCACTGCGCGTCCTAATCCCCCGCTGGCCCCTTTGAGACTCATCTGGCTGTGCCAAATCGCGTGCTCGGAAGGGGGCCGTGCAAAGCACTGATCGCCCCCCGCCCTTCGGGCTTTCCTGCGCTGCAATTTTGCTTTGCCATCTGAGTCCATCGGCTGCTCGTGCGCTCACTTCCCACCCCTAAAGGGGCGGGTCCCTCCTCGCGTCGGCTCGCAGAACCAATCTTAAATGCAATCCAAAACCTTATTCCACTAACAATCGTCATATCTATCTAAAAGCTATGGAAATTGTCGAAAGCGGAAAGGGGCGATGGTCTTCTTCAAAAATGGGCTCTGCGAGCCGACGTGAGTAGGGGCCCACCACTTTAGGGGTGGGAAGTGAGCGCGCGAGCAGCCGATGGACTCAGATGGCACAGCAAAATCGCAGCGCAGAAAAGCCCGAAGGGCGGGGGGCGATCAGTGCTTTGCACGGCCCCCTTCCGAGCACGCGATTTGGCACAGCCAGATGAGTCTCAACGAGGTCGCGGGAGGCGCGCCTTTGGACGCGCCATCCGACATGTCTATTGAAGCCTTCATTCAACTCTGATGAATCTTTCATCCGACATGTCTTTAGTCGGCTTTCATTACCATTTTGGTTCTTATGCTCCGAACCAAAACTACAAAAAGATACACGACTCCAAGAACTGTGGCGGCGAGGCCAGAGGTGGAGATGGGGAAATGGTGGACGGAGAGGAGGTGTCTGGCGGTGGCAACGCTGAGGAGTGATGCTCCCACGCCGATAGCGCAGGCGTAGAGAAGCACTTTTTTCAGTTGGTGGGTCATCAGGCGCGCTGTGAGTGGTGGACCGACTAAAAATGCGAGGACGAGGAGCACTCCGACAGCGCGGAAAGCCCCGATGACAGTCGCAGAGGTGAGCACCATGAGCAAATAGGTGAAAAGCTTCTGGGAAAACCCGATCGAGTCGGCGAACGAGGGGTCAAAGGTGATGATCTTAAATTCTTTAAAGAAGAGCGTTACCGCAACGCAGTTGAGAAGGGCAATCCCCAAAATCAGTTTGAGATCGTGAAGATGCAGTGCATCGACATTCCCCATGATCGCCTCGATTCCCAAATGGGTATTGCGCGTGAACACGGTCACCAAGACAACGCCGAGAGCAAAGAGAGTGGTGAAGACAAGTCCAATGCTCGCATCTTCTTGCAGTTTGAGAACGTGGACGAGAGCTTGTGTGAGGATCGTAGTGATGAGACCTGTGATCAAAGAAGCGACAAGCAACACAGTGACACTGATCGCATGCGCATGCACCTCTTCCGAGCTCAAGAAGGGAATCAGAACCAAATAGGCAACGACAATCCCGAGAAGGACGGTGTGCGAGAGGGAATTGGCCAGCATGGTGAGCTTTTTAAGGACGAGGAATGTCCCGATGAGGCTGGAGGCAATGGCCACCAAAGAGAGGACGAGGACCTGCACTTCATCTGTCGCAAGCTCCTGAATCGAAAGTCTTCCTGTGAGGAGCAATGCCATCCGCTCGAAAAAGAGAATGAGGAATTGAAGGATGTTTTTTCCAAAATAGGGGTTCATCACAACCTCTCTCGGGGAGGAATCGGTTGAAGGTGGGGGTCGTGCTTGGGATCTCCTAAAAGTTCAGAGAGTGCTTTTTCAAGCTCAGGAGTGAGGATGTGTTCCATCTCCTCCGCGCTCTTGTGCACCTTTTCCAGCCCCTGTCCGATGTGGACGAGATAGGCTTCCCATAAGCGGTGCAAACGCACGATGCGAGAGGCGCGCTGCCACCCCTCTTTTGTCAGAGAAAGAGCGCCGCCCTTTTGTTTTTGAATCCAACCATCATGCTCTAGCCTCATGAGTAGCAGGAACAGTCTAAGAGAAGAGAGCGTTTGTCTTTTGGCAAGCATCGCGCGCGAAACAGTTTCCCCTTCACCGCAGCGCCAGAGGAGCTTGAGCAGATTTTCCCGGCTGCATTGACGCCTAAAAGCCGCTGCCCGCATCCACCGACTTAGCAGGCCATTTTGAGGAGCCAAAAGAAGAGAGGCAAAACAAAAAGTCGAAGCACACAGCAAGATCATAGGTCCAGTCGGCAACGAAAACTTCCAGCCCCAGCCCCACTGGGGAAGCTCAACAGAGAGGTAGTTGCCAAAAAAACCACTGAGAGCGCCGACAATTGCAGCGTACAGAAAAACGAGTCCTAGGCGGTGAGTGAGTTGCCTTGCGGCAACGGCGGGAGCAATCAACATCCCCGCCATTAAGACGACGCCCACACTGCGGATACCGATGACAATGGCTAAAACGAGCAGGACAAAGAGCAGCGCGTCAAGAAGGCGAGTGGAAACACCCACGCTGCGCGCAAAATCGCGATCGAAAATCGCCATCCCGATTTGCCTGAAAAAGACAAAAAGAGTCGCGATCACGACACAAGCAAGTGCGGCATATAGAACGATGTGGATATTGGTCATCGTCGCCGCTTGTCCATACAGAAAAATCTGAGCGTTTTTGTAGAAATAGGCATGGGTGAACTGGATTCGGCTGGCAACAAGCACTCCAAACCCGAAAAATACTGAAAGCACAAAGCAGAGGGCCGCATCGCTTTTAACGCAAAGTTTTCTCTCCATTTTCTCGATGACCCAGAGTCCCAGAATCGAAGTGAGAGACGCCCCGATCAGAATGGCGACTGCCAAAAGCTCAGAATCATTCGGGGAAAAGAGCGCCATGAATAGCACGCTGAGAACGACTCCGGGATAAGCAGCATGAGAGAGCGCCTCCCCAAGTAAGGAGCGCTTGCGCAAAAAGACAATCACCCCCACAAGCGCAGAAGAGAGGCACATGAGCATGCTTCCCAGAGTCGGCGCTTGCAGTACGGGATCGGTAAAATAATGCCAAAAGGAGGAGAGAATCACTTCATCCCCGTCGTCTTATCCTGGGCGAGCTTCGCTGCTTCTTCGAGCAGGGTCGCACTACGCCCATATGTTTTTAAAATGGATTCCTGGTGATAAACATCGGCGACAGATCCGCACGCAATGAGACAAGTGTTGAGCATGATCACCCAATCGAAATAGGCATCTACTGTTGTCAAATCGTGATGGACGACGAGCAGCGTCTTGCCCTTGCTTTTCAGCTTATCTAGCAACGCGATGATCGCCTTTTCTGTTGCCATGTCGACTCCAGCGAAGGGTTCATCCATGAGATAGAGATCAGCATCTTGTAGGAGTGCGCGCGCAATAAAGAGGCGCTGCTGCTGCCCCCCCGATAACTGGCTAATTTGCCGTTTGGCGAAGGGAAGCATTCCAACGAGCTCAAGCGCATGTTCGGCAGCCTCTTTGTCTGCCGCCTTGGGTCTTTTCAAGCATCCCATCTTCCCATAGCGTCCCATTAAAACCACTTCAAAGGCTGTGATCGGAAAATCCCAATCCACCGAGTTCCTCTGCGGCACATAAGCAACGCGGTCTAATACTTTTTTCAGCGGTTGGCCAAAAAACTCCACTTTGCCCGAGAGCGGCTTAACCATTCCAAGTAGAGCCTTGAGCAAAGTGCTCTTGCCGGCGCCATTGGGTCCGATCACGCCGACAAGCTTGCCTTCGGGAATTGAAAATTGCACATCCCATAGTACTG